>NZ_JAJOYY010000003.1:0-397615 GCF_022565895.1 Nesterenkonia sp. YGD6 | reverse complement strand
CGCGCTGGTCCATCGGGGATGAGTCCGGGTTCGATGTGAAAACCGCCAGGTCACGGGGATCCAGGGGTGTGATGCAGGTCGCACTGGTTTTGGTTTGCGGACTCGGCGGGGCGTGTGTAAAGTTCTATCTCGTGCTCAAGGGGGCACGGCGGGAAGCTGAGGCGGACCGCGAAGATCCCCGGATTTGATAACCACATAGCTTCTCCCCACACAGGATCTGTTCCTTGTTGCGGTGCGCTGGCCTTCTGGGCTGGTCATCGGCTCAAGCGATGTGTTCCCGGGGGGTTCGAGACCACGGTTTGTGTGGTGTTCATGCAGAGTTGACCTCGAGTTGACGAAGGCGAACACCGCGACGTAGAGTTGAGAACCGCGCAGACGACGAGTTCGAGTCGTTCGCAGCGAGTATTCGCTGGGAATGATTCATTCGAAGTCGGGTCAGGACGGCGGAAACGCTGAATTGACGAAGCGGGAGCTTGTTGGTAAGCTTACAAAGTTGCTTCGGAGCGATTCAGAGAAAAACTTCTGATGGTGCCGGTAGCGGTTGTTGTTTGAGAACTCAATAGTGTGCCAAGTTTGTTGATACCAAATTATTTATTTGGTTATAACAGCGACATTATCACCCCCGTGATAGTGATCGCAAATTTAGCCAAGGATTCATTAACTGGTGTCCGTGGTTGATGATGGATGGATCGTGAGGGCCTTGTTTTTCTGGCAGGGTCTGGTCTGTTTGTTGTTGATTGTGGATGCTTTCTCTTATTAATTTTTTAATGGAGAGTTTGATCCTGGCTCAGGATGAACGCTGGCGGCGTGCTTAACACATGCAAGTCGAACGATGAAGACCGTGCTTGCACGGTTGGATTAGTGGCGAACGGGTGAGTATCACGTGAGTAACCTTCCCTTGACTCTGGGATAAGCCCGGGAAACTGGGTCTAATACCGGATACGACCAGTCCTCGCATGGGGTGCTGGTGGAAAGATTTATCGGTCTTGGATGGACTCGCGGCCTATCAGCTTGTTGGTGAGGTAATAGCTCACCAAGGCGATGACGGGTAGCCGGCCTGAGAGGGTGACCGGCCACACTGGGACTGAGACACGGCCCAGACTCCTACGGGAGGCAGCAGTGGGGAATATTGCACAATGGGCGAAAGCCTGATGCAGCGACGCCGCGTGCGGGATGACGGCCTTCGGGTTGTAAACCGCTTTCAGCAGGGAAGAAGCGCAAGTGACGGTACCTGCAGAAGAAGCGCCGGCTAACTACGTGCCAGCAGCCGCGGTAATACGTAGGGCGCGAGCGTTATCCGGAATTATTGGGCGTAAAGAGCTCGTAGGCGGTTTGTCACGTCTGCTGTGAAAGCCCGGGGCTCAACCCCGGGTGTGCAGTGGGTACGGGCAGACTAGAGTGCAGTAGGGGAGACTGGAATTCCTGGTGTAGCGGTGAAATGCGCAGATATCAGGAGGAACACCGATGGCGAAGGCAGGTCTCTGGGCTGTTACTGACGCTGAGGAGCGAAAGCATGGGGAGCGAACAGGATTAGATACCCTGGTAGTCCATGCCGTAAACGTTGGGCACTAGGTGTGGGGGACATTCCACGTTTTCCGCGCCGTAGCTAACGCATTAAGTGCCCCGCCTGGGGAGTACGGCCGCAAGGCTAAAACTCAAAGGAATTGACGGGGGCCCGCACAAGCGGCGGAGCATGCGGATTAATTCGATGCAACGCGAAGAACCTTACCAAGGCTTGACATGGACCGGACCGCTGCAGAGATGCAGCTTCCCTTCGGGGTCGGTTCACAGGTGGTGCATGGTTGTCGTCAGCTCGTGTCGTGAGATGTTGGGTTAAGTCCCGCAACGAGCGCAACCCCTATCCTATGTTGCCAGCACGTAATGGTGGGGACTCATGGGAGACTGCCGGGGTCAACTCGGAGGAAGGTGGGGACGACGTCAAATCATCATGCCCCTTATGTCTTGGGCTTCACGCATGCTACAATGGCCGGTACAATGGGTTGCGATACTGTGAGGTGGAGCTAATCCCTAAAAGCCGGTCTCAGTTCGGATCGAAGTCTGCAACTCGACTTCGTGAAGTTGGAGTCGCTAGTAATCGCAGATCAGCAACGCTGCGGTGAATACGTTCCCGGGCCTTGTACACACCGCCCGTCAAGTCACGAAAGTGGGTAACACCCGAAGCCGGTGGCCTAACCCTTGTGGGGGGAGCCGTCGAAGGTGGGACTCGCGATTGGGACTAAGTCGTAACAAGGTAGCCGTACCGGAAGGTGCGGCTGGATCACCTCCTTTCTAAGGAGCAGGACCCGAGTCGGGTCCGCCACTTCATGTCGCCGTTCGTGTGACTGGTGGTTTGCTCAAGGGTGGAATATCAACGAATCGTCATCATGGTCTTGGCACTGGTTTCTCCGGTACGCCCGTCTTGGTCAGCTTTATTGCTGTACTGAGGTTCACGGGTCGGAAAGAGGACTGGTGTCATATGTCTGTGGTGCTTGGCACACTGTTGGGTCCTGAGACAACAATGGTTGTTTCAAGATCTGGCCCTCGGCTTCAGGTAGTCGACCTCGTTTACGGGGTTGGTGATGGTGGTGGGGGTTGTTGTTTGGGAACTGCATAGTGGACGCGAGCATCTTTGTTCTTTTGAACAAAATACTCGAATCATGCTGGTCACGCCTTTGGTGTGGCTGGTGTTTTTTGTGTCAATTTTTAGTCGAGCACTTAATTGTTGAGTGTCATTGCAGCTACTGTGATGATGTTTGTAAGTGTTTTAGGGCGCATGGTGAATGCCTTGGTAGTAGGAGCCGATGAAGGACGTGGGAATCTGCGATAAGCCTGGTGGAGTTGATAACCGAGCGTTGATACCAGGATTTCCGAATGGGGAAACCCCGCATGCCGTGATGGTGTGTGACCACCGGTTGAATGTATAGACCGGTTGGAGGGAACGTCGGGAAGTGAAACATCTCAGTACCGACAGGAAGAGAAAACAATGTAGTGATTCTGTGAGTAGTGGCGAGCGAAAGCGGATGGGGCTAAACCGGTTGCGTGTGATACCTGGTAGGGGTTGCGTGATCGGGGTTGTGGGACATTTCGTTGGGGATCTACCAGTCCTCAGGGTTGAGGTGCGGGCGTATAGACGAAGAAGGTTGAGTCCTTCGCCGTAGAGGGTGTGAGTCCCGTAGTCGTAATGCGTTCCGCCGGCCTGTAAGTGTATCCCGAGTAGCACGAGGCTCGAGGAATCTTGTGTGAATCAGCCAGGACCACCTGGTAAGCCTAAATACTACCTACTAACCGATAGTGAATCAGTACCGTGAGGGAATGGTGAAAAGTACCCCGGGAGGGGAGTGAAATAGTACCTGAAACCATGTGCCTACAATCCGTCAAAGCATCCTATAGGGGTGTGATGGCGTGCCTTTTGAAGAATGAGCCTGCGAGTTAGTGCTCAGTGGCGAGGTTAACCCGTGTGGGGAAGCCGTAGCGAAAGCGAGTCTGAATAGGGCGTTTGAGTCGCTGGGTCTAGACCCGAAGCGGAGTGATCTACCCATGGCCAGGTTGAAGCGCGTGTAAGAGCGCGTGGAGGACCGAACCCACCTAGGTTGAAAACTGGGGGGATGAGCTGTGGGTAGGGGTGAAAGGCCAATCAAACTCCGTGATAGCTGGTTCTCCCCGAAATGCATTTAGGTGCAGCGTTGCGTGTTTCTTGCCGGAGGTAGAGCTACTGGATGGCCGATGGGCCCTACAAGGTTACTGACGTCAGCTAAACTCCGAATGCCGGTCAAGTGAGAGCGCAGCAGTGAGACTGTGGGGGATAAGCTTCATGGTCGAGAGGGAAACAGCCCAGACCACCAGTTAAGGTCCCTAAGCGTGTGCTAAGTGGGAAAGGATGTGGAGTTGCTTAGACAACCAGGAGGTTGGCTTAGAAGCAGCCACCCTTGAAAGAGTGCGTAATAGCTCACTGGTCAAGTGATTCCGCGCCGACAATTTAGCGGGGCTCAAGCACACCACCGAAACTGTGGCATTTAGTCCCTTGCGGACTGGATGGGTAGGGGAGCGTCGAACACTGCGGTGAAGCAGCAGCGTAAGCTCGTCTGTGGAGTGTGTTCGAGTGAGAATGCAGGCATGAGTAGCGAAAGACACGTGAGAAACGTGTCCGCCGAATGACTAAGGGTTCCAGGGTCAAGCTAATCTGCCCTGGGTTAGTCGGGACCTAAGGCGAGGCCGACAGGCGTAGTCGATGGACAACGGGTTGATATTCCCGTACCGGTATAAGACCGCCCATGGTGAACTGGTGATACTAACTGCCCGAATCGTGCTAGAGCGGTCCCTTTGGGATCGACGTGTACGAGGAGCGCAGGACCTGAACCGGGGAGCCAAGCGTATTAACAGGTGTGACGCAGGAAGGTAGCTGAGCCCAGCGATGGTTGTCTGGGTCTAAGAGTGTAGCCCGAGTCCTAGGCAAATCCGGGACTCGTTATACGGGTGAGACTTGATGGGACTCCACTTTGTGGGGGATTCAGTGATCCTATGCTGCCAAGAAAAGCATCGACGCGAGGGCTTGTACCGCCCGTACCCATAACCGACACAGGTGGTCAGGTAGAGAATACTAAGGCGATCGAGAGAACCACGGTTAAGGAACTCGGCAAAATACCCCCGTAACTTCGGGAGAAGGGGGACCACCCTGGTGATCCAGGCTTGCTTTGGTGAGCTGGTGGTGGTCGCAGAGACCAGGGGGAAGCGACTGTTTACTAAAAACACAGGTCCGTGCGAAGTCGTAAGACGATGTATACGGACTGACTCCTGCCCGGTGCTGGAAGGTTAAGAGGAAGGGTTAGTCACTTGTGGCGAAGCTCTGAATTTAAGCCCCAGTAAACGGCGGTGGTAACTATAACCATCCTAAGGTAGCGAAATTCCTTGTCGGGTAAGTTCCGACCTGCACGAATGGAGTAACGACTTCCCCGCTGTCTCAACCGTGGACTCGGCGAAATTGCACTACGAGTAAAGATGCTCGTTACGCGCAGCAGGACGGAAAGACCCCGAGACCTTTACTATAGCTTGGTATTGGTGTTTGACATCACTTGTGTAGGATAGGTGGGAGACTGTGAAGCGGCCACGCTAGTGGTTGTGGAGTCATCGTTGAAATACCACTCTGGTGTTGTTAGGCATCTAACTTCGGGCCCTGATCGGGTCCAGGGACAGTGCCTGGTGGGTAGTTTAACTGGGGCGGTTGCCTCCTAAAGAGTAACGGAGGCGCCCAAAGGTTCCCTCAGCCTGGTTGGCAATCAGGTGTCGAGTGTAAGTGCACAAGGGAGCTTGACTGTGAGAGCGGCAGCTCGAGCAGGAACGAAAGTTGGGACTAGTGATCCGGCGGCACCGTGTGGAAGGGCCGTCGCTCAACGGATAAAAGGTACCTCGGGGATAACAGGCTGATCCTGCCCAAGAGTCCATATCGACGGCATGGTTTGGCACCTCGATGTCGGCTCGTCGCATCCTGGGGCTGGAGTTGGTCCCAAGGGTTGGGCTGTTCGCCCATTAAAGCGGTACGCGAGCTGGGTTTAGAACGTCGTGAGACAGTTCGGTCCCTATCCGCTGCGCGCGCAGGAGATTTGAGAAGGTCTGTCCTTAGTACGAGAGGACCGGGACGGACGAACCTCTGGTGTGTCAGTTGTACTGCCAAGTGCACCGCTGATTAGCTACGTTCGGGATGGATAACCGCTGAAAGCATCTAAGTGGGAAGCCGGCTTCAAGATAAGATCTCCGTCACCTTTAAGGTGTGAAGGCTCCCAGCCAGACTACTGGGTTGATAGGCCAGATGTGGAAGCGCAGCAATGCGTGAAGCTGACTGGTACTAATAAGCCGACCACTTACACCACACTCAATGTGTGCTCGGTGAAGTTTTAATTGAACACTGCGTGTTCGCGTCCACTAGGCGGTTCTCTGCCAACAACCCCGCATTGCCCATGGTGTCTCTTGTTTGAGGCGTGTGGGTGTGTGGGTCAGAGTCAGACCACCCCTTCCGTCATCACTGTGTGATGGTATGGCAGGTGTGTGTAGTTTAATAGTGTTGTTGTGAGTTTAGGTTTACAGCATCTTCAGTACCCCTGTTGCGGGTGTCAGGTCTTGGTGATCTGGTGCGTGTGGTGGTGTGGGAAGTGGTGTTGTTCTAGAGTTACGGCGGTCATAGCGTGGGGGAAACGCCCGGTCCCATCCCGAACCCGGAAGCTAAGGCCCACTGCGCCGATGGTACTGCACACTGGAGTGTGTGGGAGAGTAGGTCGCCGCCGGACACTATTTGGTAGAGAGGGTTCAAGCCCGGTCCCCTTCGGGGGACCGGGCTTGACCTGTATCCAGGGATGTTTCAGCTGTTTTGCTCGGTGGACACGTTCCTGGCTAAGATGAAGATCTGTGTGCGGGAAGCCGATGGTTTCCAGAGTGCAGGACTACGGGGTGTGGCGCAGCTTGGTAGCGCGCGTCGTTCGGGACGACGAGGTCGCAGGTTCAAATCCTGTCACCCCGACCATGTCGGCTGAGGGCCGTTGACCTACAGAGATGTAGGAGCAGCGGCCCTTCTTGCTGTCTGATTCCCCTCTGAGGGCGGGCCACGAGATGTTGCCCGGCCAGCCGAAATTCGGCAGCTCAGACCTCAGCCAGGTGTCGATCGCCTCCACTCAGGTCGAGCCCGAGTCGTGGCCGGTGATCGGAGGGTCGACCTGCGGCCCTTGGCCGCTGTTCCACGCCTGGTTAGCCTATTCATATGGAGGCTCGACGAGGCGTCGCCACCTACCTGTTGGTGAGTTTCGGGTGGACGTGGTTGCTATGGATCGGGGGGTGGTGGCTCGGGGATGTCCGTGCGGCACCGGTCACCCCGCAGATGACGCTCGTCGATGTCTGGGCCATGATCGGTGCGGCCGGATTCCTTCCGCAGCTCCTCTTCGCTCTGGGCGTCTTCGGACCGCTGCTCGGTTATCTGGCAGTCGGCCGGTACCGGCCCTTCTGGGGGCGGCCGACTCCTGAGACCGTCTTCCTGGCGACGGCCGTACCCGTCGTCACAGCAGTGCCTGCGTTCGTGGTCACCATGGCTTCGGGCATTGCTGTGGCGGATGTCTCCGCGAGCGCCGCGGTTGGGGCTGTCGGCGTCTATTTCGTCTCCAACCTCCTGACCAGCGGGACCGAGGAGTTCGGCTGGCGTGGGTTCCTGCACCCCGTGCTCCGGGAGCACGACGCCACCTTCTGGGGCGCCGCCTGGAAGGGCGGCCTCGTCTGGGCCGTGTGGCACTACCCGCTGATGGTGATGCTGTACTGGCAGCTTGGTCCGGTCATGGTGCTCACCATCGGCGGGTTCACCGCGAGCATCGTCGCAATGGCATGGATCACAGCGTTGGTCTATGAGCGCAGCAACTCCCTCGCCCTCGCCGCGCTCCTGCATGGTCTGAACAACACGGCCGGGTTCGCCCTGGTGCTGTTGTTTCCGGGGACTCCGTTCACCGTAGTGAGTGCCGTGATGGCGTGGTTCGTCGTCGCAGTGCTGGAGCGACGCTATCGAGTCGATGCGCAGCCGTCCTCCCAGGGTGGATCACCGTCCAGCACGTAGGCCCAGCACAGCCCCAGCCCCTGACCCGATCCGAGCGCGCGTCGGTGTTCCGGTCTTGACCTGACTGGCTCTGTCCCAGGCCAAAGACCGGTGGCCAACTCTTCCGTCACGGTAGACAATGGGTGTCAGGCCGGTCCGGCCATGAGCCGCTGGACTGCCCGCCCGGCTTCCTGATCGCGGAGGGGTCCGCTGACGCGGGCCCCTAGGTGGCCGAGACCCGAGAACTACATACGAATGTGCCGATTCGGCTCGGGCACAGAACAACAGGAGGGCGATATGTCATCGAACGCCAGGACCTTGCTCAAGGGGAAGCAGGTGCTGACTCGTGCTGAGCTGGCAGACTTCCTGAATGTCCTCGCAGACCAGATCCGGGAAGGGGATATCGACCTGTCTCTCGATGGTCAGCGGGTGCGCATCCGAGCGGAAGAGCAGATAGGCCTTTCCGTCGAGGTCAAAGACACGCCCAAGTCAGGCCACGTCAAGCGGGAGCTGGAGCTGGAGATGTGGTGGTCCCTCGCTGAGCGCCAGGGATCTCCTTCGTCCGGTGTCCAGGATTCCAGCGACTAGCGCTCGGTGCCCCAGCACCACGGCATCCGGCGCAGCTCAGGCGGCCCGACATGGACTCCTCGGTAAGCGTACCCATGAGTCCCAAGCTGACTACGTCTCCGGGGCTGGCGCCGCATGGCAGGTGCGACGCGTTCCGGCAGATCTCAGACCCCAACTGACCGCTGGTCGAGAATCAGTATGGCGTTCTTCCAGAAGCAGATCTCCATCGGGAAGGGGTCCCGCCTCGGTGTTCAGAGTCTGTCCATCACCGCGATATATCCTGTACTGATACTCAGCAGCATGAGCAGGAGGTCGTCATCGGCTCTGAACTCTCGCGCGGCGAACATCAGGGCACCGACGCCCAGCGCCGTACGCATCTCGCCCTTCCCCTGCTTGCCTTCCTGCTCGGGTTCGGTCTCATGCTGCTCATCATGCTCCCCAACCTCTGGGCGATCCTGGCCGGAACCATGGTAGGCGGTGCGGCCGCCGCAGGGACATACGGCGCCGTCGTCGGCCGTGCGCAGAGCCGTCTGCGCCGATCCGTGCGGCTCAATGATGACCAGCAGCGGCTGCAGGACGAACTGGCCGCGATCAGCGCCACGGTGCGCAGCCGGTCAGCGCAGCTGCCGCCCTCGACCCAGGGTCAGCTGCGAATGATGGTGGTCGGGCTTGAGGAGATCGTGGAGCGCTGGGACGCCTTGTCCCGGTACCCGGCTCACCAGGATGCCGTGAATCGGACCATCCACCGGCACCTTCCGCGCACCCTGGAGCTGTTCCTGGCCCTGCCCGACAACGAGAAGCCGCGCCACGCGGCGGAGTTCAAGGCGCAGATCGGTCTGCTGGCCGAGGGAGTGGCCAAGACCCGCGACACCCTGGTGTCCAAGAACCTGCAGGCGCTGCAGACCAACCGATGGCTCATCGAAGAGTCCATGACGGACCCCGATGAGAAGCTCTTCCGCGACAGCGGCCTGTAGGTTCGTCGGTGACGACCCAACGCCCGTCTCGAGTCTGCGACTCTTCGCCCCTGATTCCGTGAGGAGCTATCACCCTTGGCACTCTCCCTGGAGCTGATCACCAGGACGGCGCGATCGTTGCTGATCCAGTACGGCCTCCAGGACGTGTCCATGCGTCGCCTGGCCAAGGAGCTCGACGTCGCCCCGGGCGCCCTCTACTATCACGTGCCCAGCAAACAAGAGCTGCTGCGCACGGTGGCCCACGAGATCCTGACGCCGCTGCGCACCGAGTCCGGTGACGCCTTGCAGCTCATGCTGCGGTTCCGGGAACTCGTGCTGCCGCTGCGCGACGTGGGCGATCTGCTGCTGCTGGCCTACGCGCTCGATGCCAGCCTGCCGCCGGCCCAGCTGCTGCCTGAACGGCTCGTCACGGCGGGATGGCCGCGGGACGAGGCAAGGGACACGACCGCTGTGGTGATGCGTTTCGCGCTGGGGGCGGTGGCCACCGAGCAGAACCAGGCTCTGCTTGAACGCCCCGCCACCGCCACCGCCACTGCAACCGCCGCCGGCCAGGCCCCGGACGCACCGCAGGCCATGGAGGCAGAACGTATCTACCTCCATGGCCTGCAGAGACTGCTGATCAGACCAGTCTGATCAGACCGAACCGATCAGGGCATCAGCTCGTAGGCCGGCAGGGTGAGGAAGTCGATGTACTCCTCGTCCAGGACCAGGGCGCGCACGATGCCGGCCGCGGGCTCGAAGTACTTGGAGAAGGTGTCCGCGTCGGTGATCTCCCCACGCAGGCGCTCCACCTCTTCATCGAGCAGCCGTGTGACCAGGTCGGGGGTCACCTTCACCCCGGTATCGGCAGTGATCGTGCCGTTGTGGATCTGCTGCCAGACCTGGGAGCGGGAGATCTCGGCCGTCGCGGCGTCCTCCATCAGGTTGTGGATCGCCACGGCACCGTTGCCGGAGAGCCAGATGGCGGTGTAGTAGACCGCGACGTAGAGGTTCATCCGCACCCCGGCCTCGGTGACGTCACCCTCCGCGGCGGCGACGTCGAGCAGGTCCGCCGCCGAGACGTCCACGTCGTCGCGCTGGCGGGCCAGCTGGTTCGGCTGGTCTTTCAGCACCGCGTCGAACTCGTCACGGCAGAGGTCCACCAGATCGGGGTGGGCGACCCAGGAGCCGTCGAAACCGTCAGCGGCCTCACGGGACTTGTCGTCGCGGACCTTCTCGATGGCCTTGGCGGTGACCTCGGGTTCGCGCCGGTTCGGGATGAAGGCTGCCATCCCGCCCATGGCGAAGGCGCCGCGCTTGTGGCAGGTCTTCACCAGCAGCTCGGTATAGGCCCGCATGAAGGGCTGCGTCATGGACACCTGCGCGCGATCCGGGAGGACGAACTTCTCGCCCGAGGCGCGGAAGTACTTGATCATCGAGAACAGGTAGTCCCAGCGTCCGGCATTGAGCCCGGAGGCGTGATCACGCAGCTCATAGAGGATCTCATCCATGTGGAACGCGGCGGGCAGCGTCTCGATGAGGACCGTGGCGCGGATGGTGCCATGGGGGATGCCGAGCTTCTCCTCGGCGAAGCTGAAGACCTCATCCCAGAGCCGGGCTTCCTTATAGTGCTCCAGCTTCGGCAGGTAGTAGAAGGGGCCGCGGCCCTGTTCGGTGAGGGTCTTCGCGTTGTGGAAGAAGTGCAGTCCGAAGTCCACCAGGGCGCCGATGGCAGGCGTGCCGTCGAGCTGGAGGTGCTTCTCCGGCAGGTGCCAGCCGCGCGGCCGCACGACCACGGTCGGCAGTGTGATGTCATCGCGCAGGCTGTACTGTTTGCCCTCCGGCGAGGTGAACTCGAGGGTTCCTGATGCGGCGCCGGCGAGGTTGCGCTGAGCGTCGATCACGTTGAACCAGTTCGGTGCCAGCGCATCTTCAAGGCAGGCCAGCCAGACCTTGGCGCCGGAGTTCAGCGCGTTGATGGCCATCTTGGCAGGGGCTGGCGGACCCGTGATCTCCACCCGGCGATCCTGCAGCGCGGCCGGGTGCTCGGCGACGCTCCAGTCCGATTCGCGCACCTGTGCGGTCTCGGCCGGGAAGTCCACGGTGCCGGAGCTCGCCGCCTGGGCCTGCGCGGTGCGCCGGTCCTCGAGGAGCTCGTTGCGGGTTCCTGCGAACCGGGTGTGGAGCTCTTCGAGAAACGCCAGGGCCTCATCGGTGAGGATCGCCTCGGTGCCCGGGACCTCGTAGGGGGCGTGGATGGTGATGCTCATGCGCTGCTCCTTTGCAGGGATGAAAAAACTGTGTCGCCGAAAAACAGCGACGCGGGTGCTCTCGCTCACACCATTCTTGGCATAGAGTTCGCATCATGGAAGCCAATGTCCGCAATGCGGACTCTCAGCGGGTGCAGGTCGTGGAGCGCGCCTTCAATCTGCTCAATGTGCTGGCCGGCCTGGGCGGGTCCGCGACGGCCGGGGAGTTGAAGGCCGCCACGGGTCTCGCCGGGCCCACGGTGCACCGGCTCCTGCACACGCTGATGGGTGTGGGGGTGGTCCATCAGCTCAGCGACAGGCGCTACGCGCTGGGTGCGAACCTGGTGCCGCTGGGGGAGTCCGCCACCCGGCAGCTCGGCGGACCCGCTGTGCCGCAGATGCAGGCACTGGTGTCGGAGCTCGGTGAGAGCGTGAATCTGGCGGCCATGGAATCGGAGATGATCGTCTACATCGGGCAGGTCCCCTCGCCGCACACGATGCGGATGTTCACCGAGGTGGGGCGCCGAGCGCACCTGCACTCCACCGGAGTGGGCAAGGCGCTGCTGGCCGGGATGGACCCGGTGCGGGTGCGCGAGATCCTCGCCGCCACCGGCATGCCTTCGCTGACCGAGAAGACGCTGACCCGCCCGCATGCGCTGCTGGAGCAGCTGCCGCGGATCGCCGCCCAGGGCTACGCCCTCGACGACGAGGAGCAGGAGATGGGAGTGCGCTGCCTCGCCGTCGTCGTCCCGCACGGACCCTCACCCATGGGACTCTCCGTCTCCGGGCCCACCGGACGGATGCACGACAGCTTCGTCCGGCACGCGGTGCCGCTGATGCGCCGCACCGCGGTGGAGATCGGCCGCCGGATGAGCCGGCTCAGCCCTCGCCACGGTTGAGCCGGTCCAGCTGATCGATCACGTCCCCGGGAGGATTGATCATCAGCGTGGCCTCGTCGCGCAGGCCTTTGAGCTCCTCGTCGATGAAGGAGGGAAGTGCCTGGTCCAGGCTGATATCGCGGTGCTCCCGCTCGGAGAGCCGCCAGCGGTGATCGATGAGCTGGTGCATGATCTCGGCCGGCTCCAGCTTGTTGCGCAGCTCCTTGGGGATCTGGGAGATCATCGGCTCGAAGACCTGCTGGGTCCACATGTGGGCCGCCACCGCCTCGTCCCCATGCGGGTCGGTCTGGGCCCGGTAGGCGTCGATCGCGCCGAGAAGCCGCCGGGCCTGGTTCTCCTGGACGTCGAGTCCGGTCAGGTTCATCAGTCGCCGCTGGTGGTGGCCGGGGTCGACCACCTTCGGGCGGAGCAGGAGCTTGGAATCCTCACGCATGGTGCGGATGTCATACTCCTCGACGTCGAAGCCCAGCTCGTTGAGCCTCCGGATCCGCTCCTCGATGAGCCACTGCTGGTCCGGGTTGAAGGCGGTGTCACCGGTGAGCTCCTGCCACAGTCCGCGGTAGGCGTCGATGAACTGGTGCGAGGTGGCGATCGGATCCACGTCCTCGTCCACCATGCCGCCCTCCATCAGGTCCATGAGCTCCCCGGCGATGTTCACCTGGGCCACGTCGAGGTCGTGCTCGCGCTGACCGGTGGAGAGCTTCGGGTGGATCTCACCGGTCTCGGCGTCCACCAGGTAGGCGGCGAAGGCACCGGCGTCGCGCCGGAAGAGCGTGTTGGACAGGGAGACGTCGCCCCAGTAGAAGCCGATCAGGTGCAGCTCCACCATCAGCAGCGCCTGCGCGTGGATCAGCCGCCGCAGCGTCTCCTTGCGCATCATCTGGTTGAACACCGCCCGGTAGGGCAGGGAGAAGCGCAGGTGCCGGGTGACCAGGGCAGGAGAGAGCTCTTCGCCCTCCGGGGTGGTGCGGCCGGTGACCTCGGCCACGGGCTTCACGCAGGGGGCCCCGAGCTTGCCCAGCTGACGCAGCATCCGGTACTCGTGCCGTGCGGCCCGCTCAGAGGTCTCCTTGACCGCGATCACCGATCCACCCAGGTAGGCGAAGCGCACGATGTGCCGGGAGATGCCGCGCGGCAGGGCGGCGATGATGTCCTCGGGCCACTCCTCCAGCGGCAGATGCCAGGGAAGGTCCAGCAGCTCCTGAGGAATGGTTCCTGAGGCGGTGAGTCCGAGACCGGGGATGGTCATCATGGGCAGTCCTTAGGGTGTCGGGCGGGTGTCCGAGCGGGAGGTGCTGCGTCGCTGCGCGATGAGGCGCAGCACCGCGGCGAGATCTCTCGGCTCGGCGATCCGGTGGCCGGCCGCGGTCTCGCCGTCGCCCACCTTGATGCCGATGTCTTCGCCGTCGAGGACCGCGAAGCCGTGTTCATCGGTGACATCGTCACCGGCGAAGAGGACCGCGTCAGGGGCGGTGTGCTCCCGCAGCTCGGTGATCCCCTCGCCCTTGGTGGCCAGGACGACGACGGACTCCAGCACCTTCTTGCCGTTCTTCAGGTAGGCGCCGTCGACCAGCGACAACGCTGCCCGGCCGTGTTCGAGGACCCGTTCACCCAGTTCATCTCCTGCCACCTTGCGCACGTGCAGGGCGGCACCGGCGGGCTTGTGCTCCACCCAGGCGCCCTCGGCGTCGGCGGCCACCTCCTCGAGGGTGGAGATGATCTGTTCGCGGGCCATCGTCTCGGTGGTGTTCAGCTCCAGTCCTGGGGCATCCTCGCCGAGGTCCTTCTCCGCGCCGTGGGAGCCGATCAGCAGCGCGCCGTGGGGCGGCTTGGCCAGCTCGCGCAGCGACTCCAGCGACCGCCCGGAGACGTAGGCGATGTCCACGCCCTCCATCTCTGCCAGGGCTGCGATGGCCGCGGCGTTCTCCGGGACCGGCCGTGCGGCGGCGGCGTGGGAGACCAGCTCGGCCACGCATCCGTCGAAGTCCAGGGCGATGAGGATCTTGGGGAGATCGGCGAATCGCTCCAGGGCGATGCTCAGCGACTGCTCCATGTTCAGCGACGCCTCCATGCTCAGCCCTTCACGATCGCGGAGCCGGTGAGCTCGCCCAGACGGTCCAGGAAGTCAGTCGCCCAGCGCCGCACGTCGTGGTGGACCACCTGGCGGCGCAGATTCTCCATCCGTGCGCTGGCGTCGTCGCTGTCCATGGTGGTCGCGCGCAGGATGGCGGCCTTGAGCTCCTCGACGTCATGGGGGTTGATCAGCAGCGCCTGGCGCAGCTGATCGGCGGCGCCGGTGAACTCCGAGAGCACCAGCACGCCGTCGTCGCCGCGCCGTGCCGCCACATATTCCTTGGCCACCAGGTTCATCCCGTCGCGCAGCGCGGTCACCAGCATCACGTCGGCGGCCATGTAGAGCGCCACCATCTCCTCGACCGGGTAGGAGTGGTGGAGGTAGCGGATGGCCGGGTGGGAGAGCGTGTCGAACTCGCCGCTGATCCGGCCCACGGTCTGTTCGATCTCCTCCTTGAGCAGGCGGTAGCTCTCCACCCCCTCACGGGAGGGGCTCGCCACCTGGACCATGCAGACCTGGCCCACGGTCAGCGACCCGTTCTGCAGCAGCTCTTCGTAGGCCTTCATCCGGTGCCGGATGCCCTTGGTGTAGTCCAGTCGATCCACCCCGAGCAGCACGGTCTCCGGGTTGCCCAGCTCCTCGCGGATCTCCTGGGAGCGAGCGATGATGTCCTCGCGCTTGGCCAGCGCGGTGATGGTCGCGGTGTCGATGGAGATCGGGAACTCCTTGGCCTCCACCAGGCGGGCGACCCCCGCCGGCGGGGCCGAGTTCACCCGCACCGCGGTGCCACGGTCAGCATCGGCGTTGAATCCGACCAGCGGGGAGCCATGATCCGGGGCGTTGGTCTGCAGCGGCACGTGGATCGTCGCGTCCTCCACGTAGTAGCCCATCCGGTTGTGCACCGCGCGGCGGAAGTTCGAGGCGTCGGAGGCGCGCTGGAAGCCGATCAGGTCCGCCCCGAGCAGTCCGCGCAGCACCGAGTGGCGCCAGGGCAGCTGTGCGAAGAGCCCCGGGGGAGGGAACGGGATGTGGTTGAAGAAGCCGATGGTCAGATCGGGGCGCAGGTCGCGCAGCATCGCGGGCACCAGCTGCAGCTGGTAGTCCTGGACCCAGACGGTGGCCTTGTGGGCGGCGACCTCGGCGGTGTGCTCGGCGAAGCGCTGGTTGACCCGGCGGTAGGCCTCGAACCAGTGCCGGTGGAAATCCGGACGAGCGATCACGTCGTGGTAGAGCGGCCAGAGCGTGCCGTTGGAGAATCCTTCGTAATAATCTTCGATGTCATCGCCGGTCAGCGGCACCGGAACCAGATGCATGTCGCCGTGGTCGAAGGGCTCCAGGACGTCGTCGGCAGCGCCGTGCCAACCGACCCAGGCGCCTTCTGAGCTCTCCATCAGCGGAGCCAGGGCAGTGACCAGGCCGCCGGGGGAGCGCTCCCAGCCGGTGGTCCCATCCTCGTTCGTGACGTGATTGACGGCCAGACGGTTGGCCACCACCACGAAGTCATAGCCGTTGCCGTTCTCGATATTCTCTGGCACGAGACACACCTTTCATGCGTAGCTGCAGACACCCCCTGGCGACAGCGGAGCCATCGTCATGAGCCTATACCCTGGTATCCGGCCTGAGCCTGACCCTGTATCTTGAGCACTGCCGGATCCCGATCACGGCACGATCACGACATCAGCCACACACCGATCACTGTCCAGGCACGCCGGGACAGTCATGATCCACATCAGTCACCGGAGAAGACCATGGCTCGCAGCTCAGAATCCCCTCGCAGCGCCAATGCGCGCGAACAGGCCCGCAAGATGCAGCAGGAGCAGGAGCGTAAGCAGAAGCTCACCTCGGTGCTGCTGCGCGTAGGCGTCGTCGTGGTGGCGCTCGCCGTCGTCGTGGGACTGACCATCTTCGTGCTCAACCGTGATGACTCCGGGGCGGCGCCCAGCGAGGGCCCGGCCCCCGCGGCCGCCAACGAGCAGGGCGGATTCGTGCTGAGCTCCTCCACCGAGCTCGCCGAGGGCGACGACCTCGGCCAGATCGACGCATCCAACGTCGAGGACCCCGATTCCGAGCTGCCTCCCGGGGTTGCTGAGCGTGAAGCTGGCGAAGCTCCGCACATCATCATCTACACCGACGCCTACTGCATCCACTGCGCCAACTTCGAAGCCGAGCACTCGGCGCAGATGGGCGAGTGGCTCGACGAGGGTCTGGTCACCGTGGAGTACCGCTCGGTCGCCTACCTCTCCTCCTCCACGAACTACCCCGCTCGTGCGGCCAACGCCTTCGCCTGCATGGCGGAGGAGTCCCCGGAGAGCTACTCCGAGTACCTCGGAGCGGTCACCGCCAACCGGGTCAACAACGATGAGATGTCCAACGACCAGCTCACCCAGCTGGCCGACGAGACCTTCGGCGCTGACATCGGTGAATGCATCGAGGACGGCACCTACCGCGCCTTCGCCAGCTACACCACCCGCCACGCCCAGGCCGCCGGCATCGAAGGCACCCCGAGCGTGTACGTGGACGAAGTCTCCTGGGCCGACTCCGAGCGTCCGTTCCGCGAACTGGTCGATGAGCACATCGAGGAATACCAGTCCGAAAGCTGATGTTGAGGAACTGATACCATCAGTGACTGGCGCCCTGCATGGCAGGGCGCTGCGCCTCCTTAGCTCAGCTGGTAGAGCAGCTGTCTTGTAAACAGCAGGTCGTCGGTTCGAACCCGGCAGGGGGCTCTTTCAACCCCAGAGTGGTATCACCCCAGTGGTGACCCGCTCTGGGGTTCTTTAGTGTTCTATGGAGGATCCGTGCCCGCTTCACCGAATCATGTCCCATCGCAGGTGAAGGCTCCAGGTGCGGCTCCCACACCTCCGCACGACGACGGCCGGCTGCCCTCGGCCGACAAGCTCACCATCGGTGCGCTGCTGGTCTCCACCTTCGTGATGATCCTCAACGAGACCCTGATGAACGTCGCGCTGCAGCCGCTCATGGAAGAGTTCCAGGTCACCGAGCCGACGATCCAGTGGCTCACCACGGCGTTCATGCTGACCCTGGCCACCGTGATTCCGATCACCGGATTCCTGATGCAGCGCTACAGCCTGCGTGCGGTCTTCACCGCCGCGATGGGCCTCTTCATCCTCGGCACCGCGCTCGCGGCCGCCGCCCCGGGCTTCGAGGTTCTGCTGGCGGGCCGGGTGGTCCAGGCCAGCGGCACCGCGATCATGCTGCCGCTGATGATGACCACCGTGCTCACCCTGGTGCCGCTGCGCCGCCGCGGCGTGGTCATGGGCAACATCTCGATCGTGATCTCGGTGGCTCCGGCGACCGGGCCGGCGCTCTCGGGTCTGATCCTGCATCTCGCCGACTGGCGCTGGCTCTTCCTGGTGATCCTGCCCATCGCGGTGATGGCGCTGTTCCTGGGCCGGCCGCGGCTGAACAAGGACCCCGGCACGGCGGGCAAGCGGCTCTCCATCCCCTCGCTGCTGCTCGCAGTCCCCGGCTTCGGCGGCGTGGTCTACGGGATCAGCCAGATCGGCGGCGGACACGGCACCCAGGAGGTCTCCGCGGACGCGGCTCCGAGCGTGGACCCGCTGGCCATCGGGGTCCTCGTGGTCGGCGTGCTCTGCCTGATCTCCTTCGCGCTGCTCCAGGTGAAGCTGCAGAAGACCGACTCAGCCCTGCTGAACCTGAAGCCCTTCGCCTTCACCATGTACACCCGTGCCCTGGGCATGATGCTGCTGATGATGATCGCGCTCTTCGGCGCGCTGATCCTGCTGCCGCTGTTCCTGCAGACCATCCGCGGACTGGACACGCTGCAGACCGGTCTGATCATGCTTCCGGGCGGTCTGCTGATGGCGCTGATGGCGCCCTTCGTGGGGCGCCTCTACGACCGGGTCGGACCGAAGCCGCTGGTGATCCCGGGTGCCTCGATCCTGATCGTCGCGCTGTTCTGCATGAGTCTGCTGTCCCCGACCACCCCGGTGGCCATGGTGCTGGGTCTGCACCTGCTGCTCTCCTCCGGCCTGGCGCTGCTTTTCACCCCGGCCTTCACCACGGCGCTGAACCCGCTGCCCAAGGCGCTGTACTCCCACGGCACCGCCGCGCTGAACACGCTGCAGCAGCTGGCCGCCGCGATCGGCACGGCCGCACTGGTGGCGGCCGTCGGACTGGGCACCGCCGCCGCGGTGAACTCCGGGATGAACCCCGACGACGCCGCGGTCGAGGGCTTCCGCGTGGCCTTCCGGCTCGCTGCGGTGCTGAGCATCGGCACGCTGATCCTCGCCACGACCCTGCGGGCGACCCCCGCGGCCGAGGGTCAGGGCTCCGAGGCTGGCGATGTTGAGGCGGCCGGCACCGGCGCTGCGGACAGCGAAGCTGCCGACGCCGACGACACCGGCATCGAGGATCGCGCGCAGGCAGGGTCCAGCACCCAGGCCTGAGCCCTTCCCGTTCCTGGCGTCCCAGGGCCACGACGAGCCCCCGTCCGGCCTGCACCTGCAGGCGGGAGGGGGGCTCGCCGCGTCTCCCGCCCCGAGGCGGCCGCGTGGCGCGCCCGGGTCACCCCAGGGCGCGGATCCCGGCAGCCGCTGCCGCCCCGACCAGCACCACCAGGATGAACGGGGCGCGCAGCAGCAGCGCCACGGCGGCGGCCAGCAGTGCGCCGAGCCGGGCGTCGATGGTCACCGACTGCTCGGCGGAGAAGGTGTTCATCGCCACCAGAGCGGCGAGCAGCCCGATGGTGAGCATCGCCGAGACCCGCCCCACGGCGGGATGCTTCAGCCAGCTCTGCGGCACCAGATAGCCCAGCAGCTTGGTGGCGTACACGGCGGCGCAGGCCGCCAGGACCCAGAACCACAGGCTCATGCGCGGACCCCCTTCGACGCCAGTCCCCACACCACGGCGACGACGGCGGCGGCCAGCACCGGGACCCCGGGTGCCAGCAGCGGCATCGTGACCGTGGTGACCAGGGCCGCCAGCACCGCCAGCGCCCAGGCGTCCAGGGACTTCAGCCGCGGCCACAGCAGGCCGAGGAAGGCGGCGACCACGGCGCCGTCGAGCCCCAGCGCCTCGGGCTCGGCGATCACATCACCGAGCAGCGCGCCGAGCACGGTGGCGAGGTTCCAGAAGAGATAGCAGGCGATGCCCGCGCCCCAGAAGCCGCGACGCTGCTCCACCGGATCCGGGGCGGACATCGCCACCGCCGCGGACTCATCGATGGTCACCTGGGCCGCAGCCAGCCGCTTGAATCCCCGCGGATTCAGCAGCGCCTTCATCTGCACCGCATAGATCGTGTTGCGCCCGCTGAGCAGCGTGGCCGCGCCCAGCGCCGCCGCCCCGGTGCCGCCCGAGGCCAGAATGCCGATGAAGGCGAACTGGGAGGCGCCGCTGAAGAGCAGCGCGGAGAGCGCCACGGTCTGCCACAGCGTCATTCCCGCCGCCGTGGAGAGCGCCCCGAAGGAGACGCCGTAGAGCGAGATCGCGGCGGCGATGGACAGGCCCGTCCGCAGCGCGGGGGAGCGGCGCAGCGGGACGGGCGGGGAGGTGCTCACAGGCGGATAAGGGGCTGACACGCCACACAGTCTAAGGAATAGTGCAGGCGCGCAGACGTTGTGAGGAGAGAACCGTCCGGAGCACGCACACCCGGCGGACCCCGATTCGAGCAGGCACCCCCTGATCGCGAAGGAGCATCCCATGGCTGAATCTCAGCGCGTCGTCATCATCGGCGGACACGGCAAGATCGCACTGCTGGCAGCACCGAAGCTGGTCGCCGCCGGCTTCACCGTCGAATCCCTGATCCGGGATCCCGACCAGGCCCAGGACATCACCGACGCAGGCGCCACGCCGCGGGTCCTCGACATCGAGTCCGCCAGCTCCGCAGAGCTGGGGCAGGCGTTCGCCGGCGCGCACGCCGTCGTCTTCGCCGCCGGTGCCGGCGGCGGGAACCCAGCCCGGACCAAGGCGGTGGACCATGAGGCCGCGGTGCGCAGCATGGATGCCGCCGCCGAGGCGGGCGTCTCCCGCTACGTGATGGTCTCCTACGCCCGCAGCGAGACCGACATCAACACGGTGGACCCGACGAGCTCGTTCTACCCCTACGCGCTGGCCAAGCACCAGGCCGACAGGCACCTGCGCGGCACCAGCCTGGACTACACCATCCTGGGTCCCGGCTCGCTGACCCTGGAGCCGGCCAGCGCGAAGATCACGGTGCTCGATCCGGCCACCGCGGGCGAGACCATGTCCGCCGAGGGCGCCTCCGTGGACACCTCCCGGGAGAACGTCGCCGAGGTCATCACCGAGACCCTGCGCAGCGGCTCCGCGGTGCGCGCCACGGTGAACTTCCTCGACGGCGAGACCCCCATCCCGGAGGCGCTGGCGTCGGTTTCGTCCTGAGTCTGAACAGGTGGTAACCTTCTGAGGCACGTGAACGCGGGATTCCGCGCGCAGGTGCCTCAGGATCTGTAGCTCAGTTGGTTAGAGCGCTCGCCTCACACGCGAGAGGTCGATGGTTCGAGTCCATTCAGATCCACTTTCTTCGCCTGTACTCCAGGCACCATCATTCACACACCCCTCAAGGCCCCGGCATCTGCCAGGGTCCTTTTGTGGTTATGTTGCTTGCGAGGAGGGTTCGTGGCACTCGAACACGTTGAACGGCATCCCACAAGAGGCTACGTCGCCGAGGCGATCGACCCCGTGCGCACCGAGCCCAACGCCGACGTCACCAACATCCCGGTGGTCCACTCCACCCAGGAGATCCTCGACGAGACCCCCACCGGGTTCGTCCAGACGCTGCGCAGCTCCTTCGCCTCCTCCTGGCACGCCTCCGCCGAAGCCGAGGCCGCGCTGGAGTGGGAGGAATACGACGCCGAGGCGGTGGCACGTGCCGCGGAGCAGCACGAGAACGAAGCGGCCCGGCACGAATACGTCGCGGACCCCAGTTTCGAGCAGTCCTACACCACCCCGCACGGCGCGACAGCGCCCACGGACCACTACGCCTTCCCCGTCACCGGGGACTGGCACCAGACCGATGCGCTGGGCCCGCAGATCCCGACCGGCCCGCAGGAGACGACGACCTCCTGGGCCCAGCGCGACGAGCATGCGCAGGGACCGGACTCCTCGGGTCTGATCAACCTGCCGCACGGCGCGCCGGGCGCACCGCTGCGGCAATCACCGGTGAGCCAATCTCCGCGGCGCCCCGCCGTGCCGCGGCCTTCCTGGTTCAAGTCCCGGCTGGGCGGCTCGGCTCGCCGCGACCCCGACTTCGACCCCGGGGTCTTCGACCGCAGGCCCCGCTCACCCCAGGTGCTGCGACGCATCATGCAGGCTGAGCGCGCGGCGACCGGCACCGTGCCGATCATCGACCGGCTCGCCGGCACCCCGTTCGAGAACCCGTACCAGGCCGAAGCGCACGTCGAGACCGACGAGCTGGCCACGATCGCCTTCGTGCTGGACCTCGGCGAGGCCCTGTTCCGCTACGGAGCCGGCGCGCTCGAGGTCGAGACCTCGATCATCGCAGTCACCGCGGCGTTCGGCATGAAGAACACCGACGCCGACATCACCAACCAGTCGATCAGCCTCAACTGGGCGCCTGACGGAAAGATCCCCTACTCGCGGGTGCGGGTGGTGCGGTCATGGTCGAACAACTTCCGAGCGCTCGCCTCGGTGCACCAGCTGGTCACCGACATCATCGCCGGTCGCCTCACCCGCGGCGACGCCGAGGAGCGGCTTCGCGAGATCATCCGCGAGCCCAAGCCCTACCCGCGCTGGATGGTGACGATCTGCGGGGCGATCTTCGCCAGCTTCTTCGCGGCGTTCCTCGGGGCTCCGCTGCTGGACGCCTCGCTCGGCTTCGCCGCAACCATCCTCGTGCTCTGGACCGTCCGGCTGCTCGCCACCCGGCGAGTCCCGGAGTTCTTCTGCCTGGCCGCCGGCGGGTTCGTCGCGACCTCCTTCGCCATGGGGGCCTTCGCGATGGACATGCCGATCCGTCCCTCCATGGTGGTGGCCGGCGGGCTGATGATCCTGCTGCCCTCCGCGCGGATCGTCTCGGCCATCCAGGACGGGATCAACGGATTCCCGATCACCGCGGCCGGTCGTCTGATGTCCACCATGATCGCCTTCGCCGGCATGACCGCCGGGATCATGGCCGCCGTGACGATCGCGAATCTGCTCGGCGCTCCGGAGGTCGAGGTGGCGGTGGGTCTGACTCGGATGTATCACCCGACCGTGCTGGTGGCGCTGGTGTTCTTGGCGGCGATGGCCGCAGCCGTCGTCGAACAGGCGAGCTGGCGGATGCTGCTGCCCATCGGTGCGGTCTCCGCGCTGGGATTCTGCGCCTTCTACGCCGCAGAGATCATCGGCCTGGGCGAACGCGTCACCCCGGTCTTCGGCGCCGTGGTGGTCGGGGCGCTGGGCCGGGTCCTCGCCCTGCGCATGGGGTCGCCTCAGCTGGTCGTGGCCGTGCCCGCGATGATGTTCATGCTGCCCGGGCTGATGGTCTTCCGCGGGATGTATCAGATCGCCATCGAATCCACGACCGTCCATATGATGGACGGGCTCACCGAGCTGTTCAACGCGCTGATCATCATCATGGCGATCGCCTCCGGGATCGTGCTCGGCGACGTGCTGATGAGACCGTTCACCGCAGGACTGCAGTCCCACGAGCGATCGCGCACCCGACGCCGCTGACCGGCCTGCGCTCGCGGACCTCGCGGACCTCGCGGCGCTGCTCGGTGCTGCGCCGGGGTCAGCCGTCGGGGTTCAGTCGCCAGTCCACCGGGTCTTCGCCGAGCCGGCGCAGCGCCTCATTCGCCTGTGAGAACGGTCGGGAGCCGAAGAACCCGCGTCGCGCTGAGAGCGGTGAGGGATGGGGGCTTGTGATGACCGCGGTGTGCTCGCCGGAATCGAGCACCGGCGCCAGCTTGCGCGCGTCGGCGCCCCAGAGGATCGAGACCAGGGGAGTGCCCCGATCCACCAGCGCGCGCAGCGCCGCCTCGGTGATCTGCTCCCAGCCGATGCCGCGATGCGAGGCCGGTGAACCCGCGCTGACCGTGAGCACCCGGTTGAGCATCAGCACCCCCTGCCGGGCCCATGCGGTGAGATCGCCGTGGGGACTCTTCGGGATCCCGAGGTCCGATTCGAGCTCGGTGAAGATGTTCCCGAGGCTGCGGGGCAGCGGACGCACCGCGGGGTCCACCGCGAAGGACATGCCTATGGCATGTCCCGGGGTCGGGTAGGGGTCCTGACCCAGAATCAGCACCTTCACCGCGTCGAAGGGCTGACGGAAGCCGCGCAGCACCAGCTCTGGGGAAGGCAGCACCTGCTCCCCGGCGTCACGGCGGCGGGCCAGCTCCTCGCGGACGGTCTCCAAGTGGGCGGACTCGCCGGCCAGGGCACGTTGCCAGCCCGTTTCCAGCGGAGCGATCAGTTCAGTCTCAGGTGTCATCGCCTCCACCATAGACAGCTCAGCCGATTGAACACACCGTCGAGCCCACGAGGGCCGATATTCCTGCAATGCGCGCTGCCCAGCCGTAGGATGACGGTGAGATGATCACTGAACAGCAGAAGAAGATGCTCGACCTGGAGCGCCAGTGGTGGAAGTACGCGGGCGCGAAGGACGAGGCCATCACCGATGCGCTCCAGATGTCAGCCGTGGCGTACTACCAGGCGCTGAATCTGCTGATCGACACGGAGGCGGCGCTGGCCCACGACCCGATGCTGGTGAAACGCCTGCGCCGGCAGCGGGATGCCCGGCACCGCGCCCGCGCGACCCGCCGCTGACGCAAGGTCGAGATCAGCAGCACCGAGCATCGCCCCCGCACTTTGAGGACAGGACCTATGAGCCAGCACCCGCACGACGAGTTCGACGACGTCCCCCCGTATCAGACCGGGGAGGCCGGCAAGCATCGGGCTCCAGGCGCAGCCGGAACGGGCGGGGCCGGTGGCAGCGGCCTGCGCTGGATCGGGCTCTTGGCTGGATTCGTGCTGCTCGTCGGGGCCTTCGCCTACTTCATCGTGCCGATGCTCTCCGACTCGGACCCGGACAGCACCGCCGATGATCAGGATGCGGCGGTGTCCGAATCCGAGGACGAATCCGAGGACGACGCCGAGGACGACGCCGAGGCCGATGACGGCGCCGAGGGCGATGCGGACCAGACGGAGGAGCCCGCCGGGCCACAGCCGGCCAGCGACACCGAGACCCCGGTCCAGGTGGCCAACTACCAGGGCGCCGAGGGTGGCGCGACGGCGATGGGCGCCGAGCTCGAGGAGCTCGACTACAACGTGGTCTGGCAGGGCGACTGGGGCTTCGAGGAACGCGCCGAGACTCCGGCCGTGGTCTACCCAGCAGGCTCCGGAGACGCAGAGCAGGCCATCGCCGAGGAGCTTGCCGAGAGCTTCGGGGTCGACACCGTCGAAGAGCACGACCAGGCCAGCTTCGTCACCCTGATCATCGGGGACGAGTACGAGGGCTGAGCCCGCTCAGAGACCGTGCTCCGAAGGGGTGGCGCTCGCTCGTCCCGGCCTCCCAGGTCAGGCGAAGGCGGAGACTCCGGTCAGCTCACGACCGGCGATCAGCAGGTTGATGCCATGGGAGCCCTCGTAGGTATAGATCGCCTCGATGTCTCCTGCGATCTTGGCTGCTTCGTGATCGCTCAGTATGCCGTTCCCACCGAAGATCTCCCGCGCGGCGGCGGCGGACTCTCGTGCCAGCCGGGTCAGCGTCGCCTTGCCCAGGGACGCGTGCATCATGGTCAGCTCGCGGTCACTCTGCAGCCGGGTGAGCTCGGCCATGAAGGAGGTCGAGACCGCGAGGTTTCCGGCGACCTTGGCCAGAGCGGCCTGGACGAGCTGGAAAGACGCCAAGGGTGCACCGAACTGGTCGCGCCTCTTCGCATAGTCCCGTGCGATGTCCAGCAGGGCCTGCTGGGCGCCGACGGCCTGCCACCCCACCCATGCCCGTGAGCTTCGCAGTCCGGTGTTCGTGGCGGTGAACGAGGTCGCCCCTGGCAGCAGGGCGTCCTGCGGCAGGGTGACATCAAGTTCGATGTCGGCGTTCGGCATGATGCGCAGTCCGGTCTTGTGGGTGATCTTTCGGGCCTGGTATCCCGCACACGATGTGGGCACCAGAAAGCCTTTGACCTGCCCGTCAGCGGTGTCTCGCGCCCACACCAGGGCGACGTCGGCCACCGTGCCCATGCCGATCCAACGCTTGGACCCCTGGATGCGCCACTGTCCGCCGCGCAGAGTCGCCGACGTGGCCAGTCCGCCGGCCACGTCGGAGCCGTGCTCAGGCTCGGTGAGGCAGAAGGCGCCGAAGGCCCGCAGCCGGCGCAGGGCCGGAAGCCATTCCTCACGCTGACGCTCCGAACCCAGGGCTTGGATCATGCCGACGATGAGCTCATTGTGGATGCCGATGACCGCAGAGATCGAGACGTCGGCGCGTGCCAGCGCGGTGTGGGCAAGGCCGCGGAGCAGCGGTGAGGAACCGTCGAGGTGCAGTTCGCCGAGTCCGATGCTGCCCAGCCCTGCAAGCATGTCGAGCGGAAGGCGATCGTCGTTCCACGGTTCGAGGGACTGGCGTCGAATGTTGCGCTGCGCGTACTCGTCGATGACGTTCAGCCGGTCACGTTCTGCCGGACCGAGGTGGCGGGCCAGGTGCATCAGATCAGGGTCTTCGGAAATGGGGTCTGCGGCAGCGTGGGCGTCCTGCTTGGTCATCGAGGTCTCCTTGTCATCCGGCGGATCCGGGGCTGGGTGGGCGGGCCGCCATGTCACTGCACGTAAAACTGCAGCTTTACCAACTATATGACTTCCAAGTATATTCTAGAGTGACCAGAATCACACAGACCTCGAGGAGGAGCGCCATGACAGTGACCGAAGAGTTTCGCGCAGCTCGGGACCAGCTCGTCGGTGCCCAGCAGGACTGGGAGCGCGCGCGCCGGGATTTCCGCTGGCCTCGGTTCACGCATTTCAACTTCGGCTTCGACTGGTTCGATCAGGTGGCGAAGAGCCCCGAACGATCGGGTCAGGACGCGCTGGTGATCATGGAAGAAGATGGGTCTCGGCTCACCCGCACCTTCGCGCAGCTGCGCGAAGACTCCAATCGAGTGGCCAACTGGCTGACCAGCATCGGGGTGAGGCGAGGCGACCGCATCATCCTGATCCTCGGCAACCAGGTCGAGCTGTGGGAGACGATGCTCGGCGCGATCAAGCTCGGTGCTGTGCTGATCCCCACCACGACTCAGATGGGCCCACACGACCTGCAGGACCGAGTCGGTCGGGCCGAAGCGAGCTGGATCGTCGGAGATTCCGAGACGCTGCGGAAGTTCACGCAGGTCGAGGGTGACTATGCGCTCATCCACGTGCCCGGCGTGTACGCCGATCGGCAGGCAGCGGTGCGGCCTGAGCTGTCGGGCCGCACCGTCCACTCGTACCAGGAGGCCTACGCGGCCTCACCGGAGTTGGAGCAGGTCGTGCCGACTGCCGCTGATGAGACGATGCTGCTGTACTTCACCTCCGGCACGACGTCGAAGCCGAAGCTGGTCGAGCATACGCACACCTCGTACCCGGTGGGGCACCTCTCAACCCTGTACTGGATCGGGCTCGAGCCCGGCGATGTGCATCTGAACGTCTCTTCGCCGGGCTGGGCCAAGCACGCGTGGTCGAACTTCTTCGCGCCGTGGATCGCGGAGGCGACCATCTTCCTGTACAACTTCAGCAAGTTCGACGCCGCGGCGCTGATGCGGTCCATCGACGACGCCGGGGTCACGAGCTTCTGCGCCCCGCCCACGGTCTGGCGGATGCTCATCAAGGCGGACCTCGCGCAGCTGAAGAATCCACCGCGCGTCACGGTCTCGGCCGGAGAGCCGTTGAACCCGGAGGTCATCGAACAGGTCCAGCGGGCGTGGGGGTGCACGATCCGCGATGGCTTCGGACAGACCGAGTCCTCGCTGCAGATCGCCAACACTCCGGGCCGGCGGGTGAAGTTCGGCGCCATGGGTGTCCCGCTGCCGGGATTCGACGTCGCCCTGATCGACCCGGTGTCGGGTGAGGAGGCCGAGGAGGGGGAGATCTGTCTCGCCCTCGACCCGAGGCCGGTCGGTCTGATGAAGGGCTATTACGGCGCGGAGGAGAAGAACGCCGAGGTCTTCCGCGATGGCTACTACCACACGGGGGACATCGCCTCCCGTGACGGCAACGGCGTCATCACCTACGTGGGACGGGCCGATGACGTCTTCAAGTCCAGCGACTACAAGGTCTCACCGTTCGAGTTGGAATCCGTGCTCATCGAGCACCCTGCCGTGGTGGAAGCCGCGATCGTGTCCGCACCGGATGAGCTGCGGCTGGCGGTTCCCAAGGCGTACGTGACGCTGGCCTCCGGGTGGGAGCCGAACGAGGCCACCGCGGCGGAGATCCTCCAGTTCGCGCTGAACAAGCTGGCGCCCTATAAACGGATCCGGCGCATCGAGTTCGCGGAGCTTCCAAAGACGATCTCGGGGAAGATCCGGCGGGTCCAGCTGCGCCAGGCAGAGGAGCGGCGCGCCGAAGCCAGTGAGGGACTGGAGGGATTCGGGGTGGAGTACCGAGAAGCCGATCTGGGACTGAGGCGCCCATGACGCTGCCCGCCTGAGCCAGAGCCGGGGCCACGGTGAGGCCTCAGCCCTCGGCGCAGGTCCGACATCAGATGATTCCCAGATAAACTCCGGTCCATCCCCACAATGGTCGGACCGAGCACGGAAGAGGAGACGCCTACATGCACCCCCCGCTTGCCAAGGACCCGATCGCTGAGATCCAGAAGAACTGGGAGCGGCAGGGATGGACGTCCGCGGCCGCCCCCGCGGCGGCGGTCACCGCAATCATGCGGACGCAGCAGATCCTCTTGGCGCGAGCACGGGACATCCTGAAGCCGTTCAAGCTGACCTTCGCCCGCTATGAGGTGCTCGCGCTGCTGGGGTTCTCCCGAGAAGAGCGGCTGCCGATGAACAAGGCCAGCCAGCTGCTGCAGGTCCATCCGACGTCGATCACCAACGCCGTCGACCGGCTGGAGTCGGCGGGTCTGGTGCGCCGCGAGCCGCATGACTCTGACCGGCGCGCAATGCTCCTGGTGCTCACCCCGGAGGGCAAGCAGGTGGCCGAACAGGCGACCAAGGCGCTCAATGAGCAGCTCTTTGAGCGCACCGGGTTCGAGTCGCAGGAGATCGACCAGCTGAACACCATCTTGGCGAACTTCCGCCAGCGAGCGGGCGACTTCCCGTCCTGAACCGCCGGGTCAGCGATGCCTCCACTGAGGTTCGCGCTTCTGGATGAACGCGCTCATGCCTTCGGACTGATCCTCGAGTGAGAACAGCGAATGGAACATCCGCCGCTCGAACGCAAGGCCCTGATGAAGCGTGGAGTCAAAGGCCGCACCCACGGCCTCCTTGCCCATCTGCGCAGCCGGCTTGGATTTCGAGGCGATCTGCTCAGCGACCTTGGTGGCTTCCGCGACCGTGTCTTCGTCTGCCACGACTCGTGAGACCAGGCCGATGCGCTCGGCTTCATCGGCGTGGATGTGCCTCCCGGTGAGGATCATATCCATCGCCTTGGCCTTCCCGACCGATCGGGTGAGCCGCTGGGAGGCGCCCATCCCCGGGATGACCCCCAGGTTGATCTCGGGCTGACCGAACCTCGCACCTTCTCCGGCCACGATGACGTCGGCCATCATCGCGAGCTCACACCCGCCGCCCAGGGCGTAGCCGTTCACGGCAGCCACGATCGGGGTGCGCAGGCGGGTGAAGTCATCCCAGCGGCGGAACCAGTCCGCGGCATACATCCCCGGATGGTCCTGCTCCGACATCTCGTTGATATCGGCACCCGCCGCGAACGCCTTGTCCGAGCCGGTGACGAGGATCGCCCCGATGTCGGGGCTGGCGTCGAAGACGCCGGCGGCGTGGACGACCTCCTCCATCATCATGGTGTTCAGCGCGTTGAGGGATTCGGGCCGGTTCAGCGTGATCTTGCCGACCCTTGCTTCGGTCGAGACCAGGATCGTCGAATATTCGGTCATGCCTCACGCTCCTGCGTTGTGGGAGTTGTCTCGGATGGTGTTGATGATGGCGGAGAAGTCCTGCCGCTGCCCGGGACCCTGGGCGAACTCGGAGAAGATGGCCGCCGCGAGTCTTCCCAGCTGTGCATCGACCCCCTGTTGGTCCAACGCGTTGGTGGCGAGGGTGAGGTCCTTGGCCATCAGGGCGCCGGCGAAGCCAGGCGTGAAGTCACGGTTGGCGGGGGAAGTCGGCACGGGACCTGGGACGGGGCAGTTCGTGGTCAGCGCCCAGCACTGACCCGACGCGTTGGACACGACGTCGTAGAGCGCCTGGTGGTCCAGCCCCAGCCTTTCGCCCAGAACGAAGGCTTCACCCACGGCGATCTGGCTGATGCCGAGGATCATGTTGTTGCAGAGCTTCGCAGCCTGGCCCAGGCCGCTGCCGCCGCAGTGGACCACCCGAGCGCCCATGATCTCCAACAGCGGGAGGACCTCCTGGAACACCTCGAGACGGCCTCCGGCCATGAACGCGAGGCTGCCGGCCTCGGCGCCCACCACGCCCCCGGAGACCGGTGCATCGGCGGCCCGGAATCCCGCGCGCTCGGCCAGCTCCGCAGCCTCCTGCGCCTCGGAGATGTTGATGGTGGAGCAGTCCAGGAAGATCGTCCCTGGCCTGGCCGCGGAGAGCAGTCCCGGTGAGTCCCGATAGGCCGAGAGCACGTGCTGACCCGAGGGCAGCATCGTGAGCACCACCTCAGATCTCGCGACGGCGTCAAGAGGGTCGGTGACGACATCGATTCCCTTGGAGCGGGCGGTCTCCACGGCTTCGGCGCTGAGGTCGAACCCGTAGACCTGCACACCGGCCTGGACGAGGTTCGCGGCCATCGGGCCGCCCATGTTGCCGAGTCCGATGAACGCCACGGTGGGGTGTGTGTCGACGTCGTGTGTGGTGCTGTTCATGAATGTGCCTCCTGAATCGGTGAAAACAGCTCGAAGGTCGGATGTGGGCCGGGCAGGAAGTGCTCCTCGATCCTCATCTCGTCGACCTCCGGCAGGGTGGCCGGGTCCCACCGTGGGCTGCGGTCCCTGTCGATGACCTGCGCCCTGATGCCTTCGGCGAAGTCATGGCCGCGCAGCTGGTGCTGCCCGGCCGCATACTCCCGCACCAGGGCGGCCGACAGCTCCAGGCGTGAGGCTTCGCGGATCCCGTGGAGCGTCAGCTTCAGCGCGGTGGGGGACTTGCTCAGGATGTCCTCTCGGGCCCGCGCCGCGTCCGGGTGCGTCGCTCCCCACGCCGCCAGCCGCTCGAGGATCTCTTCCGCGGTCTCGGCGGAATATGCGTCGTCGATCCAGTCCTGCGCGGACCGCAGCGGGGCGACCGGCGGGGTCTCGGTGAAGCCTGCCTTGACCTGGTCGAACGTCTCCTGCTCGAGGGCTTCCGCCAGCGCCGCCAGCTTGCCGGAGGGCACGTACACGTCGGCCAGGCCGAGGTGGATGGTGTCGGCGGCGCCGAAGATGCCCGCCGTCAGGCCCGCGTGGAGGCCCGCTCGTCCCGGTGAGCGGGCGAGCAGATGGGTCCCGCCGACGTCCGGGAAGTATCCGATGGTGGTCTCGGGCATGCCGGCCTTCGTGCGTTCGGTGACCACCCGGTGGCGGCCGTGGGCGGAGATGCCGATGCCGCCGCCCAGGGTGGCTCCGTCCATGAAGGCGATATACGGCTTCGGATACTGGCTGATCAGGTGGTTCAACCGGAACTCGGTGGCGAAGAACTCCGTGGTGGTGTAGTCGTCACGGCCGCTCGCCCGAGTGGCACGGATGTCTTCGTAGATGCTGCGCACGTCGCCTCCCGCGCAGAGGCCACGGTCTCCCGCGCCGAGGACCAGCACCTGGGAGACGCCCGGATCATCGCACCATTCCTGCAGCTGGTGCAGCATCTGTCGCACCATGTTCAGGTTCAGCGCATTCATCGCCCCGGGCCGGTTCAGTCTGATGACGCCGAGGGTGCCGCGCGCCTCGAAGAGCACCTCAGCGGCCATCGCTCAGCTCCCCTCGGGCATGATGAAGCTCGCACCCTCTTTGGTTCCGGAGGGCCAGCGCGTGCTGACCGTCTTGGTCTTGGAGTAGAACTTCAGTCCATCCGCACCGTGCTGATTGAGGTCGCCGAATCCCGAGGCCTTCCAGCCGCCGAAGGTGTAATACGCGATCGGCACCGGGATCGGCACATTGACGCCGACCATGCCCACCTCCACCCGGGAGGCGAAGTCTCTGGCGGTGTCGCCGTCGCGGGTGAAGATCGCCACCCCATTGCCGAACTCGTGCTCCGTGGGCAGCCGCAGGGCCTCCTCATAGTCCCGGGCTCGTGCGATGCACAGCACCGGACCAAAGATCTCCTCCTTGTAGATGCGCATCGCTGGTGTGACGTGATCAAAGAGCGTCGCGCCGATCCAATACCCCTCGGGGTGGCCCTCGACGACGACGCCGCGCCCGTCCACCACCAGCTCAGCACCCTCCTCGACGCCGAGCCCGATGTAGCCCTCGATCCGCTGCTTCGCGTCCGCGCCCACCACCGGACCGAAGTCGCTGGAGGGATCCAGGGAGGGTCCGACGACGAGCTTCTCGATGCGCTCCAGGAGCTTGGCTCGCAGCGCCTCAGCGGTGGCCTCGCCGACGGGGACGGCGACCGAGATGGCCATGCATCGCTCACCGGCGGAGCCGTAGCCGGCGCCGATCAACGCGTCGGCGGCCTGATCGAGATCGGCGTCGGGCATGATCACCATGTGGTTCTTCGCGCCGCCGAAGCACTGTGCGCGTTTTCCCCGGGCGGCGGCCGCGGTGTAGATGGACTGGGCGACGGGGGTGGATCCGACGAACCCGATGGCCTTCACCCGGGGGTCCTCGATGAGGGCGTCCACCGATTCCTTGTCCCCATTGATCACGTTCAGCGTGCCGGGCGGCATGCCCGCCTCCAGTGCGAGCTCGGCCAGGCGCAGCGGCACCGAGGGGTTGCGCTCCGAGGGTTTCAGCACGAAGGTGTTGCCCGCGGCCAGGGCGGTTCCGGCTTTCCAGAGCGGAATCATGGCGGGGAAGTTGAACGGAGTGATGCCGGCGACGACTCCGAGAGGTTGGCGCAGGCTGTGGATGTCCATGCCGGTGGCCGCGTCGTGGGAGAACTCGCCCTTGAGCAGATGGGGAGCTCCGGCGCCGAACTCCACGACCTCCACGCCGCGCTGGATGTCGCCCAACGCATCGTCGAAGGTCTTGCCGTGCTCATTGGAGAGCGTCTCGGCAAGCTCATCACGGTGGGTATGGATCAGGTCGGCCCACTTCAGCAGAATGCGTCCGCGCCGCTGGGGGTTCAGAGCCGACCACTCTCCGAACGCGGCCTGGGCGGAATCGATGGCCTGGGAGACTTCCTCGGCGTTGGCCAGGGGCACCTCGGCGGTGACTTCGCCGCGGACCGGGTTGAAGACCTCGCGGCTCCTGCCTGAGGTGCCATGTATGTGTTTGCCGTGGATGAAGTGGGTCAGATCCGTCATGGACGTGCTCCTTCGCGTCGAGATCAGCCTCGGGGATGCCTGGCGAGGGGCTGATCGACCTGGTATCGCATGTGATTCAGCTCTCACTGTGTTAGCCTAAACTCAACTTATTGGAAGTGCAACTATCGAGCTTGCGACCGGTATTCGAGCCAGGGAGCTCCAATCGGCAGAGGATGAGGCATCATGACCGGGTCCAGCCCGGCACCGTCGCCATTGCGGACGCGCTGGGCCGGGTGGACATCGCCGGGGGAGCGGATCCCTCCACCCCGGCGATCACCCTCATGCAAGGTCTGCCCTCATGCTCAGCGTGGATGAACCAACTCGATGAAGGAGATTCGGATGGAACTGACACGAGCCAGCGCAATCGTCAGCGGAGGAGCCTCGGGCCTCGGCCATGCCACGGCGAAGGCCCTGATCATGGCGGGCGCGCAGGTGGTGGTCGTGGACCTCCCGGACGCCGAGGGCAGCACGGAGCGGGCCGACGCCGTGTCCTCGCTCGGTGGACGCGCCGCCTTCTGCCCCGGGGACATCACGGATCCGGCCACTTCTCGCGAGGCCGTCGCTGCGGCAGCCGGGCGGGGGCCGCTGCGGGTTGCCGTGAGCTGCGCCGGTGTGGCCACCCCGGGAAAGCTGCTGGGTCGAGACGGCCCGCTCTCCCAGGAGCAGTTCATGGGTGTCCTCGCCGTCAATGTCGGCGGCACGGTGAACCTGATGGCGCAGGCCGCCGCCGCGATGCGGGACAACGAACCCTCCGCCGGCGAGCGCGGGGTGCTGATCAACACCGCGTCGGTGGCCGCCTTCGAGGGTCAGATCGGTCAGATCGCCTACGCGGCCTCGAAGGGGGCAGTGGCCTCGCTGACCCTTCCGGCGGCCCGCGAGCTCGCCCGGCATGCCATCCGGGTGATGACGATCGCGCCCGGACTCTTCGAGACCCCCATGATGGCGGGTCTGCCCGAGGAGGCCAAGGAGTCGCTGCGCGCCAAGACGCTGCACCCCGCCCGGCTCGGTGCGCCCGAGGACTTCGCCCAGCTGGTCATGCAGATCGTGGCCAACCCGATGCTCAACGGCGAGACCATCCGGCTCGACGGCGCGATCCGGCTCGAGCCCAGATAGCCGCGGCGCTCGCGGTCCGAGCCTCGTCGGGAGGGTCAGTCGCTCCAGCCGGTGTAGGAATCCGCGAAATAGGCCTGGCCGTGCACGGAGCCGGTGATCGCGTCGAACTCGCCGCGGCGACGCCGGTGGGTGAAGGGGTTCTCGTCCGGCTGACGGTGCAGAAGGTTCGTCGCCCAGTAGGAGAAGTTCTGCGCCTTCCATACCCGGTCCAGTGCGGTCCGGGAGTATCGACGCAGCGACTCCGGGGTCTCGGCCGCTTCTCCTTCATGGCCGGGCGCATCGGCGCGCAGCTCGGTGATGAACTCCTCCACGCACGGAATCAGCACCCGCACATCGGCGAAGGCCAGGTTCAGACCCTTGGCCCCGGTCGGCGGGACGGTGTGGCCGGCATCGCCGGCCAGAGCCAGCCGGCCGTGGCTGAGCGGGTCACAGACATAGGAGCGGAAGGGCAGCACGGTCTTGTCGATGATCGGTCCGCGCTTGAGCTGGACGCCGCCCTCGGTGCCGAGCACCTGCTGGATGTGGTCGAAGATCGCGTCCTCGGACCAGCTGTCCGGATCGGTGTCCGGGTCGCACTGGAAGTACATGCGCTGGACGGTCTCATTGCGCTGGGAGATCAGTGCGAAGCCGAGCTCGGAGTTCGCGTAGATCAGCTCTGGGGCGGTCGGTGGGGCCTCACAGAGGATCCCGAACCAGGCGAAGGGGTAGGAGATGAAGTGGTCGGTGCGCACCTCCTCGGGGATCAGCCTGCGACACATGGAGCGGGACCCGTCGGTGCCGATGATCAGGTCGGCCTCGATGCTGCGTGCCTGAGCGTGCGCGTCGGTGAAGCTGATCCGCGGCGACGTGGTCTCGATCCCGTGGACCTGGGTGTCGGTGACGGCCCAGTGGATCTCCCCGCCTTCTCGTTCCCAGGCGTTGGCGAGGTCGAAGAAGACCTCGTTCTGTGGGTAGAGCCAGACCGAGCGTCCGACCAGCGCCTGGAAGTCGATGCGATGCTGCTCTCCGTCGAAGCTGAGCACCGTGCCCTCGTGTTCATGACCCTCGGTGAGCACTCGTGACCCGACTTCGGCGTCCACCAGCATGTTCACCGTGGCGGCTTCGAGGATCCCTGCACGCTGAGTGTGGTGGATCGTGTCCTTCGTGCGGGTCTCGATCACGGCGGCGGAGATGCCGCGTCGCTTGAGCAGCAGCGCGGTCATCAGCCCTGCGGGGCCGCCGCCCACGATGCCGACGTCGACTCGGGTGGTGTGCGCGGTCATGTCTCTCCTTCTCCTGGGCCGGTTCGGCCCTGTGCAGATCAGTCTGGTCAGCAGATGTGCCCAGCGCCACAGAGATCCCATTGAATGCGATGGCAGCGCGGGGCGCGGTTCACCCCTTGCCGCTGATCTCGCGCTGTATGCCCCGTGCGGCGATCTGCAGCATCTGCACCCAGGGTGCGGGGCGTCGGGCGACGTCGTCGTCGTCGGTGACCACGCCCAGGGCGGCGACCACGGAGCGGCCGCGCTGCCGGATCGGCACCGCGACTCCGGTGACCGCGCGCTCGATCACGCCGGTCTGCGCGCAGTAGCCCTGCTGGCGGACCTGTTCCAGCCGGTCCTCGGAGATGATCTGACCAGGTGACGCGTCCTGATGGTGGGTCCGGTAGAAGGTGCGGAACTCGGGGGAGGCGTGGGCCAGGAGCACGAGGCCGGTGGCCGAGACGTGCAGCGGCAGTCGGCCGGCGACCCCGCCGTGGATGCGCGGCGCCTCCCGTGCCGAGAGTCGGTCCACGAAGAGCACCTCGTGGCCTTCGATCACCCCGAGCTGCACATGCTGACCCATCACGGTGTGGACATCGGAGAGGTAGGGTCGGGCGCGCACGGCGAGCTTCATCGTCGGCGCCGAGCGGTTGGTCATCTCCCAGAGGCGGGTGCCGACCATGTACCCGGCCGGCAGCGACTCCAACCAGCCCAGCTCGGCCATGTCACGGCAGAGCCGGTGCGCGGTGGCCGGCGGCAGGCCGGTGCGCCGGGCGATCTCGGCCGCGGTGAGCAGGCTGTCGGCCGCCGAGAAGGTGGAGAGCACCCGGTCAAGCCGGGCCAGGACCGAATCACCGGTGGGGGAGTTCGCCATGGATCACATGCTAGCTTCCGCGGCCCCGGCCGGGTCCCGGCTCACTCTCGCGCCGCGAGCGCGTCGGCGCGCAGCGCGCTGGCCGTGCGCTGGTGCAGCGAGATCCGCAGCACGACGACGGCGGCCAGTGCCACGATGATCCCGGCGCCGGTGTAGAGCGCGGTGGGGGTGGCGCCGAGGTCCAGCAGCGCTCCGACTGCGATCGGGGCGATGATGGCGCCGGTGCGGCCGACGCCGAGGGCGACGCCGACCCCGGTGGAGCGCAGCCGTGGCGCGTAGGTCATCGGGGCGATCGTGTAGATGCCGGAGATGCAGCCGTTGATGATCATGCCCAGCAGCACGCCGGCGACCAGCGCGGCCGGCAGCCACGCGGTGGCGTTGATGAACACGATGAACATCACCCCGCAGCCGATGGCGAAGACCGCCTGGACTCGACGCACGTCCCAGCGGGAGGCGAACACCCCGTACAGGACCGCACCGATGGTGCCGCCGATCATCAGCATGATCCCGCCCATGATTCCCTCATCGGTGGAGAAGCCGACCTCGGTGAGCAGCTGCGGGGTCCAGGTGTTGGCGAAGTAGAAGCCGAACATCACGACGAAGAACATCGCCCACAGCAGCAGCGTGTTGCGCCGGTTCTCCGGACTGAACAGCGCGGCGTAGGAGTTCCTGGAGCTGCCCGGAGTCTCGGTGTCACCCGTGTCGTAGTTCTCCAGGACCACCGGGCCGGTGATCCCCATCCGTGCGGCGATGTCCTCGGCGCGGCGCTGCTCAGAGCCGTCCCCTGCCGCCTGTGGGCTGGTGGCGCGGGCGCCGAGGAAGTCCAGGGACTCGGGCATCTTGAGCCAGACGAAGACCACGGCCAGCACGGTCACGGCACCGCCGAGCAGGAAGACCGCCTGCCAGCCGATGGTCCCGATCAGCGGGATGGCGGCCAGACCGCCCAGGGTCGCGCCCACCGGGTAGCCGGCCGCGTAGATGCTCATGCACAGGCCGCGGTATTTGGCGTTGGAGTACTCCGAGACCAGGACGGTGCCGGAGGTGAGGATGCCGCCCACGCCGAGCCCGGTGATGACCCGCCAGGCCATCAGCTCCGGCATCGAGGAGGCGGTGGCGGAGAGGAAGAGCCCGGCGGCATTGATGATCATCGCGATCATGAGCATCCGACGCCGTCCGAAGCGGTCCGCGAAGGGGCCCACCCAGATCGCGCCCAGCGCCATGCCGATCAGCCCTCCGCTGAGCAGCAGGCCCAGCTCGGTTCCGGTGAGGCCGAGGTCGGCCGAGACCGGGTTCGCGGTGAACGCCATGGCCTGCACGTCATAGCCGTCCAGGCCCATCAGGGCTGTGGCGAGGGCGACCACGAACCACTGGTAGCGGCTCATCGGTCGGGAGTCGATCGACTCGCGGAGGCTGGTCTGGGTCATGGGGATCTCCTTGCACGGCAGTGAAATTCCGTGGCTCAGCTCACAGAACCTGTTGGACGCTAGCCGCTCGTGACCCAGGGCACAATTGCGCGGGATGGACAGGCGTGGACGTCTCGATGAATGGGATCGGCCTTGACGGTGCGTCTGGACGATGGGCCCCATGGTGCGCCGCGGAGGGGCGTCTCGACCCCGCGGCGCCGCGACTACGCTTGGCCCATGGCAAACTCGCCCAGCGGTGACGCGGTGCTGGATCGTGCGATGCGGATCCTCACGGCGCTCGAGACCCGGACCAGCCTTCCCGCCGGGGAGCTCATCGACGCCGTCGGGCTGCCCCGGACCACCGGATACCGGCTGCTGCGCACGATGCGCGCGCACGGCCTGCTCGCCGTCGCGGCCTCCGGGGAGCTGGTCCTGGGGCAGCGGCTCTGGGAGATCGCCCAGAGCGCCCCGATCAGCCGCACGCTGCGCGCGGCGGCGCTTCCCTTCATGCATGACGTCAACGCGGTGGTCCGTCAGACCACCCAGCTCTCGGTGCTCGATGAGCAGGGGGTGCTGATCGTGGAGCGGCTCTCCCGTCATGGCGCGGTGGTCAACCCGGCCGAGGTGGCGACCACCATGCCGGCGCACCTGACCTCGATGGGGCACGTGCTGCTGGCCCATTCCCCGGCCCACGTGGTGGAGGGCTGGTGGGATCCGCGGCGGCAGCTGATCGAGGAGTCTCGGCCACAGCTGCGCCGCGAGCTCGCCGAGGCGCGCACCCGAGGTCATGCGCAGCTGAGCGGGATGATCAATGCCGAGACCACCGGCGTCTCGGTTCCGGTGCTGGGCGCCGATGGCCACGCGGTGGCGGCGCTGACCGTGGTCGTCCCGCGCGACTCCAGGGAGATCCCGCAGTTCCTGATGGCGCTGCAGACCGCCGGCCGCGGAATCACGCGCGCCCTGGAGGGCATGGGCCATTGAATGGCAATCGTGTGGCGGCCGGTGCTGCAGGCCGGGCAGACTGAGTGAGAACCACGTCACACCTCGGCGACGTACGCCGCTGATCCCCTTCAAGGAGCGAGAGCCCCATGGCCGAGAAGAACACAGACCCGGACGCCGCCGCAGTCTCCCAGGCGGAGATCGACGCGGAGATCGCCGCCATCCACGGCGAATACCGAGCCCAGCGCGACGCCGGCGCTCAGGTGGAGACCAACGCCCGGCTGAACTTCCCGCCCTACCGCAGCTCGCTGCTGCGGCACCCGACGAAGTCCCTGCATCACGCGGACCCCGAAGACATCGAACTCTACAGCCCGGCCTTCGGCCATCGCGACGTCTCCCCGCTGGAGGCGGACCTGACCATCGCGCACAACGGCGAGCCCATCGGTGAACGGATCATCGTGACCGGCCGGGTCCTCGACGGTGAGGGCCGCGCCGTCGCCGGCCAGCTCGTGGAGATGTGGCAGGCCAACGCCGCCGGGCGCTATATGCACAAGCGCGACCAGCACCCCGCTCCGCTGGATCCCAACTTCACCGGTGTCGGGCGCACGCTGACCGGCCCCCATGGGGAATACAGCTTCACCACGATCAAACCTGCGCCCTATCCATGGAAGAACCACCACAACGCCTGGCGCTCGGCCCATATCCACTTCTCGCTCTTCGGCACCGACTTCACCCAGCGCATCGTGACCCAGATGTACTTCCCCGGGGACCCGATCTTCGATCTGGACCCGATCTACCAGTCCATCACCGACCAGGCCGCCCGCGATCGCCTGGTCGCCACCTACGACCACTCGGTCTCCCAGCATGAATGGAACACCGGTTACCGTTGGGACATCGTCCTTTCCGGAAGCAACCGCACCTGGGCCGAGCAGGAGGAGGAGCACTGAACATGAAACTCACCCCCACCCCCGCCCAGACCGTCGGACCCTTCTTCGGCTTCGCGCTGCCCTATCCCGGCGGGGAGGCACTCGTCGACCGCTCGCACCCGGGAGCCGTGCGGCTGCACGGGACGGTCTACGACGGCGACGGCGTGCCCGTGCCCGATGCGCTCCTGGAGATCTGGCAGCCGGATGAGCACGGGGCGATCTCGCGGCAGCCAGGGTCTCTGCACCGCGACGGCTACACCTTCACCGGGTGGGGCCGCGCCGCCGTCGACGGCGTGGGCCATTACTCCTTCACGACGGTGGAACCGGGCAGCACCGGCGCCGGCGTCGCACCCTATGTCCTGGTCACGATCTTCGCTCGCGGGCTCATGGATCGGCTCTTCACCCGGGCCTATCTGCCCGCCGACGCCGCCGCCCTCGAGCAGGACGCGCTGCTGAGCTCGGTGTCTGAGGATCGCCGCCACACCTTGATGGCCGCCCGGGAGTCCGATGGCAGCCTGCGCTTCGACATCCACCTTCAGGGCGCAGACGAGACCGTGTTCCTGACCTACCCCAACACCCCGCAGTTCACCGGCCCGGTGGAGTGATCGACAGGAGCGTGCCGCCAGCCATGACCGGACCCTACGGAATCCTCAGCCCGGTGTGGGCAGGCACCGCGACGGCGCAGCTGATGTCCGAGGAGTCCATCCTGCGGGCGATGCTGCGCGTCGAAGCGTCCTGGGCCCAGGCGCTCGCCGATGCCGGCGAGGCCCCTGCCGCCAGTGCCGCGGCCATCGTGGCGATCAGCGAGGACCCCGCGCGGGCCGGCCTCAGCGTCGAGGAGATCGCGTCGCAGAGTCCCGGCGGCGGGAACCCGGTGATCCCGATGCTGGCCGCCGTGCGCCGCGCCCTGGTCGAGGCCGGTGAATCCGATGCCGCGCTGCACCGGGGAGCCACCAGCCAGGACATCCTCGACACGGCGCTGATGCTGCTGTGCCGCGAGTCCGTTGCGGCTCTCTTGAGCGACGCGCGCCGGGCAGGAACAGCGCTGAGCAGGCTCAGCCAAGAACACCGGAACTCCGTCTGCGTGGCCCGCTCGCTGACCCAGCACGCGCTGCCGACCACGTTCGGGCTGCGCTGCGCCGGCTGGCTCGATGGGCTGACCCAGGCGATCCAGCGGCTGGAGCTGGCCGCGGCGAAGCTGCCGCTGCAGTGGGGCGGAGCCGTGGGCACCCAGGCCTCGCTCAGTGACTCACTCGGGCCGCAGCGAGCCGCCGCGCTGACCACCGATCTTGCGGCCCGCCTGGGACTGCGTGCGATGCCGCGACCTTGGCACACCCAGCGTCAGATGATCCTTGAGCTCGCCGCAGCGCTCGCCGGCCTGCTCGCGACGCTGGGAAAGGCCGCGGGAGATGTGCTCACCCTGCAGCGTCCTGAGGTCGCCGAGCTGCGCGAACCCACGGTGCCTGGCCGCGGCGGCTCCTCGGCGATGCCGCAGAAGCAGAACCCGGTGCTCTCCACCCTGATCCGCTCGGCGGCCCTGGCTGGTCCGGGGCAGCTGAGCACGCTCTACCTGGCCGCGGCCACGGCAGAGGATGAACGCCCGGCGGGCGGCTGGCATGCCGAATGGCCGAGCCTGGTCGAGCTGGTCCGGCTCAGCGGCGGTGCCGCCACCCGCGCCGCCGAGCTGTTCGAGGGCCTCGTGGTGGACCCCGGGGCCATGGCGGTGAATCTGCGACTCAGCGGCGACGCCGTGCTGAGCGAGCGGCTCATGGCGCGCCTGGGTAGCTCCTTCCCCGGGGGCAGGCAGGCGCTGCAGGATGTGGTGCGGCGCAGCGCCGTCGAGCGCGTCGGCCTGCGCGGCCTGCTGGAGGAGCAGCTCGGTGATTCGATCGCTCCAGCGGATCTCGATCGGCTGCTCGACCCGCACCGGTACCTGGGTCGGGCCCAAGAGTTCATCGATGCCGCCGTCGATGAGTTCAACCAGCAGGACTTCAACCAGCAGGACTTCAACCAGACTGCCGCGCAGCCGGAAGGACCCACCGACCATGCCTGAGCCAACTGTGTCTGAGCCGACGGCGTCTGAGTCAGGGACCGCACTGACTCTCACCCCGCAGCTGCTCTCCGGATCCGTGCAGGATCTCGCCGCCGGGACCCGCCCGGTGCTGGTGCTGGGGCCTTCCCTGGGGACCAGCGTCGCCGTCCTCTGGGAGGGTGCTGTGCCGCATCTCCAGGAGGCCTTCACCGTCATCGGCTGGAACCTGCCGGGCCACGGCGACGCGCAGCCCCATCCCGAGCCCTTCGAGATCACCGACCTCGCCGACGCCGTGGAGCACCTGGTCGCTGAGCTCGCCAGGTCCCACGGGATGCCTGCGGATCTTCCGGTCTACGCCGCCGGGGTGTCCATCGCCGGCACCGTCAGCCTGACCCTGGCGCTGCGCCCGCAGACGCGGTTCACCCGGCTGGCAGCCCTGTGCACGGCCGCGAAGATCGGTGACCCGCAGATGTGGAGCGAACGCGCCGAGCTCGTCGCGCAGGCCGGAACCCCCACCATGGTCGAAGGCTCGGCCCAGCGCTGGTTCGCCCCGGGGTTCATGGCCCGGCATCCGGCCGTGGTCACCGGACTGCTGAGCTCGCTGCAGCACGCCGATCGACACTCCTATGCCCAGGCCTGTCGCGCCCTTGGCCGCTACGACCTCACCGCCGAGCTCTCCGGCGTCGCCCGCCCGCTGCTGGTGATCAGCGGGGAACAGGACCCGGTCTGCCCACCCTCGGCGGTCCGGGACCTCGCCGCGGCCCCGCACACGAGGACCGCAGTGCTCGACGGCGTCGCTCACCAGGCCCCAGCCGAAGCACCCGAAGCCACCGCCCGACTGCTCAAGGAGTTCCTCGATGACTGATTCCAGCTACCAGGAGGGAATGAAGGTGCGCCGGGAGGTGCTCTCCGACGCCCACGTGGACCGCGCCGAGGCCCGCAAGGACAGCTTCACCGAGGACTTCCAGGAACTGATCACCAACTACGCCTGGGGATCGATCTGGACCCGCCCCGGACTGGACCGGCCCACCCGATCGGTGATCACCCTCACCGCGCTGATCGCCGGCGGCTACTGGGAAGAGCTCGAGATGCACATCCGCGCGGCGCTGCGCAACGGGCTCACCGAGGATCAGATCAAAGAGGTGTTCCTGCAGTGCGCCATCTACTGCTCGGTGCCCGCGGCGAACACCGCGTTCAGCATCGGGCGCCGAGTCCTGGAGGAAGAACGCACCAGCGGCGCCTGATCGCCCGCAGCGGTCCCGCTCAGCGGCGCGACATGTACAGGTTGAACGCCTTGGCCAGCAGCGGATTGACCGGGTAGTCCCATTCGCCGAGCGTCTGGACCACATCGGCGCCCATGGTCGTCTTGAACCGGGTGAGCCCGGCCAGCGGGTACTCAGGGTCCAGCGAGGGGCTGAGCCCGCCGAGGTCGAACCACTGGCAGCCCGCGGCCAGCGAGTCTTCGATCTGGCGCAGCTGCAGCGCGCGCGGGGCGTAGCGCTTGCGCTCCTCGGAGGAGGAGGCGCCGTAGACGTACCAGGCGAACTCTCCCTGCCGGACGTAGATCGCCGCGGCCAGGAGCTGATCCTCAAGATGCGCCAGATAGAGGGTGCACTCGCTCAGCGGCGAGGCATTGAGCTCGCGGTACATGTCCTGGAAGTAGGAGAGCGGCCGGCCGGTGAAGTCATCACGGTCGGCGGTCTCCGCGTAGAGCGCGTGCCAGGCCGGGAGGTCTGACTCGTCGCCGACGCTGACGCTCAGCTCGGAGCGGGTGGACTTCTTGGTCTGCCGGCGGGAGGACTGATCCATGCGGGCCAGCACGCCATCGATGGGCAGGGTGGCGCCGGTCTCGTCGGTGAGTGGAATGCGGGCCTGGAACTGGGGCTGCCCGGCCTCGAAGTCGGTGCTCGGGGCGGGGGCCTTGAAGCCCAGTGCGCGCAGCTGCTGCTGCCACTGGGCGGCCTGGGCGGGGCCGGCCGGATCGACCTCGAGCGGGTCGAGTTCTTCAATGCTGGTGTTCTCGCCGGCGGCCAGCGCGCGGCGGACCTCCTTGGCCTCCCACCGGCGCAGCACCGAGGGCAGGCCCATGCGGATCAGGAATGCGCCGGAGGCCTTGAGATGGGCGAGCAGCGGCGGGAGCAGCTGCTCCAGATCAGCGGCCGGGTCCAGCACTGGGCCCTCGGCCAGATAGGCGAGCGTCTTGTTCCCGAGCAGCGGCACCGCCGCGGGGATCGGGAGCCGACGGAAGAGCACCAGCGTGGCGGCCACCGGGGCGGATTCGGCTCCGGCGCTGGCGTCGAAGACTCCGAGGCTCTGGGCCCGCCACTCCTTCTTCACCGCGGGCCAGCGCGGGTTCTGCAGGAACGATGCGGTCTTCTGGTCGGCCAGGAAGCTGGTGTGCTCCTCTGCGCTGATCGGGCGGACCTCGTACACGGCGGCAACGCCTGAATCTCTATGCTCCATCACGCCTCAAGGGTACCGTCTGGTTCCTGTGCGGCTGGGAGATCAGGTTCAGGGGCAGTTCCGCTCCGCCGTCCCAGCCCGGCCCTCCTGCGCGAGAGCGGCGGCACAATCTGCCATCGGCGCAGAGGTTTGCACTCGGTAGGGGAGAGTGCTAAAAATTGGTTTAGCACTCTCGTGTCGAGACTGCTAGAGGAACCTGAGCAGGTGAGGCCATATAGATGTTCCCGGTGACGCGGGGACGGCCGTCCGTCGCGGGCACCTGGAATGGTTCGACCCAGCAGACGCGAACACGTCTGACAGTCACACACCACGGCTTGAGACAAGCCGAGTCCAGGAAGGACACGCCACTATGGCAAAGACTATTGCATTCGATGAAGAGGCCCGCCGCGGCCTCGAGCGCGGACTGAACGTCCTCGCCGATGCCGTCAAGGTCACCTTGGGTCCCCGCGGCCGCAACGTCGTGCTGGAGAAGTCCTGGGGTGCACCCACGATCACCAACGACGGTGTCTCCATCGCCAAAGAGATCACCCTTGACGACCCCTACGAGAAGATCGGCGCCGAGCTGGTCAAGGAGGTCGCCAAGAAGACCGACGACGTCGCTGGCGACGGCACCACCACCGCCACCGTCCTCGCCCAGGCCCTGGTCAAGGAAGGCCTGCGCAACGTCGCAGCCGGCGCCGATCCGATGGCGCTCAAGCGCGGCATCGACCTCGCCGTGGAATCCGTCACCGCCGAGCTGTTCAAGTCCGCCAAGGAGATCGAGACCACGGAGCAGATCGCTGCCACCGCCTCCATCTCCGCCGGTGATACCCAGATCGGCGCCCTGATCGCTCAGGCGCTGGACAAGGTCGGCAAGGAAGGCGTCATCACCGTCGAGGAGTCCAACACCTTCGGTCTCGAGCTCGAGCTCACCGAGGGCATGCGCTTCGACAAGGGCTACCTCTCCGGCTACTTCGTCACCGACGCCGAGCGCCAGGAAGCAGTCCTGGAGGACCCCTACATCCTGATCGCCAACTCCAAGATCTCCTCGGTCAAGGACATCATCGGCGTCCTCGAGCAGGTCATGCAGTCCGGCAAGCCGCTGCTGGTCATCGCAGAGGACGTCGAGGGTGAGGCGCTGGCCGCACTGGTGGTCAACAAGCTCAAGGGCACCTTCAAGTCAGTGGCCGTCAAGGCCCCCGGCTTCGGTGACCGTCGCAAGGCCATGCTGGCCGACATCGCCATCCTCACCGGTGGTCAGGTCATCGCCGAAGAGGTCGGCCTGAAGCTGGAGAACACCACTCTGGAGCTGCTCGGCACCGCTCGCAAGGTCGTCGTCACCAAGGACGAGACCACCATCGTCGAAGGTGCCGGCGAAGCCGACGAGATCTCGGGCCGCGTGGCCCAGATCAAGGCCGAGATCGAGAACTCCGACTCGGACTACGATCGCGAGAAGCTCCAGGAGCGTCTTGCCAAGCTCGCCGGAGGCGTGGCAGTCATCAAGGCCGGCGCCGCCACCGAGGTCGAGCTCAAGGAGCGCAAGCACCGCATCGAAGATGCCGTGCGCAACGCCAAGGCCGCTGTGGATGAGGGAATCGTCGCCGGCGGCGGCGTGGCCCTGATCCAGGCCGGCGCCCGCGCCTTCGCGACCCTGCAGCTCAGCGGAGACGAGGCCACCGGCGCGAACATCGTGAAGTTCGCCGTGGAGGCCCCGCTGAAGCAGATCGCCATCAACGCCGGCATGGAAGCCGGCGTGGTGGCCGAGAAGGTCCGCGGACTCCCCGATGGTCACGGCCTCAACGCCGCCACCGGTGTCTACGAGAACCTGCTCGAAGCAGGCGTCAACGATCCGGTGAAGGTGACCCGCTCTGCACTGCAGAACGCCGCCTCCATCGCGTCGCTGTTCCTCACCACCGAGGCCGTCGTCGCCGAAAAGCCGGAGAAGCACTCGGCCGGCGCCGGCGCCGAGGGCATGGACCCGATGGGCGGCATGGGCGGCATGATGTGATCACCTGATCACCGGCGCCCCCGCCGCACAACAGAGAGCCCCGTCGCAGACGAAGTCTGCGGCGGGGCTCTCTGTTGTGCGGACTCCGGCCGGGCCATCCGGCTGCGGCCGTGCCCAGCTGAAAGTAGCTCAGTGGCCGAACATCCGGGTGTTCGCCGATTCGGTCTCCTCGTACTGGCTGGAGGCCGAGGCCATCGCCTGGCGGACGCTGGCCAGCGACTGCTCCACCTGCGCCTGGGTGGCGCGCCACTGGGTCAGCACATCCTGGAACGCCGTGGAGGCGGAGCCCTTCCAGGAATCCTGCAGCTGACGGAGCTGGGATTCCATCGAGCTGACATCGGTCTGGATGCGGCCCAGCGTGGCCTCCACGGTCTGGCTCTTGGCCAGCAGCTCCGCGGTGTCGATCTGAAGCATCGCCATGGTTCTCTCCTCGGGTGACCGGCGCGGCCGGTGCGGATCGGGTTCGGGCGGGGCCCGCTGCCCCGCCCGTGCTTGAGAAGAGTAGCCAGCCCGTCATCGGCGCAGGGCTGCGCCCGAGGCGCTGTGGAGGGCCGGGATCCTTCGGAGTCGAGTCGTCTCACTGGGGAAGACTGCGGTCCTGAGCGTCGCTCAGGCGCCGACGCTCATTCGGGAGTGCGCCGCTCTCGGGCTGTTGCACGGAGCTGGTCCAGCTCCTCCTCATCGATGTCCGTCTCATGGTCGCTCTGGTCATCGAGGGCCACCATGGGCAGCCGCAGGGTCATGGTGGCACCGCCGCCCTCCGTGGGGCTGTGGCGCACGGTGCCCTGGTGCTGCGCGGCGATCGCGGCGCAGATGGCCAGCCCCAGACCGGTGCCGCCGGTCTCGCGCTGTCGGGAGTTGTCCGCCCGGTAGAACCGCTCGAAGATCTTCGCGGCGTCCTCCTCGGCGATCCCGTCACCGTGGTCCCGGACCTCCAGCACGGCATCGATCTGAGAATCAGGGCGCTCCTGGGTGCCCACCGCGATCTCCAGCGGAGTCCCCTCAGGCGTGTAGCGCAGCGCGTTGGTCACCAGGTTCATCACGATCTGGCGGATCTTGCCCTCGTCGCCCACGGCGGGGGCCGGTACGGGGGAGCCGCCGTCGAGCCCGATGACCCGAGTCTCTCGATCCGGGGCATTGACGGCCAGGTCCATGATGGAGTCGTGGGCGATCAGGTTCAGGTCCAGCGGCGCCTTCTGCAGCGGCCGCTGCTCGTCCAGGCGGGCGAGCGTCAGCATGTCTTCGACCAGCTGACCCATTCGTTTGGCCTCGGACTCGATCCGCCCCATGGCCATGCCCACGGCCTCGGGGCTGTCACTGACCCCGCCCTGGCGGTAGAGCTCGGAGAACCCACGGATGGTCACCAGCGGAGTGCGCAGCTCATGGGAGGCGTCCTGGATGAACCGCCGCATGTTCTCCTCCGAGGTGCTCTTGGCCTGGAAGGCGGTCTCGATCTGCTCCAGCATGACGTTGAGCGAGCGCGAGAGTCGGCCGATCTCCGTCTCTGCCGGAGCCGCGGTCTCGACGCGTTTGGAGAAGTCTCCGGCGGCGATCTCTGCTGCGGTCTTCTCCACGTGGAAGAGCGAGCGGAAGGCCCGGGTGACCAGGGCGTAGGCGATGGTGGAGGCGCCGAGGGTGGCCATGAGCCCGATGGTGGCCACCAGGAAGGTGGCCCGCTCCACGGAGGTCTCCACCTGTTCCAGCGGCAGGGCGACCGCCAGGCTGTCCTCCCCGTTCTCCAGGGGCATCAGGTGCACGCGCCAGCCGCGGGAGCCCTCCAGGGTCCCTGGGACGTCGAGGTGCTCCTCCTGCTGCCAGAGCTCGAAGACCTCATCGAAGGTCATGCTGGGAATCTGCGGGATGTCTCCGCCGTAGCCGGCCGGGTGGGTGGAGTTGGCCTGCAGCAGCTCGCCGTCTTCATCCATCAGGATCCCGTAGAAGCGCAGGATGGACTGGGTGTCGCCGAACTCCGGGGGGCTGCGCCGGGTGAGGAACATCGAGACGTTGTTCGCGTTGGCGTAGATGTCCTCGTCCAGGTTGCGCAGCAGCTCCTGGCGGAACAGCGAGGCCGAGACGAAGGTGGTCACGAACAGGGTCAGGACCAGCAGCCCGGACATGATCAGCACCAGCTGGGTCCGCAGTGAAGCCTTGCGCCAGGTCTGAGTCACGGAGCTGAACGGGCGCATACGCAGACCTTACGTGCCGCAGCGAATCGGGGCGAGAACCCGTACAGGTTCAGCCGGTCTGTTACAGGCCCTGCGAGCGCTGACGGCGCTCCCAGGTCTGGAGCACATAGCCGACGCCGCGCTTGGTCTGGATCATCGGAGCGCCTTCGGAGCCGGAGTCGATCTTCCGGCGCAGGTAGGAGATGTAGGACTCCACGATGGAGGCATCGCCGTTGAAGTTGTACTCCCACACGTGATCAAGGATCTGCTGCTTGGAGAGCACCCGGTTGGGGTTCATCATCAGGTAGCGCAGCAGCTTGAACTCGGTGGGGGAGAGCTCCACCATCTCGCCTCCGCGGCGAACCTCATGGGCGTCGTCGTCGAGCTCGAGGTTGTCCACGACGATCACGGCGTCCTCATCTTCGAACGGCGCGGTGCGGCGCAGCACGGCGCGGATCCGGGCGACGACCTCGTCCAGGGAGAAGGGTTTGGTGACGTAGTCGTCGCCGCCCACGGTGAGGCCGGTGATCTTGTCATCGGTGTCATCGCGTGCGGTGAGGAAGAGCACCGGGAAATGCTTGCCGGCGGCGCGCAGCCGACGAGTGACGGTGAAGCCGTCCATATCGGGCAGCATCACGTCGAGGACTGCAAGATCGGGCTGGAACTCTTCGGCGGTCTCCAGCGCCTCGCGACCGTTGCCGGCCGCGGCGACCTCGAATCCGGCGAACCGCAGCGAGGTGGCCAGCAGCTCTCGGATATTGGGCTCGTCATCGACGACGAGCAGCTTCGCTTCAGGAGTCTTTTCAGTCACCCCTCCAGCTTGACCCCCATTTCTGGGTGCTTGCTGGACATTGCCTGTTCGTCGGGTGGTGTTCTGGTGGGTTCAGACGATGTCTTCGGCATCGAGGATCGAATAGCCGTAGCCCTGCTCGGAGAGGAACCGCTGACGTCGGGCCGCGTACTCCATGTCCACGGTGTCGCGGGTGACCACCGAATAGAAGTGGGCCCGCTTGGGGTCCTCTCCTTCGGCGGCCTCGCCAGGGCGCAGCAGCCGTCCGAGGCGCTGCGCCTCCTCCTGGCGGGACCCGAAGGTGCCGGACACCTGGATCGCCACCGAGGCCTGGGGCAGGTCGATGGAGAAGTTCGCGATCTTGGAGACCACCAGCACCTCCAGGTCGCCGGCGCGGAAGGCGTCGAACTGCTTCTGCCGGGCCGCGACGGAGGCCGATCCGGTGAGCACCGGCGCGCCGAGCTGCTCGCCGAGGCGCTGGAGCTGCTCGACGAACTGGCCGATCACCAGCACCTGTTCACCGCGGTGGCGGTGGCGTGCCACCAGTCGGGCCACCACGGCATCCTTGACCTCGGCCCCGGCGGCGAGCCGGTGCCGCTCCTTGTCCGCGGCGGAGGCGTATTCCATGCGCAGGCTGCGCGGCATGTCGGTGCGCACCTCGATGCAGGTCGCCGGGGCGATCCAGCCCTGGGCCTCCATCTGCTTCCAGGGAGTGTCATAGCGTTTGGGCCCGATCAGCGAGAAGACCTCGCGCTCCCGGCCGTCCTCACGGACCAGAGTGGCGGTCAGCCCGAGCCTGCGCCGGGCCTGCAGGTCCGCGGTCATCCGGAAGATCGGGGCCGGCAGCAGGTGGACCTCGTCATAGATGATCAGTCCCCAGTCGTGGCCGTTGAGCAGCTCCAGGTGGGTGAACAGCTCGTTCTTGCGGGCCGCGAGCACCTGGTAGGTCGCGATGGTCACCGGGCGGACCTCCTTCTTGGCCCCGGAGTACTCGCCGATCTCCTCCTCGGTCAGCGAGGTGCGCTTGAGCAGCTCCGCCTTCCACTGCCGGGCCGAGACGGTGGAGTTCACCAGGATCAGCGTGATCGTGCCGGAGGTGGCCATCGCCGCGGCACCGACCAGCGTCTTGCCGGCCCCACAGGGCAGCACGACGACTCCGGAGCCGGCCTGCCAGAAGTTGTCCACCGCCTCCTGCTGGTATCCGCGCAGCGTCCAGCCGTCCTGGCGCAGCGCGATCGGGTGGGCGGTACCGTCGACGAATCCGGCCAGATCCTCGGCGGGCCAGCCCAGGCGCAGCAGCTGCTGCTTCAGCTCACCGCGGGCCTGTCCATGCACTGCCACGGTGTTCTCATCGATCTCGGGTCCGAGCAGGGAGGTCAGCGTCTTGGCGTGCAACACCTCGCTCAGGATCCCGGGCTCCTGACTGCGCAGCACCAGCCCGTGGACCGGGTCCTTCTCCAGGCGCAGCCGCCCATAGCGGCTCATCGTCTCAGCGATATCGACCAAGAGCGCGTGCGGCACCGGGAATCGGGAGTGGTTGAGCAGGGTGTCGACCACGTACTCGGCGTCGAAGCCGGCGGCGCGGGCGTTCCAGAGGCCCAGCGGAGTGATCCGGTAGGTGTGGATGTGCTCCGGTGCGCGCTCGAGATCGGCGAAGGCGGCGACGGCCCGGCGCGCGGCATCGGCCTGCGGGTGATCCACTTCCAGCAGCACGGTCTTGTCCGACTGCACGATCAGCGGTCCATCAGCCATTGTTCTCCTCCATGTCGCGTTCCTGTGCAGCGGTGCCGCTCGTCAGGCCCGCTGCGGGATCCGCGGCGGTCTCCTCGACGGCCGCGATGCGGTGCAGCATCACCGTGGCCTCGCCTTCATCGTCTCGCACCCGGATCCTGACCCGCCCGGCGTTCATCCCGGTGGGCACCCCGGTGAGCCGGTGGGTGCTGCCCTGCGGGGACACCCGGGTCAGCGTCACCTCGCGCCGGGCCGCCAGGGCCGAGCGCAGCGTGCCGATGACATCCTGGGTCGCCGCAGAGTCCGAGGACGACGCCGGCGCCGCACGCCCGGCCTGCCGCAGCGCGGCCGCGGTGGCCCCCAGCAGGGTCTCGTCCAGGGCGCTGGGCTCCGCGCTGGTGATCCGCACCGGAGACTGCTCCCAGGGTGAGGTCTCCAGTGCCCAGGAGGCTGTGTGCTCGGCGGAGGTCCCGGTCTGCGCGCTGCGGTTCTGGTCTGGTTCGGCCTCGGTGTGCCGCGCGGTGTCGACGCCTGCCTCCGCCAAGGCCTGTTCAAGCGCGGCCGCGGGGGCGCGGCAGACCAGGATGTCCTCGGCCAGCACGCGCAGCCCGAGTCCACGGAGCACCGGATCATCGAGCAGGGCGTCACGCTGCTGGGAGTCGGTGACCCGCAGCCAGGCGCCCGCCTCTCCGATCTGCACACCGCGCCAGGTGCGTGCGGCATCCTCGACCTGGGTCCGCAGCGACGCCGGCACGTCGGTGAGGCTGTGCGCCTCGAGCCAGGCGAGAATCTCGGGCCCGGTCCATCCCCGAGTGAGTCCGCGGTGCAGCGAGTCGGGGCTGAACCGATAGGTCGGCACGGCCCCGTGGCCTTCGCGCTGGCCGAAATCTGCCAGCGCGGCTGTGCTCGGGGCGGAGAGCGCGCCGGTGGCGATCGCGGTGAGGTCCGACTGGACCAAGATGGTGTCCACCTGGGCGGGCATGGAGGAGGCCAGCTGCTCGGCGAGGCGGCTCAGCCCCGGTCGCCAGCTCGCACCGGGACTCGGCGAGACATCCTCGCGGACCCCGTCGGGCAGCGCCGACCCGTCGAGCAGCGCGGCCCCTGTGGTGCTCAGCGCACCCACGGCGAAGAGGCCGAGTCGTTCGGCTTCGCGGACCAGCCAGGGCAGCAGGTGCGCCACGCGCGCGCTCAGCAGCGGCCGGTCCCATGCGAGTCGGCGCGGCAGCGCACCGGTGAGGGCATCGAGGCCTGGAAGATCGTTCTCGGGAAGATTCAGTGCATAGAGCTGTCCGCCCTGCCCTGCGGGGTCTGCGCTGAGCGTCTCCGCGGTGCCCAGCAGTGCGCGACGAAGTCTTTCGGCATCCCCGCGCTGGCGGTCCAGGCCCAGCGTCGGGGCGATCCGGCTCGTCGGGTGGGGTCCGCGCAGCAGCATCGGCGCGCGCGGTGCCAGAAGCCATCCGGAGACCAGCAGCTGGTGCTGGTGATGGCGTGCTGCGGCGCTCCATTGCTGAGCCAGCCGGCTCGGGGACCACGCCTGGCCGTCGGCGAGCTCGATCAGCCCGGAGGCGGCCGTGAGCTCCAGAAGCCATCCGATCTCCCCGACACTGGCATCGGAGCCCGCCGTGGCCCCGAGCGCTGCCGCGGCGGCGCGGCCACGCGCCGAGCCCGCCGGGACGGAGGGTCCCCACCGCGCTGACGCTGCGGCGATCCGGCGCAGTTCGCGCATGCCGACACCGCCGGTGCGCAGCGTCACGGCGGGGGAGTCGGACAGCAGCGCGAGCAGCTCCGCGACGTCGTCGAGCAGCTCGGAGATGGCGGAGAGCGAGGCGTTCTCGGTCACCGCGGCCTTCGCGCCGGCCGGGCTCGGCACTGAAGCGCGCTGACTCGAGAGGGTCTCGACGAGCTGCGGCAGATGTGCGGTGAGCGAATCGAAGATGTGCGGGAGCCGTGCGGGCGTCGCCAAGGTCTGCGCGGGCCCCGCTGCGCCGCCCGCTTCAGCGGGGGCCTCGAAGAACAGTCCCGCCGCCTGCAGGGCGTCCAGGGTGAATGGGTCCACGCGACCGGCCGGGACCGACTGCGCCGCAGCGCGGGAGAGCTCAGCGGCCGCGCGCAGAGTCGGGGCATCCAGGCGCTGCAGATGCTGCCGGAGACTGGCCTCGGATCCGGCCCGCACCGCCAGCGTGGTCAGATCATGGGGGCTGGGCTGCAGCAGGTCGGGCCGAAGTCGCAGCAGTGCGGCCAGTCGGCTCTCGTCCCACGTCTCGAGGCGCTCAAGCAGAGCTTCCAGGCTGAGCAGGGACACTTCAGCCGATGCCGGTGCCGCGGCGGCGCCGGTTCACCGAGAGCAGCAGAAAAGCGATCAGCAGCGCGAAGCCCAGCGGAAAGCCCCATAGGGCGGCGACGTAGAACGCGGGATGCGGGTCGGTCTCCATGAAGTAGAGGCTCAGGATGACCAGCAGAGCGATCCCGGACAGGGCGGTGATCACCACTCCGGACCACAGCAGCGCCTGCGCAGGGCGGGAGCCGCTGCGCCGGTTCGCGCCATGGGCGGCGGTCGTCGTTGGGGACATGCTGCGATTCTAGCGCGCAGCACCGGGAGTCCTGTGCCCAAGTTCGGGCTCTGGCGCGGACGGCGGTACTCTAGAGGCCTTGATGATCAGTATCCGTCTCCGATGATTCATGAGGTAAGCGCACCGTGCCAACCGGGAAAGTGAAGTGGTTCGACGCCGAGAAGGGCTTCGGATTCCTGACTTCAGATGACGGCCAGGAAGTGTTCCTGCACTCTTCTGCCCTGCCGGCGGGAGTGCCCAGCGTCAAAGCGGGCGCACGCATGGAATACGGCATCGCCGACGGCAGGCGAGGCAAGCAGGCGCTCTCTGTGCGACTGCTCGAGGAAGCGCCCTCTGTGGCTCGCGCCTCCCGCAAGCCGGCCGATGAGATGGCCGAGCTGGTCCAGGACCTGGTCAACGTCTTGGAGAACTCCACCGGTGCGCTGCGCAACGGCCACTACCCGCAGACGGCGCAGTCGAAGAAGATCGCTTCGATGCTGCGTCGCGTGGCCGATGAGTTTGATGCCTGATCATGACTGAACAGACTTCTGAGCAGACCGTCGGCGAGAAGGCCAGCCTTGAGGCCGCCAGCACCGAGAAGACCAGCGCCATCAAGACCGGCGCCGTCAAGACCAGCGCCGTCAAGACCAGCGACCAGCCGGTCGCGCGCACGCGCCGGCCGGGGAAGCCGAAGGTGGACCCGGTTCTGGCCGAGGCCGTGGAGTTCGCCCACGATGCGCTCTACGAGATCACCGATCCCGCCCAAGTGGGAGCTCACCTCGGCGTGACCGCAGAGGGAGACCGGCTGCTCACGCACCGGTTCGCCGCCGCAAAGCCCGGCTACCGAGGCTGGGAATGGTTCGTCACCGTGGCCCGCGCACCCCGGGTCAAGAAGGTCACGGTCTGTGAGATCGGGCTGCTTCCCGGCGAGGAGGCGCTCATCGCTCCTCCATGGGTGCCCTGGCTCGAGCGGATGAACGACGAGGAGAAGCAAGCGCACAAGGCGGAGCAGGCCGAAGCCGACGAAGGCTGAGCCTGCCCCGCTCCGCGGTATCGGGTCAGCGCCCCAGCACGTGATCGATGCAGTTGAGCAGCCGGGTGACGTCCTCGGGCTCGATGGCGGTGAACGTCGCGATCCGCAGCTGATTGCGGCCGAGCTTGCGGTACGGCTCGACGTCGACGATCCCGTTGGCGCGCAGCGTCTTGGCCAGCTCGGTGGCATCCACCTCTTCGGCGAAGTCCACCGTGGTGATCACATTCGAGCGCTCCGCCGGTTCGGTGACGAAGGGCTGAGCAAGTTCATGCGCCTCGGCCCAGGCGTAGACCCGGCCCGCCGAGTCTGCGGTGCGGGCGGCGGCGAAGTCCATCCCGCCGTTGCCGTTGAGCCAGCGGACCTGCTCGTTCAGCGTGACCAGCGTCGCCAGCGCCGGAGTGTTGTAGGTCTGGTTCTTGCGTGAGTTCTCAATGGCCGTGGTCAGCTGCAGAAAATCGGGCACCCAGCGGGCGGCCGCCAGCTTCTCGGCCCGCTCCAGGGCTGCCGGTGACATCATGGCCAGCCACAGTCCGCCGTCGGAGGCGAAGTTCTTCTGCGGACCGAAGTAATAGGCATCGGTCTCGGTGACGTCCACGGCCAGCCCGCCGGCGGCGGAGGTGCCGTCGATGAGGACCAGCGCGCCGTCGTCGGCCCCGGTGACCCGCTTGACCGGTGCCGCCACTCCGGTGGAGGTCTCGTTGTGCGGCCAGGCGTAGGCATCCACGCCAGCCTCCGCCTCAGGTGAGGGCAGTGTGCCCGCTTCGGAGGTCAGGATGCTGGAGGCCTCGAGGAACGGGGCCTTGTCCGTGGCCTTGGCGAACTTGTGGCCGAACTCGCCGAAGGACAGGTGCTGGGCCTTCTTCTCCACGAGGCAGAAGGACGCGATGTCCCAGAACGCGGTGGAGCCGCCCACGCCAAGGATCAGTTCGTAGCCCTCTGGGGCGCCGAAGAAGGTGTGCAGGCCCTCGCGCACCTCGCCGACCAGGTTCTTCACCGGCGCCTGGCGGTGGGAGGTGCCCAGCAGCTCTCGACCTGCGGCGGAGAGCGCCTCGACCTGTGCCGAACGCACCTTGGAGGGTCCGGCGCCGAAGCGGCCGTCCTGCGGAAGCATCTCGTGCGGAATAGTGACGCGCTGGGACATGGAGACTCCTAGATCGGTGAGAGTTGGTGGGCCCACGGGGTCCTCGGTGGTCGCATCGGTCAGCGTCATTGCCGAGGGGTTCCGGTGCGGAACTATGCTGTACAGCAGCTGCTTCCACCAGGACGAACAGCGCCGAGGCTCACGTTACCAAGGCCCGGCGCAGGAGAGTGAGTCATACGTGACCGATCTGATCGACACCACTGAGATGTACCTGCGTACGATCCTGGATCTCGAAGAGGAGGGGATCGTGCCGCTGCGGGCTCGGATCGCCGAGCGGCTCGAGCACTCCGGCCCCACGGTGTCCCAGACGGTGGCCCGCATGGAGCGCGATGGGCTCCTGGTGCTCACCCCGGATCGTCGCCTCCAGTTCACCGAGTCCGGCCGCGACCTCGCCGTACAGGTGATGCGCAAGCACCGCCTCGCCGAACGGCTGCTCTCCGATGTGATCGGGCTGGAATGGCAGTACATCCATGAGGAGGCCTGCCGCTGGGAGCATGTGATGAGCGAGCGGGTGGAGCGCCGGCTGGTGGAGATCCTGCAGTCCCCGGTGGAATCTCCCTACGGCAACCCCATCCCCGGACTGGACAAGCTGGGGGTGGTGCTCGCGGAGCAGCCTCCCGTTCCGACGAAGATCACTCTGCGTCAGGTCGCGGAGGCGGACCCGACGGGGCAGAGTTCTGCGCTCTGGATCGTCAAGCGCCTCGCGGAGTCCATCCAGATGGAGCCAGAGGTCCTCGAGCAGCTGCTCGAAGCCGGACTGCGTCCCGGCGGTGTGGTGCGGCTTCGCGGGGTGAATCAGGCCTACGTCATGTTGGAGGTCGTGCTCGCGGCCGAGGAACAGCTGGAGGTCGAGCTGCCGCTGGAGGTCGCCCAGCATCTGTTCGTGGAAGAGTCAACGGCCTCCTGAACGCCCTCCCGAGGCACCCGAACACGGCAATGTCACGGTGAGATGAAGCACAAGGTCACGGTATGACAAAGCCCTCGTGATCGATTCGTTTCCTCAATGAAACTCGCATAAATCGCGCTGACTAGTAATTATGTGAGGATTCCCCGTGCTGGAAGAGCGCAATGACCCGTGTCTGATCGTGGCACTTCCTGGGACTTGTGCACCGACCGTGACCTGAGCGTGACAATTTTATCGATCTGTTATAACGTCGTAGTCGTGCTCGCGGCCGATGTCCGAAGTCGCAGCGCCTCCAGTCAGATCTTCTCCTGCCGCTGACCGGAGCTGTTCCACGAAAACTACCGCAAGGCAGGGTGCAGGGCATCGCGGTCGATCAGGACCTGAAGACAGTGAGCTTCCCGGCTCGCACTTCACTTAGGCGGCCCCGCAACTACAGGGAGAGGTTTCCAGAGAAGTGACAGACATGACTTTCGTCTCACGCCGTGACCGGCGCCGCCAGGCCAAGCCATCATTGGCAAAGGCCGTGGCATCCAACGCCGGCACCGTCGGACGGGGCGCGGCAGCTGCCGTCGCCGCATCCGGCCTCGTGATCTCCTCAGGAGTCGCCGCGAACGCCGGCACCGACATCCAGGTCCCCGAGGTCACCACCTTGGACGTGACCGCATCCGGTCTCAGCGTGGAGCGCGCCAGCGCCACCTCCGCTGTGGCAGTGAGCGCCTCCCAGGACGTCGAGCTTTCCTTCGACCGTCCCGTGGTGACCTCCACCCCCGCACCGGAGCCCGCTCCTGCACCGGAGCCCACCCCCGCACCGGAGCCCGCTCCTGCACCGGAGCCCACCCCCGCACCGGAGCCCGCTCCTGCACCGGAGCCCACCCCCGCACCGGAGCCCGCTCCTGCACCGGAGCCCGCTCCTGCACCGGAGCCCGCTCCGGTCGTCGAAGAGGTCCAGGAGGCTGCTCCCGCCGCCCCGCAGGCCGAGCCAGAAGCCCCTGTGCAGGAGGCCCAGCAGGCCAGCGCCCCGCAGCCGACTCAGCAGACCGACACCGGTCAGCAGAGCCAGCAGTCGAGCTCCAACTCACAGTCGAGCTCCAACTCACGGTCGAGCTCTAACTCGCAGGCCAGCACCGGCCAGCAGTCACAGGGCAACACCCAGGTCGCCTCCACTTCTTCCGCACAGGACGAGGCCCCTGCCTCTTCCAGCGGTGGCAACGGCTCGATCGTGGGCGCAGCCTACGCCGGAGTCGGCAACCCCTACTCCTTGGGCGGCACCACGACCTCCGGCTGGGACTGCTCCGGCTTCATCAACTGGGCCTACAACCAGGCTGGCGTCTCGCTGCCCCGCACGACCTACGGGATGATGGCGTCGATGCGCCAGGTCTCCTCGCCATCCCCGGGCGACATCGTCATCCAGAACGGTGGCAGCCACGCCGCCATCTACGTCGGCAACGGTCAGCTCATCGGTGCGAACAACCCTCGCGTGGGCACCGTTCAGTACCCGCTGAACTCCCCGTACTGGTCCAACACGATGTACCTCAGCGTCAACTGATGCTTCTGCCGCCACGGCGGTGAACAGACCTCGGCCGCAGGGCGCGATCCTCACAGGGATCGCGCCCTGCGGCTTCTGTGTCGGCGCCTGCCACGTCATCAAGTGGGCATCATGGTCAGCACGGTCTATATTGAGCCTGTACAGGCAGAGCAGAATGCTGTTGAACCCTGTGAGGACCGCGCCGAGAAGCGCCCTGGAGGCGCACACACCGGCAGCACGACGAGCAGGGGTGAACGCACGGGAGCCCCGACATGCGCACACTGGTGCTCAACGCAGGCTATGAGCCGCTGAGCGTGGTCACCTCGCGCCGCGCCGCCGTGCTGGTCATGCACGGCAAGGCCAGCGTGCTCGCCGAGGATCACACCCCGATCGCCACGCCCTCGTCACTGGTTCCGCGTCCGGCCGTGATCCTGCTCCACCACTACGTCCGGGTGTCCCGGCGACGTCCGGCGGCGCCCTCGCGACGAAGCATCCTGCGCCGGGACGGGCGCCTGTGCACCTATTGCGCCCGGCCCGCGGCCACCGTCGATCACGTCATCGCACGGGCTCGCGGGGGAGACTCCAGCTGGGAGAACCTGGTCGCCTGCTGCGGGACCTGCAATGCGCGCAAGGGCAGCAAGACCCTCGACGAGCTCGGCTGGACGCTGAGCTTCACCCCCCAGGCGCCCCCTCATCACGTCTGGATGCCGGTGGAGCTCGACGCCCCCCGCGACGCCTGGATGCCATTCTTGACCCATGCCTCCTTCCGCTGACACGCACCCCCCAGAACTGCAGCCTTCCGCGGTCAAGCTGTCCGCGATCCTGCTCGCCGGGGGACGGGGAAGCAGGATGGGCGGGGTCGAGAAGGCTCTGCTCCGACGCGGGCAACAGACTCAGATCCAGCGCTGGCTCCAGGAGCTTCAGCGTCTAGACATCCGCACCGTGGTGGTGGGGCCCCCCTCGCTCAAGCCCCAGATCCCGACCCCGGTCCCGCTGGTGCGTGAGACCCCTGCCTTCGCGGGACCCGCCGCGGGGGTCCTCGCCGGCGCCGTCGAGCTGCAGCGCCACGAGCGCGACACCAGCGCTGGCGCAGCTCCCGCCGGGTGGACCCTGCTGCTCGCGGTGGACCTGACCGAACCTGCACCGCTGCTGGACTGGCTCCTCGGCCAGCTGGAGGACTCCGCACAGTCAGAAGCGGCCACCGGCACCGACGATCCAGAGGGTGCACCAGCCGCGCTGCTGCCCTGCGATGACAGCGGGCGGCATCAGTATCTGAGCGCCGCGGTGCCCACCGGCTGGCTCCTGCGCCGCGCCGGAGCGCTGACCCCCGAGGAGGTCGAGCACCGCCCGCTCCGATGGCTGCTGAGCGGACTGGAAGACGCCGCCCGGCTGCGCCACCCCGTCGTTCCCCGCGGACTCAGCGAGGACGTGGACACCCTGCACGACGCCCACCGGCTCGGCGTCCATCTGCCCTGACCTGCCCGGCTGTGAGATTCTGGAGGCAGCGTCAATGAAGGAGTCGGAATGACCGCAGAATCCACTGAACCGCATGAGTCCATCGAGCTCTGGGTCAAGGAGCTCGCCCACCACCTCGAGGTAGACGGCATCGAGATCGATATCGACGCCGTCCTCGCCCTCGCCGGCCAGGCGGCGCACACCGTGGTCCGCCCCGCGGCGCCGGTGACCACCTATCTCATCGGCTACGTCGCCGGCCTGGCCGAGGCCACCGGGCAGGCTGACTTCCAGACCGCCTCCCGCGCCGCCTCCCGGGTGGCCTCACAGCTGCTCGAGCGCCGTTCCGGCGCCGTGGGCTGACCGGCACCGAGCAGAGATGATGACCCTGATGCAGGCCCGCGAACGGGCCGCTGCCCTCGATGCGCTGGCCCCTGCCCGGATGAGCCTCGAGGAGGCCATCGGCAGCGTGCTCCTGGACCCGGTGCTGGCCCTGCAGGACATCCCGCATGTCTCGACCTCCGCGATGGACGGATGGGCCCTGGCCGCGGAGTCGCTGCCATTCCCCGACGGAGATTCAGGCTGGGCGCTGCGACCGGAGAGCGCGCACAGCCCCGCGACCCGCCCGACCCCGCTGCGGCCGGGAGAAGCCACCGAGGTGCTCACCGGCTCTCCCGTGCCGGCGGGAACACATGCGGTGCTGCGCTCCGAGCACGGTGTCATCGACGGGGACCGGCTGCGGGCGCTGCGCACCAGCCCGGACACCGCTGCTCAGCGCAACGTCCGCCAAGCCGGCGCGGAGTGTCGGGCCGAGGATGAGCTGGTGCCGGCCGGCGTCGTGCTCACCCCGGCGCGCGCCGCCGTCGCCGCCGTCGCCGGACACGACTACCTCACGGTGATCCGCAGACCACGGGTGCAGCTGGTGCTCACCGGCGCGGAGGTCACCACCAGCGGGACACCGGCTCCCGGACAGGTGCGCGACGTCTTCGGCCTGGCGCTGCCGCAGATGCTGAAGGAGCTGGGAGCCGCGTCGGTGGCATCCCAGCGGCTCGGCGACGACCCCGAGACGCTGGCCCGCACCCTCCGGCAGATCTCCGCCGCCGGCACCACCGACCTGATCATCAGCAGCGGCGGCACCGCCCACTCCCGGGCCGACGCGCTGCGACCCGCCCTGGACATGCTCGGAGCCCAGCTGGAAGTGGATTCGGTGGACATGCGCCCAGGCCACCCGGTGCTGCTCGCCCAGCTTCCCCGCGAGGAGGGCCCCCTGTATCTGCTCGGACTCCCCGGGAATCCCCTGGCAGGGTTCTCCGCGCTGACCGCGCTGGGAGTGCCGCTGCTGCGCGCACTGCGCGGAATCCCCGCCGAGGCTCGCACGCCTACGCTGCGCCGCACCGCCGGAGCGCAGCTGCCGGGTGCGCGCCGCGGCGTCCGACTGCTGCCCGTGCGACGGGGCCCGCAGGGCGTCCTGCCCGCCGGTCACAGCCGGGCGCACATGATGCGCGGCCTGGCCGACTCAGATGCGCTGGCAATCGTGCCGGAAGGCGGACTGGCGCAGGGTGACCCGGTGGTGTGCCTCACGGTGCCCGGACAGCGGGAAGAAGGCCTGGAATGGGACGGCTGATCGAACGTCGTCGCGTGATCACCCTGCGCGCCGACGGCACCCGCAGCAAGATCGATCTGCTCGCCGTCGAAGAGCCCCTGGAGCTGCGCCTGGCGGGGGAGTCCTTCACCGTGACCATGCGCACCCCGGGGCATGACTTCGAACTCGTCGCCGGGTTCCTGGTCGCCGAGGGCATCATCAGCTCCCAGGACCACCTGCGCAGCCTGCGCTACTGCGCCGGCACCGACGAGCAGGGCAATCAGACCTATAACGTCATCGACGCCGAACTGGACCCCGCGCTGGCGCCGACCTCGCTGCTGCGCACCCGCAATGTGCTGACCACCTCGGCCTGCGGGATCTGCGGAACCACCTCCATCGACGCGGTGGAGAAGACCCTGCCGCCGTGCAGGACCGACATGCTGCGGCTGAGCCCCAGTGTGCTGCTGGAGCTTCCTGAGCTGATGCGCGAGAGACAGACCCTCTTCGGCAAGACCGGGGGCGTCCACGCCGCCGGGCTGTTCGACGCCGACGGCGCGCTGCTGTGCCTGCGTGAAGATGTCGGGCGGCACAACGCCGTGGACAAGGTGGTCGGATGGGCCCTGACCCAGGGCCGGCTCCCGCTGAGCGGCACCGCGCTGCAGGTCTCCGGCCGGGCCTCATTCGAACTGGTGCAGAAGGCCGCACTGGCGGGGATCGAGATGCTCAGCGCCGTGGGGGCGCCGTCGTCGTTGGCGGTGGACCTCGCCGAACGCTCCGGGGTGACCCTCGCCGGATTCTCCCGCGGCGGGTCCATCAACCTCTACACCCACTCACAACGAGTCGAGATGAAGGACGAGAAGCCATGACCAAGGTGCGCGATGAATCAGTCCGCGGTCACGCCGCGCAGTTCGAGGACATCGACGAAGACTCCCTGCAGGTGACCGAGCCTAAGGCCTACGCGGCCGGGCTCAAGGCGGTGGAGGTCTCCTTCTCCCGCGGCATGGCCCAGGGCGGACTCTCCCGCACCGTGCGGTCCATGTACCGGGTCAACCAGCCCCAGGGGGTGGACTGCCCGGGGTGCGCCTGGCCCGAGCCCACCGAGACGAAGCGCAAGCCGGTGGAGTTCTGCGAGAACGGCGCCAAGGCGCTCGCCGAGGAATCCACCACCCGGGTGGTCACCCCGCAGTGGTGGGCGGAGCACTCCATCGCCGAGCTGGAGACCAAGACCGAATACTGGCTGGGCCAGTCCGGGAGGATCACCCACCCGATGGTGATCCACGCCGGGGAGACCCACTACCGGCCGATCAGCTGGGCGGAGGCCTTTGAGACCATCGGCGCCCACGTCCGGGCGACGACGCCGGAGCGGTGCATGTTCTACACCTCCGGTCGCACCGCGAACGAGACGGCCTTCCTGTACCAGCTGCTGGCACGCTCGCTGGGGACCAACAACCTGCCGGACTGTTCGAACATGTGCCACGAATCCTCCGGGACGGCGCTGAACCCGACCATCGGCATCGGCAAGGGCACCGTCTCGCTCAAAGACATCGAAGAATCCGAGCTGATCTTCGTGGTCGGGCAGAACCCGGGCACCAACCATCCGCGGATGCTCGGATCCCTGGCGCAGGCAAGGAAGAACGGCGGCAAGGTGGTCTCGGTGAACCCGCTGCCCGAGGCCGGACTGCTCCGGTTCAAGGACCCGCAGACCCCCAAGGGTCTGGTCGGCGAGGGTGAGCGGATCAGCGACGAGTTTCTGCAGATCAAGGTCGGCGGGGATCAGGCACTGTTCCAGGCGCTGGGGCATCTTCTGCTGCGCAAGGAGCAGGAGCATCCCGGATCCGTGGTGGACCGCGAGTTCGTGGAGTCCAAGACCAAGGGCTTCGCCGAGTACAGCCGGGCCCGCGCGACGCTGGACTGGGCCGAGACCGAGCAGGCCACAGGGCTGCAGCGCGCCGAGATCGAGCACATCGCCGAGTTGCTGGCGGCCTCGAAGGCGACCATATTCTGCTGGGCGCTGGGACTGACCCAGCAGCCACATTCGGTGGACACCATCAAGGAGATCGTCAACCTGCTGCTGCTCCAGGGCAACTTCGGCAAACCCGGGGCGGGGGCCTGCCCGGTGCGCGGGCACTCCAACGTCCAGGGCGACCGGACCTTCGGCATCTGGGAGCGGCCCACCGAGCCGTTTCTCAGCCGGCTCGACACCGAGTTCGGCATCCGCTCCCCGCGCGCCCACGGCTACGACTCCACGAACGGCATGTCCGCCATGGACTCCGGAGACGTCGACGTCTTCGTCTCCATGGGAGGAAACCTCGCCGCGGCGAACTCCGACACCGCGGTGATGGAGGCCGGGCTCAAGCGCACCGGGCTCACCGTGCACATCTCGACCAAGCCCAACCGCTCCCACGTGGTCCACGGCCAGACCTCGATCATCCTGCCCACGCTTGGCCGGTCCGACCGAGACGACAAGCACCCCGGCGGCGCCCAGTTCCTCTCGGTGGAGAACTCCATGTCGGTGGTCAGCTCCACCCGTGGGCGTCTCGAACCGGTCTCAGACCACCTGCTTGCGGAACCGGTGATCATCGCGCGGATGGCCGAGGCGATCTTCGGGCCCGACCATGTGGTCGACTGGCAGGCCATGGCCGAGGACTACGACGTCATCCGGGACCACGCCTCACGGGTGGTCGAGGGAACCGAGGACTTCAACCGGCGGATCCGGGACAAGATGGGATTCGTGCTGCCGAACCCGCCGCGGGACCACCGCTCCTTTGCCACCGCAGACGGCAAGGCAGGGTTCACCGTCCGGGCGCTGGAGTATCTGACCCCGCCACCGGGACACCTGGTGCTGCAGACGATGCGCTCCCATGATCAGTACAACACCACCTTCTATGGCCTCGATGACCGCTACCGCGGGATCTCCGGAGGCCGGCGGGTGATCCTGATCCACCCGGAGGACCTGTCCGAGACGGGCTTCGCGGACCGCGAGCTGGTCGACGTGGTCTCGGTGTTCCAGGGTGAGGAGCGCCGCGCCGAACGTTTCCACCTGGTGGCGTACCCCACCGCCCGCGGCTGCGTCGCGGCCTATTATCCCGAGGCGAATGCCCTGACCCACCGCAATCTGGTCGCTCGGGAGTCCAACACCCCCGGCTTCAAGGCGATGATGGTCCGGTTCGAGGCGCGCTCCCCGGAGGCCGATGCCCAGGCGGCTGAATCAGGGCGTGCACGGGTCGAATCGACGGCCCCATGAGACGCGCGATGACGCCTTCCGGACACCGGTAGTGACCCCAGCCGATTATTAGCGTAGGCTGACGGAGTACTACAAGGGCTTCCACACTTATGCGGTCGCCCGAATAGTCACCGCATTCGACCGGCCAGGTTGGCTGCGGAACATGCATCGTGAGATCGATGCGTAGCAAGAGCAAGTATATTAAGGAAACATCATGGCTACAGGCACAGTTAAATGGTTCAACGCTGAAAAGGGCTACGGCTTCATCGCTCCCGAAGACGGTTCAGACGATGTCTTCGTGCACTTCAGCGCGATCACCACTTCCGGCTTCCGTTCCCTCGAGGAGAACCAGAAGGTTGAGTTCGAGACCGCCCGCGGCCCCAAGGGTCTTCAGGCTGAGAACGTCAACCCTCTCTGAGCTTCACTGAGTTCGCCGAAGATGGCTGTATAGCCGTCGGACGCTGAGCATCTCGGGTTCGATGAACAGAACCTCAAAAGACCGGCCCCCTGATCTTGCATCTGTGAGATCAGGGGGCCGGTCTCTTTGTATGCCCATTTCCCAGCGTCGTGGCACGGGATCCACCCCGCGCACCGGCCGGAACCTGCTGGTGCGGCAGCGAGATCACGTCTTCGGCTTCGGCTGCACCGGGTTCGGGCTCATCGAATGGAGCAACGGCGCTCCCAGGATGAGACTGCCGACGAGTCAGGGCGCGTGCACTTCGAGGGGTCCCGCAGCGCCCAGTCCGGCAGCGTTCAGTTCTGCAGGGCTGGGTAATCGGTGTAGCCGCGCTCGCCGCCCACGTAGAACGTCGAGGGATCGGGCTCGTTCTCCTCGAGTCCCAGTTCCCAGCGCCGGGCCAGGTCCGGGTTGGCGATGACTGAGCGGCCCACGCCCACTGCCTCGGCCAGGTCCTGCTCGACCAGCCGGACGGCCTCCTCGCGCGTGGTCTGCACCCCGAAGCCGGAATTGGCGATCAGCGGGGCACCGGAGACGAGGCGGATCAGCTGCACGATCTCGCTCGCCGGGTCCGCGTTGAGCACGTCGATGTGGCTCAGCCCCAGCGGGGCGAAGCCCTCCGCCATCGAGCGGTAGGTGGCCATCGCGTCGTCGTGGTCCTCTTCCAGGGCGCCCTGGATGTTGTGCTGCGGGGAGAGCCGGATTCCGGTGCGGTCCGCGCCGATCGCCTCGGACACCGACGCCGCGACCTCCACCGAGAGTCGTGCGCGGTTCTCGGGGGAGCCGCCGTAGCCGTCGGTGCGGGCATTCGATCCCGGGGCGGTGAACTCATGGAGCAGGTAGCCGTTGGCGCCATGGAGCTGCACACCGTCGAAGCCTGCTTCGATCGCGTTGCGCGAGGCTTCGGTGAAATCGATGATCGTCTGCGCGACCTCCTCGGCGCTCAGCGCGTGCGGCACCGGGTGGGGCGCCTTGCCCTCCGGGGTGCGGATCTCACCGGGCGCGGCGAGCGCACTGGGTGCGACGACGCGGCCGGTGCCGGAGATCAGCTCATGGCCGATGCGGCCACCATGCATGATCTGGGCGACGATCTTGCCACCCGCGGCGTGCACCGACTCGGTGACCCTCCGCCAGCCGGCGACCTGCTCGGCGGTCTCCAGCCCGGGCTGACCGATCCAGGTGCGCCCCTCCATCACCGGGAAGGTGCCCTCGGTGACGATCAGACCGAGCGAGGCGCGCTGGGTGTAGTACTGGACCATCATCTCGTTCGGCACCCCGTCCTCCTCGGCTCGGATCCGGGTCAGCGGGGCCATCACGAGTCGGTTGCGCAGTTCGACGGCACCGAGGGAGAGCGGCGAGAAGAGCTTGTCCTGCACCTGGCTGGCCTGGGTGGAAGAAGTCATGGGGAGGTCCTTTCATGCACGGCGGCAGGCGCGCTTCCTGGAAGCGACGCCCGATGTGTTCTGCCCAGGGCAACCGTGCGGAGGCGGCTTCGATTCCTGATCCGGGGCAAGGTCACACTTGGCGGCGCAGCGGACCGAGGCGCCTTTCGCGCCATCTGATCTCCTGACCTCTGGTTCCTCCGGCAGGATCCGAACCTGCGACACCCGCTTCAGCAGGCCTGTGCACGATCGGCTCCGGGACGGGAGAGAGGGCCGGTCACCAGGACCGGCCCTCTCCGATGAGCTTTACAGCAGTAGATGTATTTACGAAGACTACAAAAAAGTATATGCATAAGAAAATGCGAGAGTGTCGATACCTTAGATCAGAAGAAAATCAAAACGCTTCTTTTGTCTTCGTCTTTTGAGGTGCCTCAATCCAGCTCAAAACTCATCGCGTATCGGTCGTGGACTCTCGAGTTGCGTAATCGGTGTGATCTTCTCCCAAATTTTGCTGGTAATTCTTGACAAGCAGCAATTCGGCTTCGATCCTTTGAATCGACTGTTCCAACGACCGAAGCTTGTTCAGAACCTCATCCTGGAAATTGGTCTCGGGCATGTTGCTCACTCTCCTCTAGTCGGCCCCGGTCCTGAGTAGACCGGCTAGGTCTACTGTAGATGTGTTCTGCGACACTGCACCTGTCCGACATCTCCGAACGGTCTCCGCGGCATGAGGGGAGCTGGTCATGCGGATTCAGGATCTGCTGTGTACGTGTGCGTCTCTCGCATCCAGGGTGGAGCCGAGATCGAGGCGTTGCAGCGCGTCCTCGGCCACGAATCAGCGGCTCTCACACTTGACGCCTGCGCGGACCTTTATGAGGACGATCTGACCGGCCTCGGGGATCGGATCGAAGCCGCTGCGTGCTCACTGCGTACTGGCTCGAAATCGGTAGACGCCGTATCGTGCCATCAAGCGCCCTGACTAGTGCTTTCAGTGGTCCCCCCGGCAGGATTCGAACCTGCGACACCCGCTTTAGGAGAGCGGTGCTCTATCCCCTGAGCTACGGAGGGTGGAGCGATGAAAGTTCACCGCGCGCCGCGAGTCCAGCGCGGCACCGAACCATCCTACCTGCGGCGCCGCCCAACCGCGGGTGGCCTCAGGCTAGGGGCGTTCCACGCCCTTCCGGAGCAGGCTCATCACCACTGACCCGACCACCGCGGCCCCCAGGATGATCAGCAGCGCCCAGCTGACCACGGTGAACCATGAGGCGACCGCCACAAGTCCGGCATCGAGGGATTCCATGGTCAGGATCCGATCGATCAGGAAGTTCTCGGTGATGTCCACCGCGGCGAAGATCACCGCGCCGGCGAGCACGAGCCAGCGTAGGAGTCCGCGGCGCATGACCAGCCCGACCACGGCCCAGCTCGAGAGCAGGAAGAACAGCGGGAAGAGGATGCCGGCGGTGCGGTGCAGGAAGCTGAGCTGACCGGTGCCGTCGGAGTCCATGACATTGCGCAGCCGCTCGATGTCATCCACCGAGTAACCCAGCAGTCGGCTGTCGGGCATCGAGAAGCCGCCGGCGAAATAGTTCATCTGCGGCAGCGCATAGAGGTGCAGGTACGCGAAGAGGAGGGCCGTCAGCCCCAGGAGCGCGTAGAGCAGCAGGTGCGGATTGGAGTCTGTGCCCTCACCGGCGCGCTGACTGGCTGCGCTGAGGTATCCGTCTTGGACGTCGTCGCGCCGCTTGGGCGTCGTGGAGATGTCCCGCCCCTCACGGCGCGCCTGGCGGAACGCCCGGAGCCCGCCCGGGGTCCCGGGGGCTCCTGTGGATTCCGGCTCCGTGGCCTCGCGTGCGGGGTTGCCCCGCACCTTCTTGCGCCGCTTGGACATGACCCTCCTGAGTAGATCTGCTTCGCCTCCAGTCTGGCAGAGGTTCAGCGGCCCTCCACGCCGAGTGGGTGTCAGCTCCGGCGCTTAGACTGGGGCCACCATGGATTTCCTCTTCACCCCGCCGAAAGCCACACCCGCCGAACGTCTTCGCAGGCCTTCCAGCCCCAGCGCCGCAGGCAGTCCTGCCCACCAGGACGACGGCGGCGCCGCCGTCCTGCAGCAGGACCAGCCGCCAGCCGCTGAGGCCCCCGCCGACGCCGTCGCCGAGCTGAACCCGGAGCAGCAGGCGGCCGTGCTGCACTCGGGCTCCCCGCTGCTGATCGTCGCCGGCGCCGGCTCCGGCAAGACCCGGGTGCTGACCCGCCGGGTGGTGCACCTGTTGCGCAGCGGCGCTGCTCGCCCGCATGAGATCCTGGCGATCACCTTCACCAACAAGGCTGCCCGGGAGATGAAGGACCGCATCGCGGAGATGATCGGTCCACCCGCCGAACGCATGTGGATCTCCACCTTCCACTCCTCCTGCGTGCGGATCCTGCGCGCGGAGGCCGCCCACCTGGGTCGCCGAACCACCTTCACCATCTACGACAGCGCGGACTCGCTGCGGCTGATCACCACCATCGCGAAGTCCCATGACCTGGATCCGAAGCGGTTCGCCCCGCGTGCGCTGAAGAACAAGATCTCGGCGCTGAAGAACGAACTCATCGACGCCGAGGCGTTCCAGTCCACCGCGGCCCACGAGCCGTTCTCCGAAGCGGTCGCCACGGTCTACCGGGAGTACAGCGAACGGCTGCGCGCGGCGAACGCCTATGACTTCGATGACCTGCTCGCCGAGACGGTCTACATGTTCGACGCCTTCCCGCGGATCCTGGACAGCTACCGGCGGCGATTCCGGCACGTGCTGGTCGATGAGTATCAGGACACCAACCACGCCCAGTACCGGCTGGTCCGCCAGCTGACCGGCCCCACCGAGACCAGCGGGGACGCCATGGCGCAGGTCCCCACCCCCGGGGCGGAGCTGACCGTGGTCGGCGACTCGGACCAGTCCATCTATGCGTTCCGCGGTGCCGACATCCGCAACATCGTGGAATTCGCGCGCGACTACCCCGACGCCACCACGATCAAGCTGGAGCAGAACTACCGCTCCACGCAGACCATCCTCAACGCCGCCAACGCGGTGATCTCGCAGAACCCGAACCGGACCGAGAAGAAGCTCTGGACCGCGCTCGGCGAGGGCTCCCCGGTGGTGCTGCACGTGGCCCCCTCGGAGAACGACGAGGCCGAGTGGATCGCGCGCACCATCGACTCACTCGGTGACGCCGAAGGCATCAGGCCATCCGACGTCGCCGTGTTCTACCGGACCAACGCGCAGTCCCGCTCGCTGGAGGAGCGGCTGATCAACCGCGGCATTCCGTACCGGGTCATCGGCGGCACGCGGTTCTATGACCGCAAAGAGATCAAGGACGCGCTGGCCTACCTGCGGGTGGTCAACAACCCTGACGACGACGTCAATCTGCGCCGGATCCTCAACGAGCCCAAGCGCGGGATCGGGGAACGGGCCGAAGGGGCGGTGGCCACGCTGGCCACGCGTGACCGCACCACCTTCCTGGAGGCGCTGCGCCGAGCCGAGGAGGCCCCCGGGATCGCGACCCGCTCGCTCAAGGCCATCGCCTCCTTCGTGAGGATGATCGATGACCTGATCCAGCTCAACCAGGACGGTCGGCCCTCGGTGGTGCTCGAAGCCGTGCTGGAACAATCCGGCATGCTTGAAGCGCTGCGCCAGTCCAAGGACCTCCAGGACGAGTCCCGGGCGGACAACCTCGGTGAGCTGGTGGCGGTGGTCAAGGAGTACGAGACCGAGGCGGCCGCCGCAGACTCCGCACGCGACGCCGGCCAGGGGGGAGTGACGCAGGGAGAGGACCTCCTCGAGCCCGAGGTCGACTCTGCGGCGCCGGGCGAGGCAGGGTTCGTCGGCGCCGACCTGCAGGAGGGCCCCGGTGCGCTCGCGAACTTCCTGGAACAGGTCTCTCTGGTCGCGGACGCCGACGCGCTCCCCTCGGCCGGGGACGAGGAGTCCCAGCGCCTGGCCGTGGAGCAGGGCCAGGTCACCCTGATGACCCTGCACACCGCAAAGGGCCTGGAGTTCCCGGTGGTCTTCCTCACCGGCATGGAACACGGGATCTTCCCGCATTCGCGCTCGATGTCGGATCCCGAGGAGCTCGCCGAGGAGCGCCGGCTGGCCTATGTGGGGCTGACCCGCGCCCGGCAGCGGCTCTACCTCTCCCGGGCCGAGTCCCGGCACCTGTGGGGCCAGCACCAGTTCAACCCGCCGAGCCAGTTCCTCGGTGAGATCCCTGAGGAGCTCATCGAGGTCAGCGCCGCGTCCTCCACCTCCTCCCGCGGCCCTCGCTTCGGCTCGGCAGGGTTCGGATCATCTGGATTCGGCGGCTCCATCCAGGGCGGCGCCGGCAGCCTCAGCGGCGGCTGGGGCTCAGGATCGAACTCCTACAACTCCGGCGCGCCACGTTCCGGCGCGACCATCTACGGCGCGGCCGACAGCACGAAGACCTCCTCCTCGCTGCCCGGGGCCACCCGCGGCGCGGCGCCGAGCCAGGTGGATCCGGATCGTGAGATCCCCAGCCTGAGTCCCGGTGACCGAGTCAGCCACAAACGCTTCGGGCTGGGCGAGGTGCTCGCCGTCGAAGGTTCCGGGGCCAAGACCGTGGCCAAAGTGAGCTTCTCCGGGTCTGAGAAGCGACTCCTCCTGCGATATGCTCCACTGGAGAAGGTCAGCTGAGCGCTGCGCGTGAAGCGCGCGACGCCGTCGACCTTCACATGTAGAGATGACTTCGACGCAGAAGGACACACACGTGGACCTGTATGAGTACCAGGCGCGCGATCTCTTCGAGGCACACGGCGTTCCCGTGCTGGCCGGAATCGTGGCGCAGACCCCGGAAGAAGCGAAGGCGGCCGCCGAGAAGATCGGTGGCACCGTCGTCGTCAAGGCTCAGGTAAAGGTCGGAGGCCGCGGCAAAGCCGGCGGCGTCAAACTTGCCAAGAGCGCCGATGAAGCGCAGCAGCATGCTGAAGCCATTCTGGGCATGGACATCAAGGGGCACACAGTGCACCGCGTGATGATCGCCCAGGGTGCAGACATTGCAGATGAGTACTACTTCTCGATCCTGCTGGACCGAGCCAACCGCGACTACCTCGTCATGTGCTCCAAAGAGGGCGGCGTGGAGATCGAGCAGCTCGCCGTAGAGCGGCCCGAGGCACTGGCACGGGTGAGCGTGGATCCGAACACCGGCATCGATGCGGCCAAGGCCAAAGAGATCGCCGAGCAGGCAGGGTTCCCGGAAGAGCAGCATGAGCAGCTGGCTCACGCCTTCATCCAGCTGTGGACCGTCTTCTCCAAGGAGGACGCCACCCTGGTCGAGGTGAACCCGCTGGTGAAGACCGGCGACGGGCAGATCATCGCCCTCGACGGCAAGGTGACCATCGACGAGAACGCCGAGTTCCGTCAGCCGGCGCACTCGGAGCTCGTGGATGAGCAGACCGAGGACCCGCTGGAGGCCAAGGCCAAGGCCAACGACCTGAACTACGTCAAGCTTGACGGTCAGGTCGGCATCATCGGCAACGGCGCCGGTCTGGTCATGTCCACCCTCGACGTCGTCGCCTACGCGGGCGAAGCCCACGGCGGCGTGAAGCCGGCGAACTTCCTCGACATCGGCGGCGGCGCCTCGGCAGAGGTCATGGCCAACGGCCTCGACGTCATCCTCGGCGATGAGCAGGTCGAGTCCGTGTTCGTCAACGTCTTCGGCGGCATCACCTCCTGCGACGCCGTGGCCAATGGCATCGTCAAGGCACTGGAGATCCTCGGGGACTCCGCCACCAAGCCGCTCGTGGTCCGCCTCGACGGCAACAACGTGGAGGAGGGGCGCCGCATTCTGGAAGCGGCGAACCACCCGCTGGTCACCACCGCTGACACCATGGACGCCGGCGCCGACAAGGCTGCCGAACTTGCGCACTCCGCGCGGACTGACAAGTAAGGACCTGCTCACACAATGTCTATCTACCTGAACAAGGACTCGAAGGTCATCGTCCAGGGCATCACCGGCGGCGAGGGCACCAAGCACACCGCCCTGATGCTCAAAGCAGGCACCAACATCGTCGGCGGCGTCAATGCTCGCAAGGCCGGCACCGCCGTGTCCCACAAGGACAAGACCGGCAACGATGTCGAGCTGCCCGTGTTCGCCACCGTGGCCGAGGCCATGGAGAAGACCGGCGCTGACGTCTCGGTGGCCTTCGTGCCGCCGAAGTTCGCCAAGGATGCCGCCGTCGAGGCCATCGAAGCCGGCATCGGCCTGCTCGTGGTCATCACCGAGGGCATCCCGGTGCAGGACTCCGCGGAGTTCTTCAACCTCTCGCTGACCAAGACCGGTGCCGACGGCAAGCCCGTCACCCGGATCATCGGCCCGAACTGCCCCGGGATCATCACCCCGGGTCAGGCGCTGGCAGGCATCACCCCGTCCAACATCACCGAAGCCGGGCCCATCGGCCTGGTCTCGAAGTCCGGGACGCTGACCTACCAGATGATGTACGAGCTCCGCGACATCGGCTTCTCCACCTCCATCGGCATCGGCGGCGACCCGGTCATCGGGACCACCCACATCGATGCGCTGGAGGCCTTCGAGAACGATCCGGACACCAAGGCCATCGTGATGATCGGCGAGATCGGCGGCGATGCTGAAGAGCGCGCAGCCGACTACATCAAGGCGCACGTCACGAAGCCCGTCGTGGGCTACGTGGCTGGCTTCACCGCACCCGAGGGCAAGACCATGGGCCACGCCGGCGCCATCGTCTCCGGCGGCTCGGGCACGGCTGAAGGCAAGAAGGAGGCCCTCGAGGCTGCAGGCGTGAAGGTCGGCAAGACGCCGTCCGAGACCGCTTCGCTGCTTCGCGAGGTCTTCAAGGGCTGACGCTCACAGACACCGCAGCGCGGGGCCGTTCCTGATCATCAGGGACGGCCCCGTTCTGGTCTGTGCCAGGGGTCCGCGGGGCGCTGCGCAGCGGGATCACCCGGAGCGCAGCGAGCATCCCAGCGACGACGGAGGGCTCAGCCGCCCTCGGAGCCTTCGCCCAGCTCCCGCTCCGGATGCTCGCCGAAGCGGAAGTGGCGCCCGCTGATCTCTTCCGGGCGGATCCGCACGAAGAAGTCCTTGAGAGTCGGCACCCACGGCTTCAGATTCAGCTCCTCGGCGGCCTCCCGCTCTGCGGAGGTCTCCAGGCGGGCCGCCGTGCCCCGCAGCACCACCGACCAGGCCTGATCCGAGAGGATCCCGTCGGTCTCAAAGACCACGCTCTCGTTGATGGCCATCTCCGCAAGTTTCGAGCCGGGAGCGGTGCGCAGCACGATGGTGCGGTCCTGCACCGCGCAGTTGATCGGGAAGATGTCGGCCCGTCCGCCGACCACGGTGACCAGACGCCCATGCTGGACGCCTTCCAACAGGGACCAGCACTGGTCCTCGCTCAGCACCAGGATCGGTTCGCCCTCAGCGTGTTCAAACATTGCCGCCGCCTCTCAGTCGGTGATGCACTTCGCTGTGCACCCCTGAGTCTAGACCGTGTCTACATCGCGTAGAAGAGCCGGCTGCGGCGGGAGGCGGCGCCCGAGCGGGCCGCTGATGAGGCCGCCGATCAGACCAGCGTTCCGCCGAGCAGCGAGCCCAGCAGGTAGGTGACAGCGGCGGCGCCGAGGCCGATGCACAGCTGGCGCAGCCCGCGCTTGAGCGGGGAAGCCCCGGAGAGCAGCCCCACGGCTGCGCCGGTGGCGAGCAGCGCGACCCCGACCAGCGAGCTGGCGATCAGGATCGCCGTGGTCCCCTCGCTGCCCAGCAGGTAGGGCAGCACCGGGATCAGGGCGCCGACGGCGAAGAACACGAAGCTGGAGCCCGCCGCGGTCCAGGCCGAGCCCACGATGGCGTGGGAATCGATCGACTGCTCCGGATCGTGGGAGAGCTCGGGCTTGCAGTCGCAGGTGAAGACGTCGAGCCGCTCCAGCGCACGATGCTCCGCGTCGGCCTCGCTCATGCCGCGGGCCCGGTAGACCAGGATCAGCTCGTTATGGTCGAAGTCCAGGTCGGGGGCGGCGCGCAGGGTGACCTGGGTGGGGCGGGTCGCGTCGAGCAGCTCGCGCTGGCTGCGCACCGAGACGAACTCGCCGGCGGCCATCGACAGCGCCCCGGCGAGCAGCCCGGCGAGCCCGGTCAGCAGGATCACCCCGGACCCCACACCGGTGCCACCCATGCCCACGATCAGCGCGAGGTTCGAGACCAGCCCGTCATTGGCGCCGAAGACCGCGGCGCGGAAACCACCGGAGAGCTTCTCCCGACCGCGCGTGGCCAGTGCCCGGATGACCTCTTCATGGATCGCCTCATCGGCGGCCATCCGCGCAGTCGCGTCGTCATCGCCGTCATAGGGGGAGCCGCCCTCGGCGCGCTGAGCCAGCGCGAGGATGAACACCGACCCGAAGATCCGCGCCATCCAGCCCAGCAGGACCCGGTGGGCCGAGGGGGCGGGAAGCCGCTCCGCGTCGGGTCCGAGGAGATCCCGCCAATGCTGTTCATGGCGCTTCTCCGCCGCGGCCAGGCCGAGCAGGACCTGACGCTCTTCACCGCGCTTGCGCTCCGCGAGAGCGGTGTACAGCCGCCCCTCGGCCTGCTCATCGGCGAGGTATTTCCGCCAGCGACGGATCTGCCGAGTCGTCGGGCCGGCGTTCTGCGTGCGCGGTGCGCGCGACGCGGCGGCGGAATCTGCGGGCTCGCTTGGTCTCATTGGACTCAGTCTTCCCGATCTTCGCGCGTCCGGGACTCCTGAACGGCCTGTGACGAAGTTCAGGAATGGCTAAACCGACGACGCCGGGCGCTGGCCTCACTGAAGAGTCGGTGGGCCGCGGGGGAGTCCACCCCGGGGCCCAGCCCCAGATAGTCCGGGGCCAGGTGGTCAGCGGTCCCGTCGAGGTGCTCCGCATCCCCAGCGAGGGGCTCGGGGCTCCCGCCGAGGGCGAGGTAGGTGCCGCCGGCGCGACGCAGGATGAGCATCCCTGCCGCGATGTCCCAGGGCTTGGTGTCCACCCCGAGCACCACGTCATTCCATCCTGCCGCGGCATGGCAGAGCTCCAACGCTCCGGAGACCACCCGGCGGACCGTGGAGAAGCTGGTGACCATCTCCGCGAAGGCCTCCAGCGCGAGCGGCCCCTCCTGGGCCAGCACCTCCGCGGAGGGGTAGCTGGTCATCAGGTTCAGCTGCGCACCGGTGCGCGGGGCGCTGCGGGAGGCTCCCAACCGGGTCTCGGCCCGCTGGTGGCAGGAGAGGTAGGCGCCGTCATCGTCGGCGGAGAAGCTCAGCCGATTGATCGGGTCGTGGACCACACCGGCGATGACCTCGCCGGCGAAGACCGCGGCGATGGAGATCGAGAACATCGCGAAGCCGTGCGCGAAGTTGCTGGTCCCGTCGATGGGATCGATGATCCATTCCAGTGAGCCGCTGCCGCGGGCGCCTGACTCCTCCCCGGTGATCCAGGAGTCCGGGACGGCCGCGGTCAGTGCGGCGGCGAGGGCGTCCTCGGTGGCCGTGTCATGGATGGTGACCAGGTCATGGGTGCTGGTCTTGGTGCTCACTCCCATCGCCACACTTCCGGAACCAGCACCTCCGGAACCCGCACTTCCGGGGCCCGCGGTGCCAGGCTCAGGGTCGTCGGGGAGTGCGCGGAAGGCCTGCACCAGCGGGGCCCCGGCCGCCTCTGCGGCCTCCAGGGCGATCGTGCGCAGCTGGCGCGGGTCGGGGCGGGGAGCGGTGGTGTTCAGCACAGGTTCACCCTACCCACCTGCCACCTGGGAGTTGCGGCAGTGGCCCAGCGCACAAGCCGGTATGATCGAGCCGATGACGAACCCAGAGCCCACTGAGGTTATTCAGGACAACGCCGCCGTGCTATCGCACTACCGCGATCGCACCCGGAACCGGGTGATGAAGACCGAGGACGGCTGGCACCAGTTCCGGCTCGGACTCGCGCGCCGGCGCGGGCTCAATGTCACGATGCTCTCGATGACCGGCTACGGCTGTCGGCGCTGGGTCCGCGTGTTCTCCCGGGTGGTGATGGCCCCGGACTCCGATTTCGAGAACGGCCGCCGCGTGGCCAAGGTCATCGCCGACGGGGTCCGCGGCTGGCGCAACTTCGTCTCCGCCCCCGTGCCCTTTGCGGAGATCACGGTGGAGATCGCCGGCCGGGAGTTCGAGGTGGTCGCTGACCGCGGCGGGATCGTGGATGCGGTGATCAAGGTCGACCTGGAGCCGGGCTGGCAGCAGGTCACCCTGCGTGCCCCCGGAAGCGAGGCCACCACCGCCGAGGTGCACATCATCGATGATGCGACGCTCACCGGTGTGGTCTGCGACATCGACGACACCGTGGTGGTCACCACGCTCCCGAGGCCGCTGCTGGCGGCCTGGAACTCCTTCGTGCTGGACGAGCACGCCCGCACACCCACCCCCGGCATGGCGGTGATGATGGAGCGGCTGATGGTCAGCTTCCCCGGCTCCCCGGTCATCTACATCTCCACCGGTGCCTGGAACGTGGCGCAGACGCTGACCCGGTTCCTCACCCGGAACCTCTACCCGCAGGGGCCGCTGCTGCTCACCGACTGGGGCCCGACGGCGGACCGCTGGTTCCGCTCCGGCCAGCAGCACAAGGCGGAGCAGCTGGAACGCCTGGCGCAGGACTTCCCCGAGATGTCCTGGGTGCTGATCGGCGATGACGGTCAGCACGACCCCAGCATCTACGCCGACTTCGTCCGCCGCCATCCTGAACATGTCACCGCGGTGATCATCCGCGAGCTGACGTACTCCGAGGCGATGCTGGCAGGTGGCCGCGCCGAGGACCCGGTGGGCAACGATCTGCTCAACTACGGCGACCCGACCGAGCCCAACGACGCCGTCCAGCTCGCCGGGGATCGGCGGATCCCGTGGATCTACGGCCCCGACGGCAAGGACATCGCCGCGAAGCTCTCCCAGCACGGCCTTCTCTGAGGTTCAACCGGCGCTGAGGTTGAACCGGCGCTGAGCGCAGCCCTGTTCTGAGGCTCAGCTGGTCGAGGTCGCTTCGGCCGCCCAGGACTCGGAGCGCCGCGGCCGGGCGTGCATCGTGCGGACCCGTCGGTTGACCTCCACGGCGCGGGCATAGTGCCCGATCAGCTCATTGGACACCGCCTCCCAGGTGCGGCCCTGCACGCTCTCGTGCGCGCGCAGTCCGAAATCCCGGCGGGCCGCGTCATCGTTGACCAGGTGCTCCACCGCGGAGCGCAGCCCGTTCAGGTCACCGGGGCGGTAGAGCCAGCCGGTGCGTCCGACGTCGACCAGGTCCAGCGGTCCGCCCCGGCCCACCGCGACCACCGGCACCGCAGCGGCCATCGCCTCCTGGATGGTCTGGCAGAAGGTCTCGGCCTCTCCGGGGTGGACGAAGACATCCAGGCTCGCCACATGGGCGCCCAGATCATCGCCTGACTGGAAGCCGGCGAAGTGCGCGCGGGGCAGCCGCCGGCGCAGCGCATCTTCCTGCGGCCCCGAGCCGATGATCACCAGCCGGGTGCCCGGAAGCGCGTCGAGCACCGCCAGGTCCTCGATCTGTTTCTCCGAGGCCAGCCGCCCGACGAATCCGATCAGCTTCTCGCCGGTGTCTGTCCCGACAGCGCCCGGACCGGCTGCTGAGCCGTCTGGACCGGCCGCCGGGCTGCTGATCCGGGCCCGGAGCTCCGCGCTGCGCCGCTCCGGGGAGAACCGTGCGGTGTCCACGCCCCGGCGCCAGGTCTTCAGCCGTTTGATGCCGCGCCGGGTGAGCTGCTCACGGCAGAAGGAGGACGGGACCAGAGTCAGCGTGGATGAGGTGTGCATCCGGTCCACGTGCTGCCAGAGCAGCTCCGTGGCCCAGGGGAGTCCGTAGCGCGCCGCATAGGTGGGCACCTCGGTCTGGTAGATCGACACGGTGGGCACTCCCAGCGCGGCCGCCGCCTGGATCGCGCGCCAGCCGAGCACGAAGGGAGACGCCACATGGACCACGTCGGGACGGATCTGCTCGAGCAGGTGGCGGATCCGGGTCACGAAGCCCGCTGCGACCCGGACCTTCGGATAGTCCGGCAGCGGCAGCGAGGGAACCCGGATGACCGGGAAGCCTTCACAGAGCTCTCCGCCCGGGCCGCCGGACTCTGTCCGCGGGCCGGCGTCGAACATGGTGTCGGCGGGGGCGATGACGGTGACGTCATCGCCGCGGCGACGTAGGTGGGCGAGTACATGAAGCACGGAGTTCGTCACGCCGTTCATGTGGGGCAGGAATGATTCGGTCACCACGACAACTCTCACGCCCTCAGGCTAGGCAGGCCGGAGAAGCGCGGGCCGTCGTGGCCGTGACCGCACTGTGAACGCTGCTCAAACGTTTTCCCCACCAGCGGATAAGGTGACCAGGTGGAAGCACTGATCCCTCTCGCCGTCGTCGGCCTGGTCCTGCTCGCCGCAGTCATCCAACGTCTGGTGGGACTCGGCTTCGGCATGGTCATGGCCCCCTTTCTCGTCGTGCTCATCGGCGCCCACGAGGGTGTGATGCTGGTGAACTTCCTGAGCATCTTCGCGCCGATGCTGGTGCTCCCACGGATCTGGAGCGACATCGAATGGCGCAAGGTGCTCTGGCTGGGCCTGCCGGCGCTCGCAGTGATGCCGGCCGCCGCGTGGATCTCGGTGAACTCCTCGGCCGGGCCGCTCTACGTGGTGGTCGCGGCCCTGGTGATCATCGGTCTGATCACCTCGATGCTGCTGAGTCGGATCACCTTCCAGGCCGACGGCGCCACCACACGGGTGATCGCGGGCATCGGATCGGGAGCAGGCACCGTCATCGCCGGGGTCGGCGGCCCCGCGATGACGATCTACGCGGTCCTCTCGCGCTGGCCGATCATGTCGATGATCGCCACGCTGCAGCCGATCTGGATCCTGCTCTCGCTGGGCTCCTTCGGGATCAAATGGTCCTTCGACGACGGCGCGCTCCCCGGTCTGCCCTGGTGGGCCTGGGCCGGGTCCGTGGTGGCGATCGTGCTCGGGATCGTGATCGGGGAGTGGCTGCAGCGCCGCATCGACGAGGCGCTGGTGCGCCGACTCGTGCTGATCCTGGCCTTCATCGGTTCGATCATGGCGCTGATCACAGGTCTGCGACTGATGTTCGGCTGAGGCCTGTTGCTCCAGCCGAAGACCGGTCCCTGCTGGCACGATAGGACCGATGGCCACCACCGACACCGAACCCAGCGCCGCCGCGACTCCAGCAGCGAAGCCGCCGACCCGCACCCGGCGTCGATTCAGCCTGCCCGCCCCTCCGCTGTGGCTCATCGGGCTGGTCGAGGCCGCGCAGATCCTGCTGATCACGATCCTGCTGGTGGGGCTGCCGGTGCTCGTGATGAGCCTCGCGGGGGGCTTCTCCGCGTTCAACCCGAACTTCGTGGTATCCCTGGCGGCGCAGGTGTGGCTGGTGCTGCACGGCACCCCCGTGGAACTGGTGATCACCCTCGACCCCGGCGCCCTGGGCGGGGCCCTGGAAGTCCCCGGCGGGGGCTGGTTCCACCTGGTGCCGCTGGGCCTGACGCTGATCCCGCTGTGGCTGGGCTGGCGGGCCGGCGGGCGGATCGCCCGCGGCTCCTATTCAGATCAGCTCTGGCAGGGGCTGCTTCCGCTGATCCTCGGATACGCGGCCGGCGCGGCCGGGATCGCCTGGGTGGCCCAGGCCGCGACCTTCCAGGTGATGCCCTGGCTGGCGGCGCTCTGCGCCGCGGTGCTGATGAGTCTGGCGGCGCTCGCCGGCTGCTACGCCGAGGCGCGCAGCGCGGCGCGGATGATCGGCACGGACCTGGAGGCTCGGATCGACGAGCTGTCTCAGCGGCTGCGCTGGGCCGGGTCCTACGCCTGGGCTGTGGGCCGGGCCGGCCTGGTCGGCTTCGTCGCCGCCTGCGGACTGGCGGCGCTGCTGCTGGCCGGGCAGCTGGGCGTGCAGTGGATGCAGATCGCGAACGTCTATGAGCAGCTGAACCCGGGGATCGCAGGTGTCCTCGGGCTGACCATTCTGCATCTGGGTCTGGCTCCGAACCTCATCCTCTGGGCACTGGCCTACTCCACCGGGTCCGGCTTCGCGCTGGGCTCAGGATCGCTGGTCTCTCCGCTGGGCACCGAGCTGGGCGCCGTGCCGGCGGTGCCGGTGCTCGCCGCGCTGCCGGTGGAGGCCCACCCGTACGGGCTCTTCGTGCTGGGTCTGCCGGTGCTCGCCGGTGTGCTCGCCGGCTGGTGGCTCATGCGTGAGGGGGAGAACCATCTGGACGACTGGTTCACGCTGCGGATCTCCTGGCGTCCACTGGCGGCGGTGCTGTCCACCCTCTCGCTCGGAGTCCTCACCGGACTGGTCACCGCCCTGCTGGCGGTGGGGCCGCTGTGGCTCTCGCACATCTCGCTGGGGGTGGGACGGATGACCGACATCGGTCCGCACGCGCTGCTCAGCGCTGGGATGCTCGGAGTCTGGGTCGCTCTCGGCGCCATCCTCGGCTACAGCGTCTCGGTGGCGGGGCAGAGGCTCCGCCGCCGCACCACAGGCTGAGCAGAGCTGCCCGAGGCTCGAGCGAGGATCGTCCGAGACGCACCCGAGCCCGGCGGGTCTGTTCTGACTCTCAGCGCCCGAAACCGGGGATCGAGCTCATCATGCCGTCCTCGTATTCGAGCAGACACCGGTCCATCGAGCGTTCGGTCAGCGCGCTGGCCTTGCAGTCATCGAAGTCCACCGTGGCCTGCCAGAAGATGGCCTGCGAGCCGGCGGTGAAGGTGAAGATCCCGCAGCACAGCAGAGCCGCGATCGCGCTGACGTGCATCATCACCGGAAGCCGCCTGCGAAAGCATTGGACCAGCAGGATGATCCCGCCGGCGAAGCCGACCAGGCCCGCCACCACTGCCAGCAGCCGCCAGGGCAGCGGCAGCTGCAGACCCAGATAGCTCAGCAGCAGGGCCAGCACGAGCCACCCGGTGAAGCGGCCATAGAAGCGGAATGTCGACTCATCAAGGTCAGTGGCGCGGCTCCGGCCTGGTGATGGGGTGCTCATGGTCCACCACCCTATCCGGGTCCCTGCACGGGTCGGGACTGCCGAGGCGAAGAACCGGCAGTAGGCTGGCGGTCATGCGAATAGTGGTCCTGGTCTCCGGTTCGGGGACGAATCTCCAAGCCGTCATCGACGCTGTGCAGGGCGGTGAGCTGGACCTCGAGATCGCGGCCGTAGGGTCCGAGGTCCCCGACTGCGGCGGGCTCGTCCGGGCGACGACGGCGCAGATCCCCACCTTCGCGGTGCCGCTGGTCAAGGGCGGGGACCGCTCCGCGTGGAACATGGAACTGGCGGATGCCGTCCGCGCCCACACTCCTGATCTGGTGGTCTCCAGCGGATTCATGCGGATACTGGGCACCGAGTTCCTCGCGAACGCAGGCGCTGCGATCATCAACACCCATCCGGCGCTGCTGCCGAGCTTCCCCGGTGCACACGCGGTGCGCGACGCCCTGGCCCACGGGGTCAAGGTCACCGGCTGCACCGTGCATCAGGTCGACGCCGGGGTGGACACCGGGCCGATCCTCGCCCAGGAGGCCGTGCGGGTCCGCGAGGACGATGACCAGGACTCGCTGCACGAGCGGATCAAGGTGCACGAGCGACGGCTGCTGGTGGACACGCTCGCCGGCATCAGCTCCGGGACGATCACCGTGGGGTAGATCCTCCATACGGGTTGTCCTGCGGCGGGCCCTGCTGATGGGGGTTCTGCTGGTAGGGGCCCTGCTGTTGGGAGGGGCTCTGCTGCTGGTACGGGTCAGGCTGCTGGGGCGCCCAGCCCTGAGGGTTCTGCGGGCCATGCTGACCTGGACCGCCATAGGGGTTCCCGGGCCGCGAGAATTCCTTCCAGGCCTTGCGATCGCGCACGTAGGCATTGCTGGCGGGCAGCCAGAGCGCCACGATGGCGGCGAGGCTCAGTCCGGTCACGATCAGGTTCTCGGGGCCGAAGAGAATCATGAACACGCTGCCGGCGAGGAAGATCGTGGCCAGGATCCGCCCGACATTGCCCGTCATGGTGCCGACGAAGGCGAAGACCGTGTAGAGCACAGCCAAGATGATCCCGCCCAGCAGCACCATGACTCCGAGCCCGAGCATCAGGTCCTGGACGCTGAGCTCCTCGGCACCCGGGCCCTGCTGGACCTGGGACTCCTCCGCCACCTGGGTCCAGAACGGATCGATGTCCTGCGGGTCCATCGAGGTGAAGTCCAGGAAGCTCAATATGCTCAGCGTGAGGGTCGCGGCGCCGGCCAGGAGCATCAGCACCATGGCCAGGATCAGCGTCAGCGGACGCTTCGGCTTCCGGGTGGGGACAGCCCCCGGCCCGTGCCCGCCGCCGGGGTGCTGGCCATAGCCGGGCTGGAGCTGCCCCTGCGTCGTTCCGTAGCCGAACTGACCACCACCGGGCTGACCATAATTCGACTGGCCGTAGCTTGCCTGGCCGGAGCTGGGGGGCTGGCCGTAGCCGGCCGACTCGCCATACCCGGCAGACCGCCCGTACCCCGGGGACTGTCCCCGGCCAGGATCCGAGCCCTGTCCGGGCTCCTGATGCGGGACAGAGCCCTCTGGTCGGCGCTGACCCCAGCGGGGCTGCTCCGGGGGGCGATTCTCTTCCGGTGTGCTGCTCATGCTGTCCCTCCTCTGCGCCCGGTCCTGGTCAGCACGCTGGGCACCTATAAGACCCGCGGCGCTGCCACGGTCCGATCTCAGCACTACTGTATCGGCGGCCAGGTTCGCACCCCACCCTGGGTGCTCCCGCAAGTGCGGCGGCCGCGCAGATCTCTGCAAGACTGTGCCCCATGAAACCTCGGGACATCACGGATCCACTCAGCGCGCCACAGGCCGGCTCCACCGTGCACCTGGTGCGCCACGGCGAGGTCCACAATCCAGGCAGGGTCCTCTACGGACGGCTGCCCGGTTTCGGTCTTTCTGAGCTGGGCCAGCAGATGGCGGAGGGGATCGCCGACTACTTCCAACAGCGGGCCGCGGCCGGCCGGCCGGTTCACATGCTCGCCGCGTCGCCGCTGCAGCGGGCGCAGGAGACGGTGACCCCGATCTCCGCACGTCTGGGACTTCCCGTCACCGTGGAGGAGAGGGTGCTCGAGGCCGAGAACGCCTTCGAAGGACTCTCCGAGGTGAAACAGCAGCTGAAGAACCCACGCTGGTGGCCGCTGCTGATCAACCCGCTGCGACCCTCTTGGGGTGAGCCGTACACGTCCCAGGTCAACCGGGTGCTCGCCGCGGTGAAGGACCTCTCCGACCAGGCCGTCGCCGCCCATGGCGACGGGGCCGAGGTGGTCGTCGTCTCCCATCAGCTGCCGATCTGGGTGACCCGGCTCTGGGCCGAGGGCCGCCCGCTCTTCCACGACCCGCGCGACCGCGAGTGCTCGCTGACCTCGGTGACCTCGCTGCACATCGGCCCTGGCGGTGTGGAGTCCGTCAGCTACGCCGAGCCCAACCGCGAGCTGCTCAAGGACGCCACGAACCTCCCCGGCGCCTGACCGGCGCCGGGCTCGCGCCTGACTCAGCGTCCAATCCCTCCGCCAGGCACCGCTGTGTGACTTATGGCCCCGGCAGCACTTCTACGGACTGTAGAATTAGTGCTCGGCTGACCCTGACTCCCTCTTCAGATCTGGACACCGCAGCGCATGACCGTCTTCAACAAGCGAACCTCCCGGACATCCCGCCTCCGCGCCCTGGCCGCAGTGGGCCTGGCCTCGGCCCTGGCGCTCGCAGGATGCAGCTCCGCCAATGATGAGCTGAGCCAGCGCGCCGCGAACGACGGGACCAACTACGTCGCCGGCGACGGCTCGGTCAAAGAGCTGGCCGCCGAAGACCGCGGCGAACCGGTGCAGTTTGAGTCCACGCTCTTCGACGGCTCCGCCGTAGGCCCCGAGCGCTGGGAGGGCGAGGTCACCGTGATCAACTTCTGGTACGCCGCCTGCGCCCCCTGCCGCGTGGAGGCCCCCGACCTGGCCGACCTCGACGAGGAGTTCACCGACGAGGGTGTGCAGTTCTACGGGGTCAACACCCGCGACACCCAGCCGACCGCCGAGGCCTTCGAGCGCACCTTCGGCATCGAATACCCCTCTATGGAGGACCGCAGCGGTGAGGTCATGCTCGCGATGACCGACTATGTGCCGCCCTCGGCGGTGCCCACCACGCTTGTGCTGGACAAGCAGGGCCGGGTCTCCGCGCGGATCCTGGGGATCGCCGAGCCCGGCACGCTGCGCGCGCTGATCAACTCCGCCCTGGACGAAGACGCCGACGCCGCCGCGTCTGAGGCCGCAGCCTCCAGCCTCGCCGCGCCGGAGCCAGCGCAGCAGTGATGGACACTCTGTTCCTCGCGGCGCCGCTGGCCGGCACCGCCGACAACCGCTTCGCCGAGATCGTCTTCGACGGTTCACTGCTGATCTCTGCCCCGGTGGCTCTGCTCGCCGGGCTGGTCTCCTTCCTCTCACCCTGCGTCCTGCCGCTGGTGCCCGGCTATCTGGGTTACGTCACCGGACTCTCCGGCGTTGAGCTGCACGAGCGGCGCAGATCACGGATGGTCCTCGGCGCGTCGCTCTTCGTGCTGGGCTTCTCCGTCGTGTTCGTGCTCATCGGGGTGGTCTTCACCCAGGCGATCGTCTGGCTCCGCGTGGATGGGGGCTGGCTGACCCAGGTGCTGGGCGGCGTCGTCGTGATCATGGGGCTGGTCTTCATGGGCGCCTTCACCTTCTTCCAGCGCGAGCGCAAGATCGAGCGCCGCCCGCCGGACGGGCTGCTCGGCGCGCCGCTGCTGGGCGCCACCTTCGGCATCGGCTGGGCGCCTTGCATCGGCCCCACCCTGGCCGCTGTGCTCGCCCTGGCCACGCCGATGGGGGGAGATCCGGGCCGCGGAGCCTTCCTGATGTTCATCTACTGCCTGGGACTCGGGATCCCGTTCATCCTGATCAGCATGGGTCTCAAGCGCGGGATGACCACCCTGCAGTTCTTCACGCGGCACAAGGTCGCCGTGATGCGCTTCGGCGGTGCCGTGCTGATCCTGGTCGGGCTGCTGATGCTCTCCGGGATCTGGAACACCTGGGTCTATGCCCTGCAGGACTGGTTCGCCAATGAAGTGAGGCTGCCCATCTGATGGCGGAAAAACGAGAGAACACCTATATGCCGGCCGGGCACCGCGACGCGCCCGAGGCCGCCGAGAACGACCCGCGCAGCCCGTCAGGCGGAAAGACCCAGGTCACCACCCCGGCACTGGGCCCCAAGGGCATGCTGCGCTGGGCCTGGACCCAGCTGACCTCGATGCGCACCGCGCTGATGCTGCTGCTGCTGCTCGCCGTGGCCGCCGTGCCCGGATCGATATTCCCGCAGCGGGTGCAGGACTCCTTCGCGGTGGCCACCTGGATCGAGGACAACCCCGGGGTCGGGGAGGTGCTGGACTTCCTGCAGTTCTTCGACGTCTATTCCTCCATCTGGTTCTCCGCGATCTATCTGCTGCTGTTCATCTCACTCATCGGCTGCATCCTGCCGCGCGCGAAGAAGCACTGGCAGCAGATCACCTCCGCGCCGCCGCGCACCCCGCGCCGGCTCGAGCGCCTCCCGGAGTCAGGGGCGCTGGAGCTGCAGTCCAGCGCCGCCGGCGACGCCCAGGACGGACCTGCTCCGGATGAGGCCCTGCAGGACGCGGCAGCGATCCTCAAGTCCCGGCGCTACCGGGTCGAGGTCCGCGACACCTCGGTGGGCGCCGAGAAGGGTTACCTCAAGGAGACCGGGAACCTGCTCTTCCACGTGGCGCTGGTCGGTGTGCTGATCTGCGTGGCGCTGGGCTCGATGTTCAGCTACCGCGGACAGAAGATCCTGGTGGAGGACGAGAGCTTCGTCAACGCTCTGGTCGCCTATGACAACTTCTACCCCGGTGCGTACTTCAGCGAGGACCAGATGCAGCCCTTCTCGGTCCGGCTCGACGCCTTCGAGCGGGTCTTCGACCGGGAATCGACCACCCACTTCGGCCAGGCCCTGGACTTCACCGCCGATGTCACCACCCGGCTCGGCTCGGACGGGGAGCCGCAGACCGAGGAGCTCAAGGTCAACCAGCCGCTGACCATGGACGGCGTCCGCGTCTTCCTGGTCGGCAACGGCTACGCCCCCGAGGTCACGGTGCGCGACGGCGACGGCGAGGTCGCCTTCTCCGGCCCGGTGGTCACCCGTCCGGAGGATGAGGTCTACACCTCCATGGCGGTGATCAAGGCGCCCGACGCCTCCCCCGAGCAGCTCGGCTTCGTCGGCCTGTTCCTACCCACCTCGCAGGACGCCGGCGACGGCCTCGCCGTCTCCGTGGACCCCGAGCTGGGCAACCCGGAGCTGCAGCTGAACTCCTACTACGGCGACCTCGGTCTCGATGACGGGCTCGCGCAGAACGTCTACGTGCTCGACACAGAATCCCTGGAGACGCTGAACTCCCGTGAGCTCGACGTCGGCGGCATCGTGCTCTCCCCGGGTGAGACCCACGAACTCCCCGAAGGCATGGGCTCGATCAGCTTCGACGGGGTCCAGGACTACATCGCGGTCGACATCCACTACAACCCGGCGCAGCAGGGAGTGCTGATCTTCGCGCTGACCGCCCTCGGCGGCCTGGTGCTCTCACTGTTCCTGCGCCGCCGTCGCGCCTGGGTGACCGTGGAGACCACATCCGTCGGGCGCACCCTGGTGCGCTACGGCCTGCTTTCCCGCGGCGAGGACTTTCGACTGCGAGATGAGAACATTGCCCTGCGCACCCAGTTCGAGAAGAAGTGGCCGGTGCGCGCCCCAGAGAAGGAATCCTGATGCAATCCATCAATATGGAACTGGCGCAGTACAGCGAACTGTTCATGCTGATCGCCGCGTTCATCTACACTGCCGCGTTCATGCTCTTCGCGGTCGACATGATCCGCAGCTCCGCGACGATCCGCCGGGTGGAGGATGAGCTGGCGGCAGAGAACGCCGCCGAGCGCGAGCTCGTCGGGGCAGAATCTTCGACAGGCGCAGCAGCGGGCGCCGGCACCGGGGCTGGCGCCGACCAGCCGGTGGCGGCCGCCCCCGCCGATGAGCTGGTCGACGACGGGATGGCCTACCTGGGCACGCCTCGCCCGTTCGCCAATGTCGCGGTCGCCCTCACAGTCCTGGCAGTGGCCGCGCACACCTTCGCTGTGGCTGCCCGCGGCATCGCCGCCAACCGGGTGCCCTGGGCGAACATGTACGAATTCCTGGCCACCGGCGCGCTGGTGGTCGCCGCGGTCTATCTGCTGGTGCTCACCCGCAAGGATGTCCGTTTCCTGGGGACCTTCGCACTGGGCCTCGTGGTCACCATGATGGCCGCGGCCACCATCGGGTTCCCGACACCGCTGGCACATGTCCAGCCCGCGCTGCAGACCCCATGGATCGCGATCCACGTCTCGCTTGCGGTGCTCGCGATCTCGCTGTTCACGCTGACCTTCGCGATGAACGTGCTGCAGCTGATCCAGCACCGGCGCGAGCTCGCACAGGCCGCTGGGGAGACCACCAGGCGCAGCGGCTGGCAGTTCCTGCGGCTGGTGCCCTCGGCGACCTCCCTGGAGAACTGGGCCTACCGGATGAACGCCGTGGGGTTCGTGTTCTGGACCCTCGGCCCGCTGATCACCGGCGCGATCTGGGCCGAAGAGGCCTGGGGCCGGTACTGGGGCTGGGACGTCAAAGAGGTCTGGACCTTCGTGATCTGGGTGGTCTACGCCGGTTACCTCCACGCCCGCGCCACCCGCGGCTGGACCGGCAACCGCGCGGCCTGGCTCTCGATCATCGGCTACGGCTGCATCATCTTCAACTACGCCGTGGTCAACATCTACTTCCCCGGACTGCACTCCTACGCGGGCCTGCCGGAGTAGGACGGCCGACCAGAGCAGGTCGGCCTGCCGGATGCAGGCCACGAGGCGGACTCACCGCACGGCGGTCTGCCGGCGCAGGCTGCACGGCGGGCTGCCCAGCGGCCCGCCGTCTGGCTGACTAGCGGGGGGACTCGGTCTGGGGTCCCTGCTCCTCTGCGCTGCGCTGCTGCGCGCGGAGCTTCTCCTGGGTGAGGTGAAAGTCCTCGGCGAGGGCGTCTTCTGCCTGATTGTCATCGAGCTCCGAGCTGCCCAGCTTGCGGTCTCCGCCGAAGCGGCGGGCCAGCTCCTGTCCCGCCTCGAGGCGCAGCCTGTTGAAGAACAGGTAGCCCAGCGCCCAGGACACGATCAGGCCGACGATCAGGGCGAAGATCACGGTGTATCGGCCCAGATCCAGCATCAGGCAGGCGGCGAACACGATGAAGAAGGCACCCAGGCGGAGCAGCGAGTATTTCAGCACAGACATGATCCCAGTGTAGGTCCGCTCGCTGGTGAATCCGAGCTCACAGATCAACTACGCTGGAGAGATGATCAGGATCATTATCGGCTTGGGAATCGTGGGGCTGGGGCTGTTGATCTACAGCCTGGTCGAATGCCTGCAGACCCCGCGCCATCGGATCCGCGTGATGCCCAAGGTGGCGTGGATCGCGGTGATCGTGCTGCTGCCGATCATCGGTGCCAGCCTCTGGCTGGGCTTCGGACGTGTCCGCGCCCCGAAGAAGGGCGGCCAGGCCCCGCGCCGGCCCCGCTCACCCGATGATGACCCCGACTTCCTGCGCCAGGTGGAGATCCAGCGCCGCCAGCGGCAGCGCGCCGAGGAGCAGCGCCAGCGGGATGCCGAAGCACGCCGCAAGGAGCGAGAGCTCAACGCCCGCACCCAGGACGCCCGTGAGAGGGAGCTCGGCGACGCCGCCGATGCGGCCGTGGCGGGGAGCTCCTCCGCCGAGGACGCCGGTGAGCCCAGCTCCCAGGACGGCGGCCCCAGCAATGGCCGGCCCAAAGGTGGAGACGCCGGGGAGAGCCGGAAGAAGTCGTCAGATGACGACGACGACGCCGGCGGCCCCCAGCCCGCACCGCGCAGCTGAGCTGAGGATCCGCTCGGCGCACGGTCAGCTCGGCTCCCCGCCGGTTGAGGATCAGGTCACCTCAGAACCAGGTCAACTCAGAACCAGCGCCGCCGAGTAGGTCAGCGCGAAGGCCATGCCGATAAGGCTGGTCAGCTGCAGCACCTTGATCAGCGCCGGACCCTTCTTCTGCGGTGAGAGCATGATCCGCGCCGGTCCCAGCGCCAACGGCAAGGCCAGCAGCACCAGCAGGAACCACCAGCTGTGCACCAGCAGCGCCAGCGGCAGCACCAGTGCGAGGCCCACCATGGCGACATAGCTGAACCGGGCACGGCGTTCCCCGAGCCGGACGGCCAGGGTCACCTTTCCTGCCTCGCGGTCCGTGGGGATGTCCCGGACGTTGTTGGCCATCAGCAGCGCCGCGGCGATCAGTCCTGAGCCCACGGCGCCGATGCCGGCGCCCACGCTCAGCTCGGCGGCCATGGCCCAGGTGGTGCCCAGGGTGGCCACGAGTCCGAAGAAGACGAAGACCACGATCTCGCCGAGTCCGCGGTAGCCGTAGGGCCGGGACCCGCCGGTGTACCACCAGGCGGCCAGCACGCAGGCGGCGCCCACGGCGAGCATCCACCACATCCCGGTCAGGATCACGATGATCAGCCCGGCCAGCGAGGCCAGACCGAAGCTGACGAAGGCGGCGTCCTTGACCTGCCGAGGCTTCGCCGCCTTGGATCCGGTCAGCCGCATCGGCCCCACACGCTCGTCGTCGGTGCCGCGGATCCCGTCGGAGTAGTCATTGGCGTAGTTCACGCCCACCTGCAGCGCCAGCGCCACCACCAGGGCCAGTGCCGCGATCAGCAGATCGAAGCTTCCCAGTGCGTGCGCGGCGGCGGCGCCGATGATCACCGGGGCCACAGCCAGCGGCAGGGTCCGCGGCCGTGCTCCCGCGACCCATTCCTTCACAGTTGCCAAGTCGTGTCCTTTCGTTGCTGTCTTCTTACGCGGTGACGCGCGGATAGCTCGGTATTTCATCTTCAGCGCTCCCGTGTCGGGCCGGAGCGCGCGGTCCGCCCGCTCTGTGTCGGACCGGCTCAGGACGGTGATTCGCTGAGCAGTCGCAGCAGCCGCTGCCGGTCAGGCTTGCCGCTGGCCAGCAGCGGGAGCTCAGGAAGGATCAGCAGCCGCTTGGGGGTGGCCGCGCGGCCCAGAGCCTGACGCACCCGTGCGGTGAGCTCGCGGTGGACCTCCTCGGCGCTCGGTGCCGCAGGGGCGGGGATCGGGCCGGCGCTGGCGCCGGAGTATGAGCGCGCATCCGCTCCGATGCTCGCGGTGAGCGTGACGGCGACACTGATCTGCTGTCCCCACTCGGGGTCCGGGACCGGGCCGACGAAGGCCTCCCGGACCTGCGGGTGGCTGAGCAGAACCGAGCGGACGCGCTCGGCGGAGACCTTGACCCCGCCGGTGTTGATCACGTCATCGGTTCGGCCCGAGATGCTCAGGAGCTGACCCGCGGCGTCGGTGCGGACCTCGCCCAGATCATCGGTGAGGAAGCGGCGCTGCCCGGACTCGGGGTCGACGTCGAAGTGCGCCGCGGTCAGGTCCGGGTCGGCGATGTAGCCGGAGGCGACCATGGGCCCGCTGATCCGCACTCGTCCTGAGCCTGCGTCTTCGGCGTCCTGAGTCTCGAGATGTACGCCGGGCAAGGGTCGGCCGTCGTAGACGCAGCCGCCGCAGGTCTCACTCATCCCGTAGGTGCGCACGACGGTGAGCCCATGCGCCGCTGCGCGCTGCAGCAGCTGCGGGGAGGAGGCGCCGCCGCCCAAGAGGATCGCGTCGAAGCGGGCGAGCGCCGCGGTGAGTGCCTCATCCTGCGGGACATGGTCCAGCAGGCGCTGCAGCTGGGTGGGGACCAGGGAGATGAACCGACGTGCGGCCGAGAGCTGCTGGGCGGCCTGGGTGAAGGCTGTCGGATCGGTGGTGTGCTGCAGCAGCGGCACCGGAGTGGTGCCGGCGGCGAGGCTGCGGGCGAGCACGGCGAGGCCCGCGACATAGCTGGGCTGCAGGGTGAGCAGCCACTGTCCGTGCCCGCCCAGCGCCTGCGCGGTGGCTGTGACCGAGGCGTGGATGGCCGCGGCAGGGAGCAGCGTCTGCTTCGGGGTGCCGGTGGAGCCGGAGGTGCGCACGATCACCGCCCTCAGGTCGGCGGGGACGTCGTGGCGTGAGGTCCAGGTGGGAACGCCGGTGGCGTCAGCGGGCTGGAACTCCAGCGGGGGAGCCGCGGGGCCAGATTCTCGGTGCAGGGCCGCTCCGGTGTTGAGAGCTGAGCCCAGTGCGGCGTCGAGGGCGGTGAGCGCCGCGGGAACCCAGGAGTCGGTCGGCGAGGTGGTCTCGGGCACCTCAGCTGCCGCCGTCGTCCTTCTTGTCTCGGTCATCTCGTCTGCGCTTCTCCAGCTCTTCCAGTCGGGCTTCGAGCATGTCCAGGCGCCAGCGGTCCTCGGCGGACAAGTTCTCCTCGGACTTGGTGGGGATCTGCGGGCGCTCGAGCTCTCCCTTGTCGCCCTTCTCCAGCTTCTTGACCCGCTTGCGCAGCATCTCGATCTCATCCGCCGCGTCGGAGCCCCCTGGCAGTGGCCTACCGGTGGCCATGCTCACGATCTGGGCGAGGGTGAACATGACGATTGCGATAATGACGATCCACGCAAACCAAGGCAACATGAGCCAAGATTAGCAACTGTGCTCCTCAGCCAGGGAGATGCGGGTGCTCAGGGTGCGACCGGGACATGGCGCCTAGGTTCGGCATCGTCTCCACCAGCGGCCATGCGGGTCCCCGGCGTCGGTCGCTCCGACAGTGTCCTGCTGCCGTTGCGCGTCCCCCGCAGCAGCGGAGTGACTCTCGGGCCTATCGAACCTGCTCCGTGCCGCGACGACGACGGCCAGGGTGGCGGGGACCACGGCGTCAGGAGCACCACGATGGCCCCGATGACCCCCGTGAGGGTCACGAAGAGTCCCGCCGTCGTGGACATCGTTGGCTTGGACATGGTCATGCTGGACCGAACCGCGTTCGAGGGTTCCAGCCCAGCAGCGTCATCGGGTGGCGGCGAACGGGGCCTGCCGGACGTAGATCTCCTGGTCGAGCACGTCGGTCAAGAAGATCGCGAGATCGGTCCGGCGCATACCGGTGGAGCGTGTTGACACGTGCGCATCATGTTCGACGCCGCCGGTAGCGGGTCCGTCCATCAGTCGGGGTGGGCGCACCAGGGTCCAGTTCAGCTCGGTGTCCTGCCAGGTGGCCAGCTCCACGGTCTTGTCAGCGACCATGGAGCGGGCGAACAGGCCCATGGCTGCGGAGATCACCCGGTCCCGTCGGCTCTTGCGGTCCCCGTCGGCGTCGACTCCGGCGCCACTGATTCCGATGTAGCGGCGCACCCCGACCATTCGCATCGCCGGCACCAGCTGCTCGACGGTCTGCCGGTGCAGCTGGTTCTGCTTCCGTGCAGGGCCCAAGGTCGAGATCACCGCCTCGGCTCCTACCAGCGCCTCGGCCAGCGCCTGTGGGTCCCGGCTGTCCCCGATGACCACCCGTGCGTGCTCCGGAGCCCTGTCCGGGTCACGAACCAGCGCCGTGACCTGGTGGCCTCGTCGGAGCAGTTCTTCCACCAGCAGTCGACCTGTCCTGCCGGTTCCTCCGAGCACAGTGACGTTCATGATGTTCGGCCTTTCTTCTGCGGGGTCTGAAGAGGGGAGTGGGGTTCCCACGCGGCGCGCTCGCGCAGCGCGAACTCCCTCAGGGTGGTGGGCGTCCAGATCCGGTCGGTGTGGTGTGCGGGGTCCAGCAGTGCCGCTGCGGCGACCTCAGCGACGTCGTGGGCGTCCACGAATGCCGTACGACCTCCGCCGGCGGGCACCATGATCTGGTTGCGTTCGCGAATGTCCGCGGCGAAGACGGTGGAGAGGTTCTGGTCGAAATAGGAGGGGCGCAGGAAGGTCCAGCTCAAACCGGATCTGCGCAGCCATCGCTCGAGTCCCGCGTGGGGCAGCGCGGGTACGCGCCCGGCTCCCTGCACGGAGAGCAGAACCACGTGCCGAACTCCCCGTGAGCGCGCGTCCCTGAGTGCCGGCACCAGCCCGCGGCGCACATCGCCGATCTGCGGCGGACGCACCAGGAACATCGACTGCACTCCGGCGAACGCCGGGCCCCAGGTGCTCGAATCGGTGAAGTCGAAGGACACGCCTTCGGGGTCCTGGTTGCCTCGGGAGGCCGGGCGAACCTCTGCTCCGGCCTGGCGGAGTGCCCGGAGCAGAGGGGCGCCGACGTTGCCGGTGGCCCCGGTGACAAGTATCGGCGGACTCATATGTGTATGGTACACATATGGATGTTGATCTGCACCTGCTCGATGATTCGCTGATTCGGCTGCGTCGGTTGTGGGGGGCCTCGCGCAATCGACTGGTGGCCGATGGCAGCGCCTCAGTGGAGATGTCGAGTCTGCTGGTGGTGGAGGCCTGTGCCCGAGGAGCGGATGAGCACCGCGAAGTCACCGTCGGAGATGTCGCTGATCTGGCTGATGTGACCGCTTCGACCGCCAGTCGCCTCGTGGATCGCGCTGAGGAAGCAGGACTCCTCCACCGCACCCCGTCTGGCGTCAACGCCCGGCGCACTGCCCTGGTCTTGACCCCTGCTGGCTCCGCATTGCGCCAGCGCGCGGTGACGGCCCGCACGGCATGGATCGCCGACCAGGTGCGTGAATGGGACCCGGATGATGTCGAGCGACTGGGGGTGCTCCTCGCTCGTTTCGCCGACGGGCTGAACCACAGCACTGCTCAGGACCTGGTGTGATCAGCTTCAGGGCGCGGCAGGAAGAGCATTGATCTCCCGCACCATGATGTCCGGTGCCCCTCCCGAGGCCAGGTGCGGGCGAGGGCCCTGCGTTCCTGCCACCTCGGGGCCTGCCGGAATGTGGCAACCACCAGGACAGGCATCCCCACCATGTCCCTGAATGCCAGTTCCAGCGAGTGGTCCCGGTTGCCGCTGCCGATCAGCGTCGTAGTCTGATCCACCTGGTCGTGGCCGGGCAGAGGGGCATCCAGTGCAGAGACCGATGCGGCTGCGACGGTGGTGCGCCAGGCGCCTGGCGCTGAGTCGGTGCCCGGCAATCGTTATGTGACCGACACGTCTGGAGGCGTGACGATGACTGACGTGGATGCGTCTTATCAGTGTGACCATCAACCACGATGATCAGGCACGAACTACACGATGGAGTGATTACTGTGACTACTCAGACTCAGAACAAGCCGACCTCGGGTAAGCCTGGCGTCGCGGCGGCGGGGTCCGCGACCGTGGTGAAGTCCGAAGACGGCGGCAGGGGGTCCACCACCATCGTGGACAACGTGGTGGAGAAGATCATCGGCATCGCCACGGTAGCGGTTCCCGGCGTGTGGGCCGTGGGCGGTGGCGTTGAACGCGCGATCGGCTCGATGCGCGACGTCGTGGGCCAGCACAACCTCACGCAGGGGGTCTCGGTCGAAGTCGGTCAGACCCAGGTCGCCGCAGATCTGAACCTGGTGGTGGAGTACCCGTACCCATTGCAGGAGGTGGCCGAGAACGTCAGGAATGCCGTCTACGGCGTGATCCAAGAGCTGATCGGCATGGAGGTCACCGAAGTCAACGTGGTCATCAGTGACATCCATCTCCCCGAGGTGGCGGACGAGAGTGACGACGCGCCCGAGTCCAGAGGCTCTCGCGTCTCATGAGTGCCACCGTCTCCGGCGCGGCCATCGGAGCGGTTCTGGCGCTCACGCTCCTCGTGTTCGGCTTCTGGGGACTTCTGCTGGTTGCCGTTGCGACGGTCATCGGGGCGATGCTGGGCAGGATCGTGGAGGGCCGGCTCGATCTTGCCGGCGTGATGGACGCCCTGCGCGGTCAGCGCTCCTCATGAGCACCGTTTCGGAGGTCGGACTCGTTCCATCAGGAACCTCCGGTGCGATGCATCGGCGTGTCGGCCATACCAGGATCAGCTCACGGGCCCTGACCGGAGTCGTGGAAGCGGTGACCGCCGACGTCTTCTGCGTGCCGGTACAGAGCCTGAAGGCCCAGCTTCGCGATGACCAGGGGATGCTCTGGGTCTCGATTGCCGTCCCGATGGCCGTGTCGCCGCTGCGTGGGATCGGACGCATCTCGGATGGCGGTGGCCAGGGCTCGCTCTACGATCGCGCTGAGGCAAACCGCCGACGCATCATCGAACAGACGCGTCTGCTCACGGGATATGTGGTCGGGCGGGTCGACCTCCGCCTGATGGGTGAGCCCTTGGCGCGGCAGGGAAGACGCCGATGAGCACAACACTTCCTGCGCGACGGGTCGCCCGCCGAACCACCCATTCCTCGCGGGCCATGGCGTCGGTGGTCACTGCGGCACTGCTGATCCTTGTGCTGGTGTGGGTGGGGGCAGAAACCGTGCTTTCTGCTCTCGACGCGCCGGCACTGCTGGTCTCTTCGGTTGAGATGGGCGAGTGGCTGATCGCGGTGCCGCAGCACACCACGTCCGCGGGACTTGTGGGTGCCGGTGTGGGGCTGGCGCTGATCGGCCTGGCACTGGTGCTGGTCGGAATCCTCCCGGGTCGCCGGCCCCGCCACGTTCTTCCCAGCGAACGCAGCGCCATGGTGGTCGATGACGAGGTCATCGCCGCGGCGCTGTCTCGCGCGGCCCGCAAGGCCGCTGGACTGCTGCCGGGACAGGTCACCACCGCGGTGAGGCGCCGCGGCGTGGACGTGAGGCTCCGGCCCACCTCGGGGGTGGCACTCGACCAGGCGGCCGTGGAGGAGGCGGTTCGCCACGAGCTGGCCTCCTATGGGCTGCGCCCGGAACCGGCCGTGAGGGTCCATGTCAGCAACCGGGGGGTGGTGGGGGGATGAACGGCACGCCGCGCAGCCTGAACCGGCTGCTGATCACCCTGCTGGGAGTGTTGCTGATCGCTGCGGGAACGCTCACCGCTGCCGCGGGGCTCAACCCGAGCATTGCTCAGGCCTGGTCCCGCACAGGAACAGACACATGGGCATGGGTCCTGGAGCAGCTCCGATCGGCACCGATGGGGGACACAGGCATCAGCTGGTGGACCGTGGCGCTGGTGGGTCTCGTGGTCTTGGCGATCCTCCTGCTGCTGCGCTGGATGTTCTCTCAGGGTGGGGGTCGCAGTGACAGGCTCGGCGTCCGCAGCACGAGCAGCGGCACCACCACGGTGGACCACTCCCTGGCGGCCCGAGCCATCAGGGAGGCCATGGAAGGTGGTGACGAAGTCCTCTCCCTCAGGGTGTCCTCGTGGAAGATCAAGGGCGGCTACGGGGTGCAGGTGGTTGTCCGTGCCCGCAGGGGCGCGTCGCCCCGGCGGATCGCCGCCACGGCGGAGGAGGCGATCGCGGGCCTGGACACGCTGCTGGGGGAGCTGATCCCGATCTTGGTCCACATCAGAGCCGGCCCACGTTCGCGCTCGACCCGCACCGGGCGCCCCCGTTGATCCTCTCGCCCCTTCCCGAATCGCGGCTCCCGGCGGCCGCCAGGAGTGCGGAGCCCGGATAAGCCGCTGCAAGACACAAAGCGATGCTCAGGGCTGACAGGGGTCGCTGGATAGACTGTGATCACCATCACGTGGTATCGGTGGGTGTTGGGACGGAGGAGACATGGACGGGCCGGAGGCGCCGGGCTCGTCGGACCTGGCGCAACAGACAGATGTGCTTCTGGTCGAACGCGCCATCGATGGCGACGTGGACGCCTTTGAGGTCCTGGTCCGCAGACACGGTCCCATGGTGTACGCCTACGCTCGGCGCCTTGCGGGGGCAGCCGTCGACGCGGAGGACATCACCCAGGAAGCCCTGTTGCAGGCATGGCGGCAGCTTCCCACTCTCAGGGATGCCGTTGCTCTGCGAGGCTGGCTTCTCAGCATCACCAGCCACTGCGGCATTGACCTCTTGCGTCGGCGCCGCACGACCCCCACACCCAAGGACCTTGAACCCGGAACCGTCGACGACAGTCCCGCCCCTGAGAGCTCTGCCATCGAAGCTTGTCTGCTGGAGGCACTCTCCGAGGCGCTGCACCGATTGCCGGAACAACAGCGGCAGTGCTGGGTCCTCAGAGAGATCGGCGGGCACTCATATCAAGAGATCGCAGAGATCTTGACCATCAGCATCCATAGCGTCCGAGGGAACCTGTCCAGGGCGCGTGCCGCCCTGCTTAGAGAAATGGAGGCGTGGCAATGACCTCGGTGCCCACCCATCCCGGCTACAGGCACTCACTCGAAGACCTCAACGAGTACCTGCGCACCGGCGAGCCCAACTTGGAGCCCCATGTCCGAAACTGCCCCAGATGTCGATCCAGCCTTCAAGGCCTTCGACGCCTGGACAGTCTCACCGACCGCCTCGCCCAGGACGACATCTGCCGGGCCGAGAGCGTGGGTGCGCTCTGGCTGGACCGCCTCGTGGCGCGGCTCCGCGTGGAGCCCAGAGCGCAGGAGCCGCTGTCCATACCCGTCAAGGGTCCAACCCCGACTGCCGAGGGTTTCGTGCTGGCACTGATTCGCTCCACCGGAGACTCCGTGGCAGGTGTGACGATCGGTCGGTGCCAGGTTCAGGGAGACCGCGAGACGCCTAGCTCTGGAGTCCGAGTCCAGGTCAATCTGAGTGCCCGGTGGGGCCATCCGCTGCCAGACCTGGTCCACGCCTTGCGCGACCGACTGTTCGACGCGCTGACACGCCACGCCGCTCTCGACGTCGACGGCATCGATATCACCGTCACGGATGTCTATGTCCCACGCCCGCAATCGACCGGGCCACCCGGGCAACGGACCGGCGCTGCCCGAAGGGATCAAAGCGCACCATGATCTTCTCAGGACTCACCGGATGAGGTCGGGCTGGTCACTCAATCGCTCGTCCTGCAGTTCAGGGACGATCATGACCGGACCAGCGGCTCGCAGGAGCACACCGCGGGAGACCGAACCGAGCAGCACCCCGGTGAATCCGCTGCGGCCTCGGGTGCCGACCACGGTCAGCTGCGCCTCGTGGGTGGATCTGCTCAGCTGTGCCACCGGATCCCCAGGTTTCACCGCGGCCGTGATGGTCAGCGAGGGGTAGTGTCGGCCCAGCCACGCGACTTCTTCCGCCAGTGACTCCTCCAGCTGCAATCTGCGCTGGTCGATGATGCGTTGGTCGGGGGTGTCAAGTCCTGGATACCAGTCCAACCACCCCTCCAGGGTGGGCAGAGCCATCAACAGATGCAGGACCGTGCCGCGGTTCAGCGCCTGCTCTGCCGCCTGAAGAGCCGCGATCCTGCTGTGCGGCGACCGGTCTATGCCGACGATCACCGGCCGCTCATCCGGCACCGGCTCGAAGCGGGTCGGGTCCGCCGCATCAGTGATCTTGTACTGCCGGGCGACGACGACGGTGGGGCAGCGAGCATGGGCCGGGAGCGCCGATGACACGGAGCCCAGGAGCCGTCCCACGAATCCGCCGCGACCCCTGGCGCCCACCACTGCCAGCTCCGCCACGGTGGAGAGATCCACCAACACCCCTGCGGGGTCTCCGCGTTCGGTCCGGTAGATGACTTCACCCGGGTAGTCCTGAAGATAGCTCCGCGCCTCATCGAGCAGAGCCTTCGCGGCAATGACGGAGTGTTGGGCCTCGAACTTGTCCGGCACTGCCCCGATCGTGGTTGCGACCGGAGCGGGCACGCTGTACGCGCTCACGATGGTCAGCCTTCGACCGCTGCGCTGAGCCTCCATGGCGCCGTAGTGCAGCGCCTGGATGGACTGCTGGGAGCCGTCGAATCCGACCAGCACGCCCAGGTCGCGCGCGGCGGGGTCGAAGGCCAGGGGGCGTGGCGCCGAGTGGGTGTCATTCTCCATTGCGGACCTCCACAGGGGCCTGTTCGGAGGGTGCGGACGAAGGCCCCTGTCAGGTGTTCGCCCGCTCGTCTTCTTGGATCTCAGTGAGTGATGGGGCTCGGAGCGTTCAGCTTGGATGACACGCTGAAGGGGCCCCGTGGCTCCAGGGTCTGCACACCATCGGATCCGTCGCCCTGCACGAGGGGAGGGCATCTGCGATGCCGTATTGATGCCGCTTCACTTGCGACGCCGAAAGGGTGCGAAGTGGATTCGACGAACTGCAAGGCGGTTGTCGATCCGAGTCACATCAGGAGAGACCCACGTGGCGAGGCTGGCCTGCTTCTTCTCAGCCAGTGATCTCACATAACCGGTGAACACCGCAGTGTTGCCGGTGATGGTGACGATCACGTGGCTCGCGTCGATCTTCTGGTTGAGAGACATCGCCTTCTTGACCCGGTCCGCGGCATTTTCGATGGGGGTCCGCACCCGGAGCGTGGTCTGGTCCTCCACATGCTTTACGCCAGCGACGTTCTCAACGGCCCGTTTCGCGAGTTCACGTTGGAAGTTCCAGTCCACCTGACCGGTGAGAACTGCTGTGAAGTTCTCCACCCGGGCTTCGACCGTGCTGGGGCTGTTCGTTGACCGCGCCAGAGCCTTCACGATCGCGGCATTGGCTTCCGATTGGATGTTCGATTCCTGAGTATGCGTGAGCGGGGTCCGGTCGTCGGCCGTTTCCAGTTCATGTTCGAATGCGGTCTGTTCGCTGGGTTTCACAGGCGCTCCCTAAACTCATGGCTCGCTGTTTCGCGGAGCTCACTCCACTGTGGCGGGTATCGCACAGGTGACACAGGGCCATTGGTCCCACAGTGCTGCTGGCAGCACCGAAGGAGATCTCGGTTGCCACGGTGATCCTGCCGTGGAGCGGGTCCGTGCGGCTGGTTCGTGCAGGAAGTGCTGCTCCGGGGGTGACTGTGGACTGGCGGTCGGTCAGAATGCAGGTATGCGATGGAGGCTGAAGCCTGCATCGCTGTGCAGGTCAGATGACTGGTGATCAGACCAATCTTGTGTGGAAGGGGATGTAGTGGAGCTGTCGGTGAAGAGCGAAACCGCCCAATACCTGGTTCAGGAGCTGATCCGCGCGGGAGTGTCCAAGGTTGATGCCTCTGTGCTGGCGCGCGGCATGTACTCCTCCGATGCGAGCCTGTATCGCGTGGTGCCTACGGTGGTCGTCCGGCCCCAACACGTCGACGAGCTCCACGCCGTCCATGAGATCTCGCGATCGGTGGGCGCGCCGGTCACGATGCGCGGGGCCGGCACCTCGATCGCGGGCAATGCCGTGGGCGAGGGGATCGTCGTCGACACCCGAGACCTCAAGCGCATCATCTCCATCGACCCGGACGCCCAGACCGCCACCGTCGAGCCGGGAGTGGTGCACGCGGACCTGCAGCGCGCAGCGGCACCGCATGGCCTGCGCTTCGGCCCCGACCCCTCGACCCATTCGCGGTGCACCATCGGCGGGATGATCGGCAACAACGCCTGTGGTTCCCGCGCACTCGGATACGGTCGCACCGCGGACAACGTCGAGGCGGCCACCGTGCTCTTCGGCAACGGAGAGGTGGGCAGCTTCGACTCACGCAGCGGCACGGCGCAGGGAGTGACGGCGGAGAAGCTGCTCGGCCTGGCCGAGGGCAATCTGGCTCATGTCCGCACTCGGTTTGGGCAGTTCAGTCGCCAGGTCTCCGGCTACAGCTTTGAGCACCTGCTGCCCGAGAACCGGAGGCGCATCGAGCGGTTCCTGGTGGGCAGCGAGGGCACGCTGGCAACGGTGCTCGAGGCCGAGGTGCGATTGGTCGTCGATGACCCCCGTCGGCTCCTTCTTGTGCTCGGCTACGACTCGGTCAGCGAGGCAGCCGACGCTGTCCCGCACATCCTTGACGCGGTCCACAGCGAGTTCGGGCCCAACAGCCTGATCGCCTGTGAAGGCATGGACTCCCGACTGGTAGCTCTGGTCCGCTCGGCCGGAAAGCCCGTCCCGCAGCTGCCCGGAGGCCAGAGCTGGCTGTTCGTAGAGGCAGCAGGAGAGGCGGCGAGCGCGGTCATCGAGAAGGTCAGGACCGCGTCCGCTGCCGTGGACACACGATTCATCGAGAGTCCCGCGGAGGCCGCCGCGCTGTGGAAGATCCGGGAGGACGGGGCGGGACTGGCCGGGATCAGTCTGGCCACCCCGGCGCATTCGGGGTGGGAGGACTCCGCGGTGCCCCCGAAGCACCTCGGCGCGTGGATGCGAGACTTCGAATCGCTGTTGGAGGAATTCGGCCTCCATGGCTACCCCTACGGTCACTTCGGCGACGGATGCATCCACTGCCGCATCGACTTTCCCTTCCAGCATGGAGATCCTTCCAGCACCGGGGTGTTCCGAGAGTTCATGCTGGCTTGCGCTGAACGGCTCGCCGTCTACGGCGGATCGCTATCAGGGGAGCACGGTGACGGACGCGTGCGCTCAGAGCTGCTGCCCTTCATGTACGACGAGACCTCCCTGGATCTCTTTGCCCAGGCGAAGCGGATCTGCGACCCGCAGAATCTGCTGAACCCCGGGATCATCACGGGTCCGCAGACCGACGGCGCCCGAGCGGGCCAGCCCGGCGGCACCGGCGCCCGGCCCAACACCGAGGACATCCGCCCCACCCGGCCGAAGCAGACCCTGCCCTGGCCCGGACTGCTGATGACTCACGACGACGGCGACTACGGTGCCGCTGTGCACCGCTGCTCCGGCGTCGGCCGCTGCGTGGCGCCGAAGACCAACGGGGTCATGTGTCCCTCCTATCTGGCGACCACTCAGGAGAAGGACTCGACCCGGGGCCGGGCCCGCGTCCTCCAGGAGGCCATGGACGGGACGCTGGTGCACGGGCTCAGCGACCCCGCGGTGCACGAAGCCTTGGACCTGTGCCTGTCCTGCAAGGGCTGCGCCTCGGACTGTCCCGCCGGGGTGGATATGGCCGCCTACAAGGCCGAGGCGCTGCACCAGAAGTACGACCGTGACGCAGACGGGCTCCCGCGGCGCCGGCTGCGCCCGCGCAGCCACTATGTCCTGGGACGACTCCCCGTCTGGGCGAAGCTGGCCGCACCGGTGGCGCCCGTGGCGAACCTGATGATGAAGCTGACCCCGCTCGCCGCGGCAGCGAAATGGGTTGCCGGCATCGATCAGCGCCGGTCCGTGCCGAGGTTCGCGCGCCGGACGCTGCGCCGAGCCGAGCAGAAGCTGAGCCCCACCACCAGTGCCAGTCCCAACAGCACCGACCGGCCCGACGTATGGGTCTGGGCCGATTCCTTCACCAACCACTTCTTTCCCCAGTCCGGGCTGGCGGCGATCGAATACCTGCAGTCACAGGGCCTCGAGGTGCGGCTGATCCAGAAGGAGGGCTGCTGCGGGCTGCCGTGGATCTCGACCGGTCAGCTGGACCAGGCCCGTCGGCGGATCACCCAGGCCGTCGAGGTGCTCGCCCCCTATGTCAGTTCAGGGGTGCCGGTGATCGGCCTGGAGCCCAGCTGCCTGGCCACGCTGCGCAGTGACGCGCTGGAGCTCTCCGACAGCGAGCAGACCAGAACCGTCGCTGCGGGAGTGCTCACCTTTGCTGAGCTGCTCACCCGTCTGGAAGGCGAGGGCCGGGTGCGGCTGCCTGACCTGAGCGGGGTCGACGTCGTCGCGCAGCCGCACTGCCACCAGTCGGCGATCATCGGGTGGGAAGCTGACCGGGAGCTGCTGGAGAAGGCCGGCGCCGAGATCACCAAGGTCGCGGGATGCTGCGGGCTCGCCGGGAACTTCGGCGTGGAGAAGGGTCACTATGAGACCTCCGTCGCAGTCGCCGAGACCTACCTCATGCCAGCGGTGCGGGACCAGCAGCAGCGTGGTGGGGACACCGTGGTCCTCGCGGACGGGATGTCCTGCCGGATCCAGCTCGATGACCTCGCTGATGTTCCGGCGATGCACCTCGCGGAGCTGCTGAACGCACGGAAGTGATGTCTGCGCCACGTGCTGTCTGGGCTCCCCGGTCATCTTGACTTGGGCTGCAGCGCCGAGGAGTACGCGTCTGGCCGCTCGGCCTCCGCGAGGTTCAAAGTCGCGGTGTCCGCGAGAGGTGCATCGTGCATCCTCAGGCCACGGGACTTCACCAGGCGGCCGATGGAGATTAGTCTGAAAATTGGCGCAGCCGGAGGCAACACGGGGGTGGGCTGAAGCGTGTCGAGATTCTTTCCTGTGCAGACCCGAGGGGCCCGCGACGGCGCCTTCCGCCCATGGCGGGTCCTGACCATCACCTTCGCATGGCCGTGGACCTTCTGGTGGTCTGCCGACGGGTCGACCTGGAGTTGGACGGATCCCCTGAACCTCGCACTTTCTGGACTGGATGAAGCCGGATCGGTCGTGATGCTGACGATGGCCGTCGTAGCAGTCACCGTGCTGGTCCTTCGTGCTCCGGCTCTTCCTGACCGCCCGCTCGACGTGGGGGGCGCAGCCCCGAGGACGGCGGGACCATGAGATCCTCCGAATCGGACGCCGGGTGGGTGCCCTGGTTTGGTGTCGGCCTGTTCGTTGCCGCCGCGTCGGCCGGGTACTTCTACAACCTCACCTTCGTGCAGCTCGGCTTGGTCGATCTGGGGATACGGGTACTCGAACTGCCGGAGCAGAACATCGCTCGGGCGATGGCCCTGTTGGCAGGGCTGACCCTGGTCGTGGCGTTGGGAACCGGACTGGTGATGCACTACCGGCGCTGGAGTGAGAACTTCGAATTCAAGCTGCGCCTGCTGGCCGTCGTGGTGGTCCTGCAGACAGCGCTCACCGCTGCGGCTCCCCACCTGCGCAGTGAGACGGAATTGCTGGTCTGGATCGTGATCGCGTCGATCGGTCTGGGGCTTGGGGTGCCCGGCCTGTTCAGCCTCACCTGCGACCTGGTGCCCACCCGACACCGCGGCACCGTTGCGGCGGCGGTGACCTCGGCGGCGTTCCTGCCCGCCGCGGTGTTCTCCTCAGACTGGCGAATCGAACAGTTCGCGGCCCAGCTGCTGTGGTTGATGGTTCCCAGCGCTGTGGCCTTGACAGTCCTGGCGTTCACTCCAGGGCGAGTGACGGCAGCCCTCGCTCGACAGCACCACCTGCCTCGCTACGGGCCCGGCCGCTTCGTAAGCCCACGATCGCGCGGGACGCCGAGACGTGCGTTCGCACTCTCCCTGGTGCTGATGTTCGGCGTCTATTTCATCGACAGCTTGGGATTCCTGCGCATTGTCGACACACCCGTCTACATCGGCTCCGCCTGGCACTCGGCGGACTCTGGAACGCTCTGGGCGATTGGGATCACACATGTGTTCGCCGCCGTGTTCGCTGGAATTCTCTATCGGGCCTTGCCGCTTCGAGTCCTGCTGGGCTGGGTCTTCGGCCTGTTCGCTCTCGTCCAGCTCAGCTACGTGTTCCACGCCCTGACCACGCCGGAACTGCCTCCCACCTTAGGGATGCCGCTGCTCTACGCGGTGGCGGTCAGCATCTATACAGTGCTGAACTTCGCACTCTGGGCGGATTTCTCCACCCCGTCCACGATCGCGCGCAACACCGCTCTCGGGGTCGGTGTTTCCGGCTGGCTGGCGACGTTTCTGAGCACCTCGCTGTCGATCTGGTGGACGGCCATTGAGCTGCCGTTCGCCGAGCACCTCAGGGCCGTGGCCGCGATCAGCCTGCTCCTGTTCAGCCTCTGCGCACTTCTGCTCCTGCTCCCGAATCGGCCGCGACTCCACCAGGAGGAGCCAGTATGACCACGGTCCCCACGCGTCGACTGTTCCTGAGCTTCCTGGTCCTGCTGTGGCTGGGCCTCTTCGTCACGGGATGCGGCATCTCAGGGGAGACAGGCCGTTACTCAGTGACCGTGATCAACCAGCACCACCACGTCGTCGAGAGCGGTCAGACTCTCATCGGGAACACGGTGCTGATCGGAGGGACGCTGGTCCTCGAGGAGGGAGCCGTGCACCACGGGCCCGTGACCGTGTTCGCCGGCGATGCCCTCATCAGCGGGCAGGTCATGGGGGACCTGACGGTCCTCGGTGGGACGGCAGCGCTCACCGGCACCGCCGAGATCACCGGCGACGTCGCCGCGGCCGATGGCACGCTCACCCGCGATGCCGGGACAGCAGTGCGGGGCGGTATCACGGACGAGCCCAACCCGGTGGCAACGCTGGAACGCAGCACGCAACCCCGCGCACCCGCGGAGCGGGCTCTGTGGTTCCTGGTCGGGGTGACTGTGATGGCTAGCCTTGCTTGGCTGACCGCGCGCCTGGCGCCTCGCCCGCTGCGTCGCGCGGGGACCGCGGCCACTGACTTCCCCGTGATCAGTGGCGCGCTGGGCGCCCTGGTGCTGGTCTCGGCGCTTCCACTGGTGGTGTCGATGATCTTCACGCTGTTCCTCATCCCCGTCGCCGTGATCGTGCTGGTGGGGTTCGGGGCGACAGTGGTATACGGATTGTTGGCGACCGGGCGTGCGCTGGGGGTGCGCATGATCCGCCGCCTCGGGTGGGCCCTGTCGCCGCCACGGACGGCGGCTCTGGGCACGGCGGTGCTCGTCGTGTGCCTGCAGACTATAGGGCTGGTTCCGTTCGTCGGAGCTGCGGTGACGGGGATCGTCATTGTGGTCTCCGTGGGGGCCGTGTTCCTCACTGGCTTTGGTCTGCGTGGGTATAGGCCTCCAGACGACGAGATCGAGGAGGACAGTGCAAGAGGTGCCAGTGCCTGAACTCGTTGACGGTTCGAGCTCGCAACCGAACTGGGGCTTGGGGATACGGCGAAGTTGAACTCGACAGAGTCTCGGACTACTAGAGCTCTTTTCGTCGAATTCCCGCGGCAGCCACTCCAAGAGAGACCAGCATCAGCAGGCTGGCGGAGACGATGGGGCCGATGCTGATGAGCATGCCGTCCGCCAGGACCGGGCCTGCCAGCGGCCCCAGGCTCCAAGGCATCACGTTGAACGACTCAGGGACAAAGGCGACAAACAGGTCAGTGCCGATGATCCCGACCAGCGGCAGGGCCACGATCATCGCCCTGGACCAGGTCAGTGCGCTGAGCGCGAGCACCAGGGCAAGGTGGAAGACCGCCACCAGGCACACCAGTCCAAGGGCCCCGAGCCACTGGTCGAGGGGCCACGGATCCCCATCGGCCAGGGAAAGCTGAATCAGCACTCCCAACCACGGAATGATGACCAGGACGACCAGGAGTGCAAGCGCGTGGGCGACGAACTTCGCGGCCAGCAGCGCCCCCCGCGAGAGCGGTTTCGAGAGCATCCACTCGAGCAACCCCACGCGGTGTTCATCGAGAAGGATGCCCTGGGATGTGACGACGACGCCTATGGCGGTGATCATGCTCGCCATACCGGTGAACTGCGCTGCGCTCGCCTGCACTGTCACTTCGGCTCCGACCAGAGCCTCCAGCTGTGGCACTACCCACAGCATGACAGCCAGCAGCCCGTTGATGATGCCGGTCCAGACCAGCGTCTGGATCCACCACCGTTTCGTCGACCACCACGTGCCGGCCTCTCGGCGGGCCTGGTTGGCAAAACCTGGAAGAAGAGTCGCGCTCATCGGTGGACGCCTTCCACCACATCGAGAAAGACGTCTTCGAGCTCTGACTTGCGGGGCGAATAGCTGATCACGTTCACGCCGTCGTGACGCAGGACGAGTCGCAGAAGCTTATGGCGCACGGCCTCTCCATTCGTGGCACGCACGATGCATCGAACCTGACCGTCGTCGCCATCCGTGACTTTGACCTCGTCGATCCAGGGCTGCCTGCGGAGGGCTGCAAGCGCCTTGTCCACGTCCCCTTCCAAGGTCAAGTCGTACACGTGCTCACTGGTTCGGTCCAACAGCTCATGCAACGAGGATTGCAGGACTCCTCTTCCATCTTTGAGAATGGCTATCTCGTCACTGACCTGTTGCACGTCGTCGAGTATGTGAGTCGAATAGAACACCGTGGCAGTCTCCTTGAGGCGGCGCATGACCGCCAGGACGTCCCGACGGCCGCCAGGGTCCAAGGCGGAGGCCGGTTCATCCAGGATCAGCAGCGGCGGGCGGTGGATCTGTGCCTGGGCGATGCCCAGCCGTTGTCGCTGCCCACCCGAGAGGTCTCCCGCTCGGCTGTCAGCCTTCCGGCTGAGCCCGACCAGGTCGAGGACCTCGGTGATGTCTTCTTCGACAGCTGAGGAGCCGTCGAGTGGGAAGAACCCTCGCGCGTAGCGCAACACTTGGCGGGCGCTCAGCTCGGGATGGAATCGGGGCTGCTGGGGGAGATAGCCGACCTGCCGCCGAACGTCCATGCTTTCGGTGACGATGTCATGACCGAACACCTGGGCATCCCCACTGGTTGGCTTTGCCAGACCGAGCAGCAGTCGCATCACTGTGGTCTTGCCCGCACCGTTGGGTCCCAGGAACCCGAAGAGCGATCGTTGCTGCACCTCCAGATCCAGGCCATCGACCGCCAGGACATCTCCATACCTCTTGGTCAGTCCCCGACAAGAGATCGCTGGTACATCGCGGTCCACGTTCATGATCTCCTCTGCACTGCAGTCCTCAGTTCACTGAACCTCAGCTCTGATCGTCCCTTGGCGCATGGTCGAGCGTGCATAAACAGCACCGGCGGTACGATCAGTTGGTCTGCCGACCCTTGAGGAAGTACGCGATCGGTCCGATGAAGTTGACCGCGATGATCGCCGCCCACATCCCTTTCTTGCCGTTGACCTGGTTCGCGGGCCTCGTGGCGAGGTCGGTCCAGGCTGTCACGGCCAGGGAGACCTGGACGGAGGTGAGCACCATCGCGCCGACCCGCTTGCCGGGAGTCATGTCATTCCACCGCTGCTTCGGGTTCTTCTTCGCCATGAAATTCTCCTTCTCGGGGTGCGTGATGTTGACCAACTGTTCATTCTTCACCAGTCGGGCTGGATCGACAGGCCCGCTGGACGCCTCATGTGCACACCATGGGCGAGACAGATCATGCCACCATCATGTGGCATACACAGCGGGCGAACCAGGGGGTTGCACAGCTGTTCTGGGCTCACTCCGCACGACGAGAGGCTCATGATGACCTGACTGCCCCTCCCACGAAGACACCAGGCCAGTGCGCGTGAACTTCGAGACGGTTGTCGATCTTGGTCACGCCAGGGGAGGCCCACGCCGCCAGACCTGACGGCCTCTTCGCGGCCAGAAGCTTCACGTGCCCGGTCAGAGTGGCTGTGAGCGTTAGCTTGACCGCACAGAGCGGGACTTCAGGAGCTGCAGTGGACGCCATGATGATCGGCAGAAGTGGGTCCGCTGGGGAAACACTTGGGGGCGTGTTCTGCGGGTGTCAGCCCTTTGGTCACGATGCTCAGAGGTGAGACATATGACTCAGTAACTGGATGCGGGCGAACGGTGGCCATAGGAATCGATGGGGTGCCGAACCTCCCAGCTTTCGCGCACCTCCGTTTCGTCGCCCTGTTCGAGGGGCTCCTTCGACAGTCGTAATGCTTGGTCACCTCGCCCCAGGCGCGTCTGCTAATTGGCGGTGTTTTCATTTTCACGATCTATCGGATACCCACATAGAACCGGGCCTCGTCACTTCTATGTAGGGCCCTGTAATACTCAAACGGATCGTCCAACTCGTCCCAGGAAAGAGATTCGATACTCAAGGCGGGCTCTCCCGGCTGAAGGTTGAGTATGGCGGCGTCTGGCTCGGCCGGAATTACGGCTCGCAGCCAGCGATCGGCCCCTGCCACTGTCACGCCATAATGCCGGCGCAGGTGATCGTACAAGGATCGATTCTCGAGGTTCGAGTTTAAGAGACGGGGAAATCGGTGCAGTGGCAATGTCGTATCGACAAGCAACCAGGGGGAGCCGTCCACTGCGCGCATGCGCCGTAACCTCACGACCGGAGATTCTGGCTCGATCCTAAGGGCCCGAGCCTCGTGGTCGGTTGCAGTCCCTTGCGCCTGCAGGAGGATCTGGGTCGTCACCAGGCGTCCCGCCGATGTTAAGTCTGCGGCTGAGCCAAGAGTTGACCCGACGAAGCTCAGGTCCGGCCGCCGTGGGGCGACGAACGATCCCTTGGCGCGGATCTTGTAGATCAAGTCTCGACGCACCAACTCGGCGAGGGCCTCTCGAACTACAGTTCGCGAAACTCCGTACATGTCGATGAGCTCAGACTCCGACGGGAGGGCTTGGTCCGGCTGCAGCACGCCGTCAGCGATCGCCGTGCGCAGCACGGTGGCCAATTGGCGCCAAAGAGGCTCATTCGCCTCCCGGTCAAGCCGATACTCGTGCAGTGCAGTCGCGGTCATCAATTGGTCCCTTCTGCGTCCGCCATAGCCCGCAACGCGCGCGGGCGGGAGTCTTATCAGGCACTTACCCATCTTCGCGAGGCTCGTCCTACCGGGTCTTACGTCTTGCGGGGCGCACTGAATCTGGAGTGTAGCGGAGAGGGGTGAAGGTCCACCCGATCGAACAGCTGGTTGAAGTGCCCGCAGTCGGGTGTGCTTCAAGCTAGCGTCTCAGCCTGTCTGCGCAAAAGCGCATTCCGATAAGGCCTCTCAGGTTCAACTGTCCGCCCCTCCCCAGACGAATGACATTCGCCGTATCAATCCAGCTGGGCTCGTTGGGAACTATTGGTGGGTTCTGAGTGCGGAGATTCCCTCTGTGCATCCCAGGCGGTTTCTAACCTCAGGCGCACCATAATGCACCTATTGACAGCTCTCCAGGCTCTCAATATGATCTACATCACGATCAACTAGTAATGATGAGTTGATCACTACTTGTTTCAGGTGTTCGCATCCGTTCGAGTTCCCATCAGTTCCATCCTGTGATCACCCCTGCCCGCTGAAGCTGCGATTCAATAGGAGTTAGACAATGATGTCCAAGAACTGGCGGCGCTACGGCGTCGCGACCGTCGCCGTAGTTGCACTTGCCCTTAGCGCTTGTTCCGACAACTCGGCAGCAGCGGAAGGTGAAGAATCGGATGCAGACTCCGTCGAAGGTGTCTCCCTCGCGCTGAGCAATGGCTTCGTAAATGGGTGGCGCCTGACGCTGATCAACGAATTCGAAGAGACAGCGCGAGAGTTGCAGGACCAAGGCGTCGTTTCCGACTTCACTGCAGTGAATACTCCCGGTGACAACAGTGCCACCGAACAGGCTTCGCAGATCCGTAGCCTCATGCTGCAGGATCCGGATGTACTCATGGTGATTCCGGCTTCTTCCACGGCACTCGTTCCCGCTGTCGAAGAAGCATGTGACGCTGGGATTACTGTCATAGTCCTCGACGCCGACATGGACGCACCATGTGCCACCGTCGTGCGCAATGACTACGCCATGTGGGGTGAAGCGTCGTTGCAGCCGGCGATCGACGCGATCGACGGTGAGGGCACTGTAGTTCTGAATCGGGGAGTTATCGGATCACAGCCCGAGGAAGAGTTCCACGCGCGCCAGCAGGAGATCCTCGACGAATACCCCGACATCGAGGTTGCTACGGAAATCAACGGATACTGCGACGGAAGCACGGCACAACGAGAGATCACGGGAATCCTCGGTTCATTGCCGGACATCGACGCTGTTCCAGGTTGCATCGCCGGCATGGGCATCGCGCAAGCGTTTGAATCTGCCGGAAGAGAAGTCCCTGTTGTCGTTTTCGACACGGACGGCCAGTCCTTGGAATTCTGGCGGGAGGAGGGAATCGACAACGGATCATTCTCCACACTGACGGACCCAGGTCAGGGCGCAGCAGCGATCCATGTAGCTATTGCGAAGCTCGAGGGCCAGGAAGTCCCCGGCGAGATCCTGCTCCCAATCATGCAGATCGAGGAAAGTGATCTGGACTTCTGGCTCGAGAATCTCTCAGCGGATGAATACGCCGCTTACCCATGGGACCAGGAGAGCGTGAATGCAGCTATCGACGCTGCCATCGCAGGTGAACCTGCTGAAGCCCCCGCTCTCCAGTGATTCTCCGTGACCGACGAGTTCAAGGAAAATAGATGACTACGAACGCACCAGGACCATCCCTGTTCGCCGAAGCGCGTACCCCGGAAACGACCGTCCCGGCTGCAGGGCTTATCACCTGCAAATCCATCACCAAGCGGTACGGCCGCACGGTGGCAGTGGATGGTGTCGACCTCACGGTGCGCAAAGGGGAGATCCTTGGACTTGTCGGTCACAACGGTGCGGGAAAAAGCACGCTGACGCGCATCCTCGCTGGTCGGGAACAACCGGACCAGGGGTCCGTCGATTTCGCAGAAACCGATAGGTCCAGATGGAATGCAGCCACTGCTGAGGCGGCGGGCGTTCGCATGGTGTACCAAGAGCTAGCACTTTGTGCTGACCTCACGGTCGCTGAAAACGCATACTTGTCGGACCGTCGACCCTCGAAGACGTCTACTTGGCCGCGCACAGCGGAGCGACGAATTCTCGAAACCTTGGACGATGTCTTCCCTGGACATGGGATCGCCGTGATTAAGCGCGCCGGGGACTTGCCGATGGCCAAGCGTCAGATGGTTGAGATCGCTCGGGCATTGTGCACCGATAACCTGCGCCTGCTGATACTCGATGAACCTACAGAATCTCTCGGCGGGGAAGCGGCTGGTCAGATGTATCGCTATCTGCATGCCTTAGTAGACAAAGGGGTCACCGCCCTGTTGATCTCTCATCGTATGAAGGAAGTGATCACGCATAGCGACCGAATCGTGGTGATGAAGGACGGTCGCGTCGCAGCCATCGCAGACGCCGAATCCAGCTCGGAGAACGACCTCCTTAGCGCTATGGGCGGCGACGTTCACGTGGACACCGAGACCATGGAACGTATCGTTCCCCAAGGTGAGGAACTCGAGCCTATCGCCGACGAGGTTGTCGCCTCGATTGCTTACAAAGAGGGATTGAAGTTTGAAGCCCGTACCGGGGAGATCATCGGTCTAGCCGGTCTCGACGGGCAAGGTCAGGAGGCAGTCCTGAAATTACTGTGGGCTCCGGGCATTCTTCCCCGGGGGGTGAGCGTCCCCAAAGAACGGGCATACGTCCCCGGCGATCGACAAGTATCGGGGATCTTCCCGCTGTGGACCGTTGCAGACAATCTCACTATCGCAGCGCGGCGGGCGATCAGCACCTTCGGATTCGTCAATCTCGGACGAAAGAGGGACCTGGCCCGATATTGGGTCGACACGCTGAGAGTCCGCGGCGGAGCGCTCGCACCGATCAATTCGCTCAGCGGTGGCAACCAACAGAAAGTGCTGGTGGCGCGCGCTTTCGCGGCGGATGCGTCACTCGTTCTATTGGACGACCCCTTCCGTGGCGTCGACGTGACCACGAAGAACGAGCTCTATGCGCTGATGAAGGCTGAAGCTTCCCAGGGCCGTGCCATCGTCTGGTACTCGACCGACAACAAGGAGATGTCTCACTGCGATCGTGTCTATGTCTTCCGTGCCGGCCGGATCGTGTCGATGCTCCACAGCGAGGAGATCACGGATGAACGTCTTATCGCCGACTCGTTTGCAGACGCGACAGGGAGTAACTCATGACCGCGATCACAGCGCTGAATTCCAGCCCCACTAGAAGTCAACGAGCTCGAGTCTCCGCACTGCACGGTTCCCCCGCACTACTGTCCCTTGCTGCGTTGATCGCGATCTTCACTCTGGCAGTCGTAAACCAACCGGGGATCCTGAGCGTGGCGGGGCTGACACTCATGTTGATGTCAGCGGTCCCAATCGTCTTCGCCGCCCAGGCGCAGATGCTCATCATGTCACTCGGCGACATCGATCTAGGCATCGGGTTTCTCATAGGCTTTGTCACCGTCATCGCCGCTACGACTCTCAATACGTCTCCACTGCTGGGTGTTCTACTGCTCGCCGGAATTGTCGTCGCCTACGCGGCGATGGGGTTCATTATTCAGAAACGGAACGTTCCATCGATCATCGTCACACTGGGACTGTCCTTCGTATGGTTTGGACTTGGGCTCACCATGCTCCCTACCCCCGGAGGGCAGGCGCCGGATTGGCTCACGACAATCGGTCGCTGGCGCCCTGATTGGATCCCATCTCCCTTCGTCTACATCTTTGTTGCGACTCTTGTTGGTTGGTATATAGCCAGACGGAGTCGGTTCGGGGTGCGCATGCGGGCGCTCGGCAGCAACGCAGCCACGCTCGACAAACTGGGGTGGTCCCTGACTAGGACTCGAGTCGCTACATACGTCATGGCCGCCCTGCTCATCATCCTCTCTGGCCTACTCCTCGCATCACAGACTCGTTCCGGGGACATCAACTCTGCGACGAATTTCACCTTGATGACGATCGCAGCAGTGATTCTCGGTGGCGGTCGGTTCTCCGGCGGTTACGCGTTGCCACTAGGCACAGCTCTCGGAGCGGTCACGCTGGGTCTAATAACGGTTCTGCTGAGCCTCATCAACCTCCCATCCAGTCTGCAGTCCGGCGCCCAGGGGCTCATCGTCCTGACAGTCCTGGCGGGCCGGCTCATCACTGAACGGTTCGCGAGATCATGACTCTCACTTCCGAAATCCCGCGCCCCAAGACGAACGAGCAGGTCACCGCGAGGAGATCCATGGTGTGGCCCGCATGGGGGTGGTCAGTAATTGGTGTTCTCTGCGTATGGGCTGCCATCGTCGCCGTCACAGGCGGATCGCCATTGCAGCCCATGTCTCAGGCGCTCACACTTGCTCCCTATCTTGCTCTTGTAGCCCTGGGCCAGATGCTCGTGATCACCCTCGGGCCTGGAAACATCGATGTCTCGGTAGGCGCTGTCGTCTCGATGTCTGCCTACGTGTCAGTGCTCATCAGCTCTGAGCATGGAGCGGTTGTCGGCCTGTTGTCCGCCATTGCCGCCGGTGTGGTTGCGGCGCTCTGCAGCGTGATAGCCATTCTGGGTCTCAGAGTCCCACCGATTATTGCGACTTTGGCAACAAGTCTGATCGTCGGTTCTACAACTTTGCTCTTAGCAGATTCCAACCGAGGCGGGGCGGATGTCGCGCTTCGCAGTTTCGTGAATTCCAAAATCATGGGACTTCCAGTCGTGGCATTGGTTGTTCTCGCCATCACGGTCTGCGTCGCTTTGATGCTGCGCAGGACAACACTCGGTCTCGGGCTGGTCGCCACCGGTCAGAGCTTCAAGGCGGCGCGTGTGGCGGGGATTCGCGTAAGCGTCGTGACAGCTTTTGCCTATCTGACGAGTGGAGCTTGCGCGGGTCTAGTCGGCGGGCTGCTCGCAGCGTTCATATCCCCCAGCCCGGCATTGGGTGCCTCGTACATGCTCGACTCGATTGCCGTCGTCGTCATAGGTGGCACCCTCATCGCGGGTGGGCGTCCGGTGAGTACCGGAGTTTGGACGGGGGCTCTGTTCTTCGTGCTGCTTTCCGCGTTGCTCAATCTCGTGGGGTGGAGCGTCGGGGCCCAAAACATACTGAAGGGACTCCTGGTCGTCCTCGTCGTGATCGCCTCATCTTCGGCAACCAGAACCGGCGGATCAACGTGGCGTCAGCTGCGTGCCTCATTCCAATCAAACAAGAAGCAGCAACTAGGAGATATTCATGGCTGATACCGATGACCTTCGCGAAGGACACAACTTCGAGGGCGACTCCGGAATGCAAGAGAAGTTTCACCTCAAAGGTCTGGCGGGACAGGACTGGGGTATGCGCAGCCGATTGTCGCGCATATTCAACCCCCTCGACGGCAAGACTGTAATGCTCGCGTTCGATCACGGGTACTTCCAGGGTCCGACCTCCGGACTCGAGCGCCTCGACCGGTCGATCGTCCCCTTGATACCGCAAGCCGATGCACTCATGCTCACTCGCGGGGCGCTCCGCACGACCATTCCGGCTACCAGCGGAAAGGGCATCGTGCTGCGGGCTAGTGGAGGCCCTAGCGTGCTGAAGGACCTTTCCAATGAAGAGATCACGGTCAGTATCGACGATGCCATTCGTCTCGACGCGGCCGCACTGGCTGTCCAGGTCTTCATCGGTGGGGAGCACGAGACGAGGTCACTGAAGAACATGAGCACCCTCGTCGATCAGGGGCAGAGCGCAGGAGTTCCTGTGCTCGCTGTCACCGCGGTTGGTCGAGAAATGGTGAGAGATGCTCGCTATTTTCGTCTAGCGACACGCATTTCCGCCGAACTTGGTGCCAATTTCATCAAGACTTATTACATCGAAGATGGCTTCGAGACGGTTACCTCGTCCTGCCCTGTGCCAATCATCATCGCAGGTGGGAAGAAGATCCCCGAGATCGATGCGTTAACGATCGCTTACAAGGCAATTCAGGAGGGCGCGGCAGGTGTCGACATGGGCCGCAATGTATTCCAGTCGGAACACCCGTCGGCCATGCTCGCTGCCGTGCGGGCCGTTGTACACGACGGGGTCACCCCGAAGGTTGCCTTTGAGCTTTTCGAAAGTCTGTCCAACTAGCCGCTATCCCGGGCGAAGGCCTGTGCTCACCCGGCCCACGTCCCTAGCAGAACGGAAACATCAGTTATGACTGGTCTTTCGACATACCACTCGCAGATCAGCCCGGTGGACGTTGTGATCATCGGTGCAGGTATCAATGGTCTGGCTGTAGCGCGGGAATCGGCAAGCTTGGGCCTCTCAGTGGCGCTAATTGATCAGGATGATGTGGGCGCGCGCACCTCGGCGATCTCTACTCGACTCATTCATGGGGGACTCAAGTATCTGGAGCGTTTCGAGCTCAACCTGGTGCACGAATCGATTCGTGAGCGCGACATTTTGCTGAGATGTGCTCCTCACTTGGTTCGTCCCTATCCCATGCTGATTCCCTTTTCGAAGACTCAGAGCCGACCCGGGTGGTTGCTCGCATGTGGACTGGTTCTGCATGATGTACTGTCCATCGGCAAGTTGTTGCCGCTGAACCGTATCGTGTTCCGCAAACGTCTCGCTCGTGATTGGCCAGCACTGGCCGATGCTGGACTCAAATGGGCTGGGCTCTTCCAGGACGCCAGTATTCCGTTCACGGAACGTCTTACGACCGAGTTGGCTATGGATGCGCAGTCCCACGGAGCGCTTGTGCTCACGCATACCCGGGTAGAAGAATTGGTTCGTGCCGATGGTCGGATTGCAGGACTGCGCTACCGTGACCGCAAAGACGGCACTCTGAAGCTTCTATCCGCGCGCGTCGTAATAAATGCAGCTGGACCCTGGGTGGACGACATCTTGGGATTTGCGGGTGGATACGATCGAAGGATCGGTCCGACTAAGGGCAGTCACTGTGTGGTCGACACATTCGCCGGCGCTCCCTCAACCTGTATCTTCTTCGAGTCGCCCAAGGACTCCCGTCCGATGTTCATCCTTCCGTGGGCGGGGAGGTACATGTTGGGGACGACTGACGTGCCCTATGACGGCAGCCTAGACACTATCGAGATGGACGACGAAGAAGTCGCGTACTTGCTTGACGCAGTCAACACGTTGATACCGCAAGCTGGCCTGGTGGCAACCGACGTGCTCTGGTCATACTCAGGCGTTCGACCGCTCCCGTATGTCGATAATCTGGAGGACCCATCCAAGGTTTCCCGGGATCATCAGATCATCGCCCATGATGGGCAGGACGCAGGCCTCATCACGATAATCGGGGGAAAACTCACGACGCATCGTTCGCTCGGTGAGCTCGTTTCTCGACACGTGTTGCGAGCCCTAGGACTCCCTAAGCGGCCGTCGCCAACGCGCAGAGCTTTACTGCCCGGGGCGCCGACCGATGTCTCTTGGGAGGAATACCGAGCAGAATATCTCGCGACCACGCGACTGCCGCCTCAGCTCGCGATTCGGCTCGTTGAGCTCTATGGCACGATCGCCGAACAGATTGAACAGCTCGCCATGTCCGGACCCGCAATGATGGAGGAGATTGACGAAGAGACCGGGGCAATTGCGGCCGAGGTCGTCCACGCGGTACGCAATGAAGGTGCGGTCACGCTCGAGGACATCGTCCTGCGGCGCACACTGATCGGTATCAATGGCGATGTTGGTCTCAGTGCCGCGCCGGCGGCTGCGGACGTGCTGGTCGCAGTCGGGGAGTGGACTGCCCCGTATGCCGAGGCGCAAACCACAGCCTATCGCGTCGCAGTCAAACGGCTGATGCCGCGGGCCCTGGTCACAGAAGCCACTTACGAGCAGGAAGGTGAGTCCAGCGCATGACTAGTCAGCGGTGTTTCATCGGTATTGATGTTGGATTGACCCAAGCGAAAGCCGCGGCCTTTGACGAGAACGGACTAGAGGTTCGGGCCTTCTCGGGATCCAACCCGCGAATCGCGGTCACGGGTGAACAGCAGGAAATCGACATGAACGCTCTTACCGGAGTCGTGTTTCGAGTTCTTCGGCAACTCACTGATTGGCTTGCCGCGAACCAGTGGACACCGGCCGCAGTAGGTGTGACTGCAGCCGGGAACGGCATCTATCTGGTCGACGAGCAGCTTCGCCCTGTCCGCTCTGCGATCGCGTCCAATGACTGCCGCGCTGAGCCCATCGTTGCCCAAATCCCCCGACAGACAGTCGATGAGATGCAGAGAATGACGGGATCGGTGCCGTGGGCGGGTCAACCCGTAGTCCTCCTGCGTTGGCTCTGGGAACATGAGCGAGTCAATGTCGAACGAGCACGCTGGTTGTTCTCCTGCAAAGATTTTATTTCATCACTCCTTACCGGGCTCGCAGTTGCCGATGTCTCTGATGCCTCCGCGATGGGAATCATGAATCTCGCTGCACACGACTATGAACCGGGCGTATTCGACATGCTCGGGCTCCCACGCGAACTCATGAGATTGCTCCCTCCCCCTGCAGCATCAGATTCCGTGGCAGGTCCCGTTACCAATGAGGCCGGTGTTCTAACCGGGTTGCCGGTCGGCATCCCAGTGGTGGCCGGGTGCATGGACTGCGTAGCAAGCCCTCTAGGTGCGGGGGCCACAGACGAGGGTGATGTCACCATCATCGTAGGCACTTGGGCGATCAACTCAGTAGTCGTACCAGTGTCAGAGAAGCCGCCAGCGGTGACTCTCAATGCGCTCCTTCCAGACAAGCGCTTCATGTTGGCTCAGGAAGTGGCGCCCACTTCGGCTGCGAGCATCGAGTGGTTCGCGTCATTGATGTCTGGACCCTGCAAGGAGTCAGTGAGCCCGCAGGCGCTCTTGGCCGCCGCATCTGATGTACCAGCCGGTGCCTTAGGAGCGCTCTTCATCCCGTTCATTCACGGTGCGCCTGAACACATCGGGGCTTCCGGAACCTTCCTGGGCCTCAAGGGGTGCCACGGTTATCCCGAGATGGCACGGGCGGTGGCTGAGGGCATCGCCCAATACCATCGAGTACAGCTGAAGAAGCTCTGTATGAGTGGTGCGTCAGTTTCAGACGATCCCTGGACCTTGGCCGGAGGTGGAGCCAAAAACGCTCTTTGGGCGCAGATGTTTGCGGACATCATTGGGCACCCAGTCCGTAGGCAGCTAGGTACTGAATTGGGCGCGAGGGGGGTTGCTTCGCTTGCTGCCAGCGGGGCCGGTAGCGACATTTCTGCTTGGCGCGTTGACCCGGACCCAAAGCTTGTCGTTGAGCCGAGCGCCGATTCAGAGATGTATCGCCGCCAAGGGGATCGATTCGATCGCGCGCTAGATGCCATGAGTTCCGTTTGGACGGAGCTGGCATGAGCGACATAAAGGGCGAGACTGCGCTGCAGGTGATCACGCGACTATCGAGAGTGCTCGGCTCAGACCCGTCGCTCGTCCTTCACGGGGGTGGCAACACCTCCATCAAGGGGTTTACCACCGATGTGACTGGGGCCGAGGTGGAGACGGTGTGGGTGAAAGGCAGTGGGTGGAACCTTGCAACTATCGAGCCGGAGGGGTTCGCTCCACTGCGACGCAAGCGAGTATTGGAACTGCTGAAGTGTGCTTCGCTCACTGATGCACAGATGGTGAATGAAGTTCGGCAAGCTTCTTTGGACGCGACGGCCCCCATCGCATCGATCGAGGCCCTCCTCCACGCGTTCATTCCGGCGCGCGTGGTCCTGCACTCACATGCGGACGCGATCGTGGCACTCACTAACCAGCTGGAGAACGGGCCAAACGTGAGTAACGTACTGGGGAGGAAAGTTCTCGTACTACCGTACGTGATGCCCGGCTTCAAACTTGCGCGTCAGATCGCGAGCTGTAACGAGGTGGCAACTGGTGAAGTCGATGCCATTGTCTTGTCCAACCACGGACTATTCACTTTTTCAGATGATCCAGACGAAGCCCTCGTTCGACATCAATCCATTGTGGCCTCCGCCTCTGCCGCAATGGGCAACCCGACGTGGGGGGATCCCGGCCCTGGGATCGAGCGTGCGGGGGACCCCCTCGACATAGCGCGTTTTCGGCGGGAGCTTTCAGCAATTGCCGGAGATCCCATGATTGTGCGTCAGTCTGAGTCAGCCAGGGCTACACAGTATGCCGGACGCCCGAACGTCAGAAGTTTGACCACCCGCGGAACCGCCACTGCAGAGCACGTGATTCACACGAAGCGTGTGCCGTTGATTGGGCGGGATGTGGCCGCGTTCGCAGCTGAGTATCGCCGCTACGTGGAGGAGAATCGCCATCGTGTCGGGGAAGTGGTGCCGATCGACGAGGCTCCCCGTGTGATCCTTGACCAGGAATGGGGCATGTTGACTGCAGGGAGGAGCGCCACCGCAGCTGAGGTGGCTCGCGATATCGCATTGCACACGATGGACATCGTCGATGCAGCTGATGGCCTCGCAGAGTACGCCTCCTTCAGCGAGGCGGAAAGTTTCGACGTCGAGTACTGGTCGCTGGAGCAGGCCAAGATCCGGTCCGGCAGTAGCAGACCCGCTTTCACAGGTGAGGTAGCGATAGTAACGGGGGCAGCCTCGGGGATCGGTCGGGCGTCTGCGGCCGCTCTCATCGATCAAGGCGCCGCTGTTGTGGGCATCGATCAGAATCCGCACGTAGCCTCAGCCTTCACGTCTGATTCCTGGCGAGGTGTCACGGGGGATGCAGCTGATGGGGCATTCCTGGCGCAGGCCGCGGAGCTCGCTGTCCGCGAGTTTGGAGGAGTCGATGTGCTGGTCATCGCAGCAGGGATCTTTCCGGAGAGCGCGGCCATCGTGGATATGGACGACGCGCATTGGGAGAAGACCGTGGCGGTCAACACCACTGCAGTAGCACGTGCCCTTCGCGCAGTCCATCCGTACCTGGCTCTAGCGCCCCGCGGCGGGAGGGTTGTGCTGGTCTCAAGCAAAAACGTGCCGGCGCCTGGACCTGGAGCGGCGGCGTACTCGGCAACTAAAGCCGCCGCGGCACAGCTCGCCCGGGTAGCAGCCTTGGAGTGGGCTACGGATGGTATTCGTGTAAACCAGGTGGAACCCGACGCAGTCTTCGACACCGGCATCTGGACCCCGCAGCTACTCGCGGAGCGCGCAGCTCATTACGGACTCTCCGTGGAGGAGTACAAGTCGCGCAATCTGCTCAATGTTGAAGTCACCAGTGACAAGGTAGCGGACGCCATCGTCGCGTTGTGTTCGTCAACCTTCTCAGCGACTACTGGGGCGCACTTGAGTGTCGATGGGGGCAATGCGCGAGTCATTTGAGCCCCACATACTTCTTGATTGGACCAGTCAGGGGGCGAGTGAAGGCACACGAGGTCTAGGGATCTGAAAAATCGGGGGTGAGTCGCCAGGGATGCTGCCACGATTTGGGCGATTCTGAACCGAAGTCATTCAGTCGCCTCAGCCGTCTAGATCATCGTCGCCGGTTCGATCATGGATCCACCGTCTCTGAGCATGTGAGGGATCAACTCGCCGGAATCTATGGTGATCGCCAAGTGGGGGCCGGTCGTGACGCTTCCGATAGCAACGTCCACGCTGTGCAGGTGTAGAGAGATCCAGTACGGTAATGGCCTCCCGGAGAGGGAACCTCGGTGACTATGAGCCTCCGGCGGCGCCCTCGCGAAGTGAATACGATCGTGCCCTGTTTGCGGGGTGGGCCCTCCGGGGCGCCGTCACGGTATTCAAGTGCACCCACGCACAGGCTCCTCTGGTCGCGCGGGAGCGGGGTGAACCACATCTTCCGATGGCTCCATTCAGCGTCATCGAGCCCTGAAGGTCCGCGCGCACCACGGCCATCCCGGACGCGTCCAGGAGAGCTCCATCTCGATCCCAGCTGGCAGGAATGGCGATGATGATTCCCGCAGCTGATCTCCCGAGTCCATCGGGAAGATTCTGCTGTCTTGCGCGGTATGGGCTGCGATTGTCGTATCGACGTCATCAGGCTGTCGGCGTTTGGAGTCAGTCCTAGTTCCCAAACCTCGCTGATCGGAACCCCAGGACGCAGAGTCTCAACCTAGGGGCCACGAGTCCATGACCGCTCCTTACCGCCGATGTCCCGGTAGTTACATATCTTCTGGCGGCACTTGACGGGCGGTCGTGGTGGGGCACTGGAGGCCGTCGGCGTCTCCATCGACGCTGATGATCCTCTTGCGCCCGGTGTGCGCCCAGCAGGGTGATCATCAGGCGCTGACATGGATCAATGCGTCTGATCAGTAGTAGTACGGGAACTCAGACCAGTCGGGTTCGCGCTTGGCGAGGAAGGCGTCGCGGCCCTCCACCGCCTCATCGGTCATGTATCCCATACGGGTGGCCTCCCCGGCGAAGACCTGCTGGCCGGCGAGACCGTCGTCGGGGGCGTTGAAGGCGAACTTCAGCATCCGGATGGCCTGCGGGGACTGCCGGGCGATGTCGGTGGCGTAGCCCAGGGCGACCTCCTCCAGCCGCTCGTGGTCGACCGCCTCGTTGACCGCGCCGGCGGCCACCATCTCTTCGGCCGAGTGTTCACGAGCCAGGAAGAAGATCTCGCGGGCCTTCTTCTGACCCACCTGGCGGGCCAGCAGCGCCGAGCCGTAGCCGGCGTCGAAGGAGCCCACGGTGGCGTCGGTCTGCTTGAACTTCCCGTGCTGCGATGAGGCGATGCTCAGATCGGCGACCACGTGCAGCGAGTGCCCGCCACCGGCCGCCCAGCCGTTGACCACGGCGATGACGACCTTGGGCATGGTGCGGATGAGCCGCTGAACCTCGAGGATGTGCAGCCGCCCGGCTCGGGCCGGGTCGATGGTCTCGGCGGTGTCGCCCTCGGCGTATCGGTACCCGTCACGGCCACGGATGCGCTGGTCCCCGCCGGAGCAGAAGCTGTGCCCGCCGTCCTTGGGGGAGGGTCCGTTGCCGGTGAGCAGCACCGCACCCACGTCTGGGGTCATCCGGGCATGGTCCAGGGCACGGTAGAGCTCATCCACGGTGCCGGGCCGGAAGGCATTGCGCACCTCGGGGCGGTCAAACGCGATGCGCACCGCTGGCAGATCTGCGGTGATCGTTCCGTCCTCGTCGCGCTGCACGCGCCGGTGGTAGGTGACGTCGGTGAAGTCGAATCCCTCCACGGTGCGCCACTGCCACGGGTCGAAGATGTCGGAGACCTTCGCGGGCAGGCTGGGGACGGTCGGGCTGCTGGGGGTATCGGATCCGGTCACATGGCCGAGTCTACCGAGGAGCATGGGTGCGTCGTCGTCATGATCTCGCTCGCGGATCTTCGCGACGCTCTACGATGTCTCGGGAGAGAGTGGGCCTGGACCACAGTCAAAGCCGCTGATGAGGCGGTGCTGGAGAGGGAGAGCATGACCGGGAAGCGTTTCACCGAGGAAGCCTGGGCGAGCACGGAGGCAATCCGTGCCGAGATCGAGAAGCTGCCGTTCCTGCAGCAGCTCGAAGACGGGTCGCTGCCGCGGGCGACCTTCGAGCACTATATGGGCCAGGACGCGCTGTACCTGACCGAATACGCCCGGGCGCTCGCCGCCTGCGCCGTTCAGTCCACCGACCCCGAGCACATCATGTTCTGGTCCCGAGCCGCCGCCGGCGCGATCGAGGAGGAGCGTGCGCTGCACGCGACCCATGTGGTGGACTTCTCCGCGGTGCAGCCCTCACCGACCACCGTCGCCTACACCTCCTACGAGCTCGCCCTGGTCTCGGCCGGCTCGCTGCCGGTGCTGGCGGCGTCGGTGCTGCCCTGCTTCTGGATCTACGACGACGTCGGCACGCGTCTCAAGGCCCGGGTCGGGACCCTCGATGGGCACCCCTACGCGGACTGGATCAGCGCCTACGGGGATCCGGAGTTCCACGAGCTCACCGAAGCTGCCAAGCAGGTCGTCGACGAGCTGGCGGAGACCGCCAGCGAGCAGACCCGGGCCGCGATGCACGCCGCCTACCGCCGGGCGAGTCAGTACGAGTGGATGTTCTGGGACTCAGCCCACCGGCAGGAACGCTGGCCGGTCGGCTGAGCGAGGATGTCATACACCGACTCGGCGGCCCCGCGCAGCCTCCCGAGCAGGGGGATCAGTCGGGCCTCTGAACCAGGAAGATCATCTCCGGGGAGTCATCGCTGAGCTCTTCGCGGTCCCAGTCGCCCCAGAGCTGAACCGGGCGGAACCCGGCGGCGCTCAGCGTCTGGCGCAGGACCGACAGCGGCCGGTAGCGCAGCGTCTCCTCGGCGATGAGCTCACGGGAATCGGGCAGGATGTTGTGCGCCCGGGCGGTGATGAGCGCGCCGTCCGCCGGGTCCTCGGTGACGCGGACGATCTCCATCCAGGAGGTGAACTCTCCGCCGTCGGGGTGCGGCTGGGTCTCCCGGGTGGACTCCGGATCCCAGGCGTCGAGCTCCAGCGCGGCCGGGTTGCGCACCTCGAAGGCCAGATGCCCGCCGGGCCTCAGCGCCTGGAAGGCGTGGTCCAGCACGGCCTCCCAGTCGGCCCGGGTGAGGAAGTACTGCGCCACGTGGCCCTCCATGACGACCAGGTCCGCCGCCTGCGCCTCCAGCTGATCGGCGAAGCCGTGGATCCAGCGCGGCGGCGGAGTCAGCTGCGACTCGGCGGTCCGGGAGCGAGCGACGTCGATCATCGCCGCCGCCGGGTCCACACCGGTGACCTCGATGCCATGCTCGGCCAGCAGGATCCCGAAGACCCCGGTGCCGCAGCCGATATCGGCCACGCGGGCGGCACCGAGCTCCTGGGCCAGCTCGAGGTAGAACTCGTGGTCCCAGCCCCCGGAGTTCTCCACGTCATAGATCGCCACAAGCTCCGGGTCCGTCACCCAGGCGAAGGCCGGGTCCACCTCCGGGGCTGAATGTCGGCTCGAGCTGCCCGGCTCCGCAGGGTCCCCGGGGCTTTCGGTCTCGGCAGGGCTCATCGGCGCGGCTGGCTTGCGCTGGGAATCTCAACGGCGCTGTGAATCTCACCGGCGCCCAGACGCTCGCTTGCGCCGAGGTGATGCGCGATGAACGCGTAGTCCCAGGCGCGTTCCTTCCAGGTCTCATACCGGCCCGACGCCCCGCCGTGGCCGCCTTCCATCTCGATCTTCATCACCACGGGGGCCTCGCCGCGCTGGTGCTCGCGCAGCACCTGCACCCATTTCGCGGGCTCCACGTAGAGCACCCGGGTGTCGTTGAGGCTGGTCACCGCCGCGATCGCCGGGTATGCCAGGTCGCGGACATTCTCATAGGGCGCGTAGGACTTCATATAGCGGTAGACCTCCGGGTCGGTGATCGGGTTGCCCCATTCCTCCCACTCCAGCGCCGACAGCGGCAGCTCCGGGTCCAGGATGGTGGTCAGGTTGTCCACGAAGGGCACCTGCCCCAGGATCGCCACATACTTCTCCGGGGCGAGGTTGGCAACCGCTCCCATCAGCAGTCCGCCGGCGGAGCCGCCCAGCGCGGCGACCCGTGCCGGATCAGCCCAGCCCTGGGTGATCAGGTGATCGGTGGCTGCGATGAAGTCGGTGAAGGTGTTGGTCTTCTTCAGCTTCTTGCCGTCCTCGTACCAGCCGCGGCCCAGCTCACCGCCGCCCCGGATATGCGCGATCGCGAAGACGACCCCGCGGTCCAGCAGCGACAGCCTTGGGATTCCGAAGCTTGGATCCATGCTCATCTCATAGGAGCCATAGCCGTAGACCAGCGTCGGATTCGTGCCATCGGCTGCGACATCGCGATGATGCAGCACCGTGACCGGAATCGCGATCGCCGAGCCGTCCGCGCGGGTGTCCCCGCTGGGTGCCCAGATCCGGGTGGCGCGGTAGGCGCCGAGATCCACGTCGTTCACCGGGGTCTCCCGGCGCAGGAGCGGCTCCGCGGTCTCATGGTCGATGTCATAGATCCGGGTCGGGGTCAGCCAGGACTCATACGCCACCCGGAACAGCGGCGCCTCGTACTCCGCGGCGATCACCGCACAGGTGTAGAGCTCCTCGTCGAACTCCGGGCCGGGCAGCGTCGAGGTCGGCACCGGGTCGGCGCCGGCGAGCGCCGCGCGCAGCTGCTCCAGGTTGAGCAGCTGGATGGACTCGATGGTGTCCCGGCGGGCGGTGACGATGATCTGCGCGGCGGTGACGCTCACGCCTTCGAGCTTGACCGTCTCCTCATGCGGCAGCACCGGCCGACCCAGGTCCAGCGGCCGGTCAGCGCTCGGCGCGGCGTTCGGGTCCTGGGCGGTCAGCGCCGCGGCTGTGGTCACCGAGAGGGCGTTGTTCGGTCCGGACTGGTTGTGTGTGACCAGCAGCAGGCGCTCGCCGTCGAGCTCGATCGGGTCGATGCTGTGCAGCAGGCGCTGCTCGGCGCTGATCAAGAGCACCGGCTCCGCCTGCGGGTCGGTGACGTCGAGGAGCCGGGACTCGTCGTACTCGGAGTTCCCGGAGATGATCACCAGTTCACGCTTGTCCGCGGAGAGCCCGACGCCGGTCCAGAGCTGCTCGTCGCTGACCTCCAGGATCAGCCGATCCTGCTCCGCGTCGGTGCCCAGGGTGTGCATGTACAGCTGGTGGGGCCGCCACGCGGCGTCGGCCACCATGTAATAGGCGCGCGCGCCGGAGGGCTCCAGCACGGGTCCGCCGTGGACGTTGCTGATCTGCTCGGGCTGGTTCTCCCCGGTGGTGAGGTCGCGGAAGCGCACGGTGTAGTGCTCGTCGCCGGAGGTGTCCTCGGAGTAGGCCAGCAGCGTCCCCTCGGCGTTCAGCGACATCCCGCCGAGCTGGTAGAAGGGGTGCTTCGCGGCCTCGGCGTTGGTGTCGAAGAAGGTCTGTTCACCAGGGAGGACGACGCCGGCCTCGACCTGCGGCGGGGTCCAGGACCCGCGCTCGCCGTCGTTCTGCTCGGTCTCCGCTGCGCTGCCGGCGGCGACCCGGCAGTACACCGGGTGCTGCTCGCCTTCGATGGTGCGGGTGAAGTACCACCAGTCTCCGCGGCGAGAGGGGACCGAGAGGTCGGTCTCCACCGTGCGGTGCTTGATCTCGTTGAAGATCGTCTCGCGCAGCGGCTTCTGCGCGGCGGTCACCGCATCGGCGTAGGCGTTCTCGGCGTGCAGATGTGCCAGGACCTCGGGGGAGTCCTTGTCCCGCAGCCATTCGTAGTGATCCACGAAGGTGTCCCCGTGATGGGTGCGTTCGGTGGGGACCTTCTTGGCCTGCGGGGCAGTTGAATCAGACATGCCGCCATTCAATCAGACCGCCGAAGTCCGCATCACTCCCCGGCGCGGACCAGCCCGCACTCATAGGCGTAGACCACCATCTGGGTCCGGTCGCGCAGCGCCAGCTTGGTCAGGATCCGCGACACATGGGTCTTCACGGTCTGCTCGGCGAGAAAGAGCTCAGCGGCGATCTCCGCGTTCGACCGGCCACGGGCGACCGCGGTCATCACCTCCTGCTCACGCTCGGTGAGCTCGGAGAGCAGCCGCGACTGGACCGGGGTCGCCGTCGGGCGGGCAGCATAGTCCGCGATCAGGGTGCGGGTGATCTTGGGCGAGAGCAGCGCGTCGCCGTCGGCCACCACCCGGACGGCCTGGACCAGCTCCTCCGGGGTGGCATCTTTGAGCAGGAAGCCGCTGGCTCCGGCGCGCAGCGCGTCGAAGACGTACTCATCGGCGTCGAATGTGGTCAACATCAGGATGCGCGGGGGAGTCCCTTCCATGCTGAGGATCTGCCGGGTGGCCTCGAGACCATTGACCTTCGGCATCCGGATGTCCATCAGCACGACGTCTGGGGTGGTGCCGCGCACCACCTCCTCGATCCCCTCACCATCGGCGGCGGTGCCGGTGACCGTGATGTCCACCTGAGCGTCGAGCAGGGCGGCGAAGCCGGCGCGGATCATCGACTGGTCATCGACGATGAGCACCCGGATGGCAGAGCCGGAGAGCGGGGCCGAGGAGTCGGCGGAGACGGCGGGGGGCATGCTTCAACGCTACCCCGGTACCGCGCCCGCCGATGCCTATGGTGTGATGTGAACACCATGCCTCCCCAGCCCAGGATTCCTCAGTGCACAGCCCTCGACCTGAATCCCTGACCCGACGGCTCCTGCGCGACAGCGCCTATGTGTTGCCGGGGCTGCCGATCGCGCTCTTCGGCGCCAGCCTGCTGATGACCCTGCTGGCGGTCTCCATTGCGACGGCGCCGCTGTGGGTGGGTGCCCTGGTGCTTCCGCTGGCCCTGGTCACAGCCTCGGAGTTCGCGGAGCTCTCCCGGCGTCGGCTGCGGATCTGGGGCGCGGTGCTCGCCCCGGTGAGCTATCGGCCCAGGGACCCGGGCCTGGCCGGTCGACTGCGCCCGGTGGCCGACCCTCGCCGCTGGCTGGATCTGATCTTCGAGATGATCCTCGCGCTGCCGGTGCGGCTGGTGACCTTCGTCGTGGCGGCCCTCTGGATCCTGATGGGCCCGGTGGGGCTCACCTACTTCTTCTGGTCCCGATTCATCCCCGGCGAACGGGGCCTGATCCGAATCCTGGAGCTGATCGAACCCGCGCTGGTGCCGGCCAGCGGGTTCTGGCAGTACGTGCTGGACGCCGCCGTGTTCTTCATCCTCGGCGTGGTCTTCCTGGTCACCCTGCCCGCCGTGATGCGCGGGCTGGCCGCACTGGATGCGCTGCTGGCCACGAGCCTGCTCGGCGCAGGCGGCCGGGGCCGACTGATCCCGCTGGAACACCCCCAGGCGCATCCGCTGGAGCGCACGCTCTCCCGCGCCGCCGTGGGTCGCCCGGGAGCCCGGGTCGAGGAGTCCTCAGCCTCCTTCAGCGCCGCCGCCTGGTCCTGGATCGGGATCTGCTTCGCCGCGGTGGTGCTCTTCGTGGTGGCCTGGCCGCTCACCACCACGGTCTATGGGATCCACCCGGCCTTCGCCCTGGTGCTGACCCTGGGGCACTGCCTGAGCCTGGTGCTCACGCTGAAGTTCCCCTGGGCCGGGATCGGCGCCTCGGTCCTGGTCTCGGCGGCACTGATGGGCGCCACCGCGGAGGCAGGGGTGGGGATCTGGCCCTGGCCGGTCACCGCGATGCTCATCCAGTGCGGGGTGATCCTGGTCGCGGCGCTGCGCGAACCCTGGTACTGCGCGGCCAGCGGCTGGGCGGCCAGCGCGCTGCTCACGTTCGCGGCCATCGTCATGGCGGCCCCGGAGCTTCCTGACGGGGCGGTGAGCACCGGCATCGTGTTCGCCTCGGTCGGCGGGGGCGTCGCCGTGCTCGGCAGCCTGACCCGGCAGTGGATCCGCGACGCCGACCGGCTGGAGGTCTCCGAACGCACCAGCGCCCAGCAGAGCCGGCGTCGTCGGGAGCTCGAGGAGCGCAACCGCATCGCCCGGGAACTCCACGACGTGGTCGCCCATTCCATGTCGGTGATCAGCGTGCAGGCCGCAACCGCCCGCTACCGGCTTCCTTCCATCACGCCGGAGGCGCAGCAGGAGTTCGAGGAGATCGCCCGGTCCTCGCGGCAGGCGCTGGGGGAGATGCGGATGCTGCTGGGCACCCTGCGCAGCGAGGAGGAGGCCCCGACCGGGCCGACCCCGGGGCTCGCGGAGATCTACTCGCTGGTCGAAGCCACCCGCGCCTCCGGCACCCCGATCCGGGTCACCGGGCTCGACGTCGTGGAGGCGTCCTCCGCCGTCGGCCTCGCCGCCTACCGGATGGTCCAGGAGGGACTGAGCAATGCGCTGCGCCATGCGCCCTCCTCCACGATCGAGGTCAGCGCCGAGCTGATCGGAGAGTCCGACAAGGATTCGGAGCCCGCCGACACCCGCCACCTGCTGATCCAGGTGCGCAACACCGCCCCGCCGCACCCGGTCTCGGTGCCCGCGCCGGGCGCCGGCCTGGGACTGGAGGGCATCCGGGAGCGGGTCAGCGCCGTCGGCGGCACGGTGGAGACCGGGGAGACCCCGGACGGCGGATACTTCATCCGCGCCTCCTTCCCGCTGTGAACCACGCGCACCCCCTACCCGGGTAGGGGGTGAAGATGGCTCCGCCGGGTGACGCGCGGGAGGTCTCAGCTCGATAACGTAGGAGCATGACAATCACTGAGACACGGTCGGAGGCCGCGCAGGGCCGCCCCGAGCGGGTGCGCCCAGCAGGTAACAAGCAGGTCAACGAATTCTTCGAACTCGCCCAGCGGGTCAAGGATGAGGGCCTGATGGACCGCGGCGCCTCCAGCTACGTGCTCCGCGTGATCGTGCTGACCCTGGCCTTCGCCGGTGCCTTCGTGGCGATGTTCACCCTCGGTGACAGTCTCTGGCAGCTCGCCCTCGCCGCGTTCTTCGGGATCCTGCTCACCCAGGTCGCCTTCCTCTCCCACGACGGCGCACACCAGCAGGTCTTCCGCACCGGCAAGCGCAACGAGTGGTTCGGCCGGGTCACCGGCAACCTCATCGTGGGCCTGTCCTACGGCTGGTGGACCAAGAAGCACGGCAGGCACCACGCCAACCCGAACACCATCGGCAAGGATGGCGACATCGCCCCCGGCGCCCTGGTCTTCGTCGCCGAGGACGCTGCGCAGCGCACCGGCTTCATGGGCTGGCTCGCCCGCCGTCAGGGCTGGATGTTCTTCCCGCTGCTGACCCTCTTCGCGATCGCGCTGCACTACAACGCGCTCAAGACCGTCTTCACCGCCAAGAAGCTCAAGCGCCGCAAGACCGAGCTGGCCATGCTGGCCGTGCGGCTGATCGGCTTCCCGGTGCTGATCTTCCTGGCCATGAGCCCCGGCCTGGCACTCGGCTTCCTGGCCGTGCAGCTGCTGGTCTTCGGCGTCTACATGGGTGGCAGCTTCGCCCCGAACCACAAGGGCATGCCGATCATCCCCAAGGATTCCGACATGGACTTCCTGCGCCGCCAGGTGCTGACCTCCCGCAACATCAAGGGCGGTCGGGCCATGGATGTGGCCATGGGCGGGCTGAACCTGCAGATCGAGCACCACCTCTTCCCGCGGATGCCCAGCCCCAACCTGCACAAGGTCAAGCCGATCGTTGAGGAGTTCTGCGCCGAGAAGGGCATCAGCTACACCGCGACCGGACTGGTCCAGTCCTACGGAATGGTGGTCACCTACCTCAACCGCGTGGGTCTCGGCTACGCCGACCCGATGGACTGCCCGATCATGAACCAGTACCGCCCCCGCTGACCCTTTCTGGGTCTCGGCAGGCCCGCAGCACGGGCCCTGGGCACCCGTTGCTCGCCGCCCGGTTCACTTGTGAACCGGGCGGTTCTGCTCTGCCCGGCGAGGAGCCTTCAGGCCTTCCGAGCAGTGCGGGTCAGCCGCCGGGTCTCGCTGGAGAACAGGGGAATCAGCGCCGCGCTGAGCAGAAGTGCCGGCGCGGAGGACAGCGCGGCTCCGGCCAGGAACAGCCACGGTGTCGGTGAGGCGGTCGCCTCGGCCAGCCCATGGCGAGCCACCGGCCCGAGCAGCGCGGCGAGCCCGAGCACGGTGCCCATCACGCCGAGCGTCAGGGACAGTCCCGCCTGACGTCCCCCGGGGATTCCCGGTTCCGCGGGCAGCGGCGCGAGTTCCGGGTCTCGCGCCTCCACGTGATGCACCACGGCTCCGCCGAGCAGCGTCCACGCCGCCACCACCAGGTAGGCCGCCATCATGTCGCTGGGCAGGTGCCAGCCCTCGATATAGATGTAGCCGCCCCACCCGGCGGCCCAGAGCCCGGCCAGGACCCCCCAGAAGGCGCGGTCCCGTGGTCGGCAGATCAGGAACGCCGCCGCCGCGGCCCCCGCGGCCATGGTCGTGTGACCGCTCGGAAGCGAGTTGGCCGGCCACTCCGAGCTCAGACTCACCAACGTGGGCCGCCCAGACCAGACCAGCTTGATCACCTGCGTGGTGACATTGGCGCCCAGCGCCACCGCGGCCCCGCACAGCAGGATGAGCCAGCGCTGGTGGGGCCCGCGCTGATGCGCCAGTGCCGCGCAGGCCAGCGCTGGCGGCAGCAGGATCCAGGCGGTGATCCAGTCGTTCTGCGGGCTCAGCGGCGGCAGCGGATTCCAGGTCCCGGAGGCGGTGCGCTGCATCATCTGGTCCAGCAGCTGGCCCGGTCCGGTGCGGACCGCGCCGAGGTAGAGCACCCCGAAGAGCGCCACACACAGCAGAAACCCGGCCACCCACCGCTCGAGGTGGAAGGCCGGGTTTCTCTGGTGCAAAGGCATGCGGCTATTCTGCCGCACCTCTCAGCGGTGGGTGTGCGCGCGCTCCGACTCTGACTCGGGTGACGTCGCGGGTGCAGGCTCAGTCCGGTGGTCGGCCATGTCGGCCTCGGTCCAGCACTCGATGTTGCGCAGATCCGGCATGTCAGAGGCGAGGAACAGCGGATCGAGACCCTGTCGCTTCTGCGCCTCATAGTGCTTGAGCAGGCGCACGGCGGTGCCGCCCAGCAGAGTGATCACGACCAGGTTGTACAGCGCGATGATGACCATCGTCACACCGGCGATGGCCCAGGCCAGGTCCACCGGGATGATCGCGCCGAGGAAGACGACGCCGGTGAGTGCCACCGCATAGATCTTGCGGCTCTTCTCGGAGTTCGAGATGAACAGCACGTTCATCTCACCGTAGGAGTAGTTGCCCAGGATCGAGGTGAAGGCCAGCAGCAGGATGATGACCGCCAGCGCGATCGCGCCGAAGGCTCCGAAGTTCGCGGTCAGCGCCGCCTGCGTCAGCTCACCGCCGACGTTGGTCTCAGCCCGGAACGCCTGATCCGGGAAGGTCACCAGGATGATGAACGCAGTGACCGAGCAGATGATCAGCGTGTCCAGGTAGACCCCCAGGGTCTGTACGAGCCCCTGCTTGACCGGGTGTGACACGTCGGCGGTGGCCGCGACGTTGGGGACCGAGCCCATGCCGGCCTCGTTGGAGAACATGCCGCGCTGGACGCCGGCGGAGATCATCGCGCCGAGGGCGCCGCCCGCCGCGGAGGTGAAGTTGAACGCCTCGCCGAAGATCATCCCGAACACCGCCGGGATCGCTTCGATGTTGAACGCCACCACGACCAGTCCCAGCAGGATGTAGGTCATCGCCATGATCGGGACGACCCGCTGGGTCACCTGCGCCACTCGGCGCAGTCCGGCTAGGACCACGAGCCCGGTGAGCCCGGTGAGCACCACGGCGAGGATCCAGACCAGGCTGGTGGTGTCATCCATGCCCAGCTCGGTGGCCGCTCCGGTCGCGGCGTCGACGATCGTGTTGGACTGCAGCGAGGTGAAGGAGAGCGCGAAACAGAAGATGAAGATCAACGCGAAGACGATGCCGCCGGAGCGGGTTCCCAGCCCACGCTCGATGTAATAGGCGGGCCCACCCTTGAAGGTGTCGAAGCGGCGGACCTTATAGAGCTGAGCCAGGGTGGACTCCACGAAGGAGGCCGCCGAGGTGAAGATGGCCATCAGCCACATCCAGAACACGGCCCCGGGGCCGCCCAGGGCGATCGCACCGGCCACGCCGGCTATGTTGCCGGTGCCCACTCGTGCGGAGGTGGTGATGGTGAAGGTCTGGAAGGCTGACAGCGATCGGGTGCGGCCGTTCTCGTCGCTGGTGGCCTTGTCGGTGATGGCCCGGAACATGTCCGGGATGTGGCGCAGCTGGACCAGTCGGGTGCGGAAGCCGAGGTAGAGGCCCACGAAGACGATCACGGGAATGCCGAGCCACGTCCACGCGGAGTCCTCGATCAGGCTGATCGTAGAGAGAAGATCGTCATTAGTCATAATGGGCTGACTCTACCGCCCACGGCACCCCAAGCCTCCTCCCAGCCTGTGTTCGGATGGTGAGGCAGAATGGGGGAAACTACGGTTTCACAGAAGGTGATCACGATGGACCACGCTCCCGAATCTGCGCTCTTCCGCCGCCTGGACGACCACGTCTTCCTCGCCGAGCTGGGAGGCCCCACGCCGCTCAACGTCGGACTGATCCTGGGGGAGGACACCGCCGTCCTCATCGACCCGGGTCCGGCCGAGGGTGACCATGAAGCACTGCTGGCTGCAGTGCGTGAGCTCAGCTCCGCCGAACTGGTCGTGGTCAGCACCCACGGCCACCCCGACCACATCGGGGCCAATGACTTCCTGCGCCGCCACGGCGTGCAGCGCATCCTCGCCCATGCCGACGCCGGGGTGGTGACCGCGACCGACCTGGTCTCCGCGGAGCCGGTGACGCTGCAGCTGGGAGGAGGCGTCGACGTCGTCGTCGAGCATCTGGGCCGGGGCCACACCCAGGGAGACCTGGTGGTCGGCGTCAGCGCCGAGGGCTCCGCCGGGATCATGTTCTGCGGGGACCTTGTCCGGGAGGGCGATGACCCGGAGTTCCATGACTCCTACCCGAAGGAATGGGTCCGCGCGCTCGGCCGGCTGTGGTCCATGGCAGGGGCCTACCGCCGCTTCATCCCCGGTCACGGGCACGAGGTCGACGCCGACTTCGTCGCTTCGATGCGCCGGAGGATGCAGCAGGGCTACAACGTCTCATCCCAGGCCATCCGCGATTCGGTCAACGACGCCACCAAGGCGATCCCGATCGTGCCCTACGGGCCGGGAGAGTCCCGAGAGCTCATCACCCGGCTGCGCGGCCGCTGAGCGACGGGCGCGCAGACCGCGTCGTCGCCGGCTCAGACTCGGTAGAGCTCGGTGAACTCGGGTGGGATCGGGTAGTGCACCGTCTCACCCTTCGGGGAGGGGACGGGGGCGCCGCGCTGGCGCCGGCCGGTCTCCGCGCCGAACAGGTTGATCCCGGCGGCGGCCATCAGGAAGCCCGGGCCGATGGAGAAGAACAGCCCCGCGAACCAGTGCCAGAGGCTGGGATCCTCCCCGGCGAGCGCGATCCCGCTCCAGCCCCCGGAGAAGAGGAAGCACAGCACCGCCACCACGGTCAGGGTCACGCCGAGGAACCAGGCGAGTCCGGCCAGCGGGGCGGTCTCGGGCTCATAGTCCACCACCGCGGTGTTCCATTCGGGGCCGGTGCGCATGACCAGCCAGCCACCGATCAGGGCCCAGACGGCCACCACCAGGTAGGCCGCGATCACGTCGGCCGGGCGGTGCCAGGTCTCGGTGAACGTGTAGGCACCCACCAGTCCGGCGTAGAACGCGGCCAGCACCGCGACGAAGGGACGCTGTCGCGGGGAACTGACCAGGAAGACCGCCACCGCCATCGACGCCGCCAGGGTGGTGTGCCCGGAGGGCAGGGAATTGCCGGTCCAGTAGGGGACGCCGTTGTCGAGGTCGGGGCGGTCGAGCCAGAGGGTCTTGAGCACCTGGGTGGAGAGATTCGCGCCCACCACCGTGGCAGCCGCGATCAGCGCCGCCAGGAAGCGCTGCCGGGCCAGCACGATCACCAGGAAGATCACCGCCGGCAGCGCGATGATCACCGGGCTCAGCCACCACAGGTCGAAGCCGCGCTCGGAGAGCGAGGTCACCCGCTCCGCCGCGGCGTCGAGCATCGCGTATTCCACCCACTGCCCCGAGTTGGAGCGGACGAAGTATTCGTAGACGGCGATGAAGACCGCGCAGCAGAGAAGGATTGAGACGATCCACAGGCCTGTGCGCCGGGCCGGGGGACGAAGTGCGCGGGCAGCTGACATGTCCATCAGTATCGCAGGTCCACCCCTGCCTAGACTGAACGGCATGGATCACCACACCCCGGGCCCCGCAGGCCTGAACGTCAGCTGGCAGCTCCCCGAGGTGGAGGAGATCCTGGCCCAGGCGCATGTGGTCTCGCTGCCGCTGCGCACCCGCTTTCGCGGTCAGACCCGCCGCGAGGCGATGCTCTTCCGCGGACCGGCCGGCTGGGGCGAGTTCGCGCCGTTCCCGGAGTACGGCGCCGGCGAGTCCGCGCAGTGGCTGCGCGCGGGGATCGAAGCGGGCTGGCGGGGGTTCGGGACACCGCTGCGGACCCATATCCCGATCAATGCCACCATGCCGGCAGTCTCCCCGGACCAGGTCGAGTCGGTGCTGACCCGCTTCGGCGCGGTGGAGTCGATCCCGGCGGTGAAGATCAAGGTCGCTGAACCCGGTCAGACCCTCGACGACGACGTCGCCCGGTTCCGTGAGGTGCGCCGGCTCGCCCCCGATGCAGGGCTGCGCGCGGACGCCAACGGCGGCTGGAGCATCGCCGAAGCCGTGCCGGCCCTGGAGCGGCTTGCCGAGGTCTCCGGAGGGCGCTTCGAATACGCCGAACAGCCGGTGGCCGGGGTGGAGCCGCTGGCGGATCTGCGCGAGGCGCTCGCCGCCGCGGGAGTCACCTCTGCGGGGGTGCCGCTGCGGATCGCCGCCGACGAGGCGGTGCGAAAGGCAGAGGACCCGCTGCGAGTGGCCAGGCTCGGCGCGGCGGACCTGATCGTGGTCAAGGTCCCCCCGCTCGGCGGGGTGGAGCGGGCCCTGCAGATCGTGGAGCAGGCCGGCCTCGACGCGGTGGTGTCCTCGGCGCTGGACACCTCGGTGGGCCTGGCCGCAGGCCTCGCGCTGGCCGCCCGGCTGCCCAGCCTGCCCTACGCCTGCGGGCTCGGCACCGCCGCATTGTTCGAGCACGACGTGACCCACGCTCCGCTGATCCCGGTCGCCGGCGTGCTGGCGATCCCCGGTGCGGTGACGCCGTCGTCGGACCTGCTTCACCGTCACCGGGTCAGTCCCGAGCGGGCGCAGTGGTGGATCGACCGGCTGCGTGCCGCCCACAGGGTGCTCGCCGCGGAGCTTCTAGGATTGAGCACATGACCACACCCCGGCGCCCGTTCCGTGAGTTCGATGACGCCTACGACGTGGAGTCCCTGCGCCTGGCCCGGCGGGTGATCCGCGGGCTCACCATGAGCATGCGGCACATCGTGCTGGCCCCGGGCTCGCGGTCGGCGCCGATGGCGTATGCGCTGCGCGAGGCCGAGGCGCTCGGCGCGATCACCGTGCATGTGCGCATCGATGAGCGTTCCGCGGCGTTCACCGCGCTCGGGATGGCGATGGCGACGAAGTCCCCGGCCGGGGTCGTGACCACCTCCGGCACGGCGGCGGGGAACCTGCTGCCGGCGATGATGGAGGCCGATCTCTCCGGGATCCCGCTGGTGGCGATCACTGCGGACCGGCCCGAGGAGCTGCACGGCACCGGCGCGAACCAGACCACCTGGCAGCAGGGGATGTTCGCCGGTCGGGTGCGAGATGAGATCCACCTCGAACAGGGCGAGGCGCGGCTGGAGCCGGAGTCACGCGATGACATGCTCGCCGCCGAGACCCAGGTGGGGCTGCTGCTGCGCGTCGCGACCGGGTCCGCCCCCGGTCCGGTGCACCTGAACATCGGGTTCCGCGATCCGCTGGTCCCCGCCGCACCGGGGGAGGGACGCAAGAGCGGAGCCCAGCGCTGGGCCCGGACCCCCTTCCTTCCGCGCAGCCGAGGCACCGACTCCGCCGAGCAGCTGCGCGCGGAGATCATCGGCACCGAGATCCTCAGGTCCGGGAGCTCGGCCACGGGAACACCTGCGGCCGGGGCCCCGGGGGAGCGTGCCGGTGGGACACCTGCTGAGGCCCGTGGTGAGGCAGCCGCCACGCTGAATCCCGCCGCGGCGGAACCCGACTCCCCGGCCGGGGCACGTCCTGAGTCACCGGCCGGGGCACGTCCTGAGTCACCGGCCGAGTCGCCGGCCGAGGCGGCGGCGAGGTTCGAGGCCGGGCTGGGCACCTCGCGCACGGTCTTCGTCATGGGCGCCGATGCCCCGGCCGAGGCGCGCGAGCTGGCCCGGCGGCTCGGGCACCCGCTGCTCGCCGAGCCCAGCAGCGATGCGCGCTGGAGCGATCTGGGCACCATCCAGGGGTACCGGCTGATCCTGCAGGCACCGGAGGGTTCCCCCGCCAGCGTCCTGGCGGGAAGCATCGAACGCGTCGTCGTCGCCGGCCGGCCCACCCTGACCCGTCCGGTCCAGCAGCTGATCAACCGGGACGACGTCGAGGCGGTGCAGTACGCCCCCGGCGGGGAGGCCTGGTTCGATCACCGGCTCGCCCGCCGGCAGCTGCCCGACGTGCTTGCCCTCGCGCAGTTCGCCGCGCTGGCCCCTCCAGGCTGGCATGACGCCTGGACCGAGCGCGGACTCGCGGCGCAGCGGCTCATCGACGCCGCACTGACCGAGCAGGAGGCCCTCGCCCAGGGGGAGCTCTCCTCGGTGCGGGTGGCGCAGTACGTGGCCGAGACCGTGAAGACCCCGCTGCTGCTGGGCTCCTCCTCGGTGATCCGCGACGTGGACCTGGCCGCGGTGCTCAACCGCACCGTGCTGGGCGCCCGCGACGATGCCCGCCGGGTCTACGCGATGCGCGGTCTCGCCGGCATCGACGGCAACCTCTCCGCCGCCTCCGGGATCGCACTGGCCCGCAGCACCCGGGTCACCGCTCTGGTCGGGGACCTGACCTTCCTCCACGACGTCAACGCGCTGCTGCTGCCGACCACCGAACGCGAGCCGGACCTGGACATCGTGGTGGTCAACGACTCCGGGGGTGCGATCTTCGATCAGCTCGAGCACGGGGCGGTCGGGCGCCGCGAGGGCCAGGCCGAGGCGGTGGAGCGGTTCTTCGGCACGCCCCAGACCGTGGACATCGAGGCGCTCGCCGATGCCTACGGCCACGAGTACCACTACGCGGAGGATCTCGAGTCCCTCGGCGAGGGACTCTCCGGTCTCGAGGACCGGGTGGGCATCCGGATCATCGAGGTGCGCACCGACAGGACCGTGCTGCGCGACTTCCACGCCAGACTACGCGCCGCCTCCGCCGAGCTCTGAGGACCTCCGCCGACCTCTGGCGACCCGGCACCGGGTCAGGGCTGGCGCACGCCGAGGGCTCCGAGCATCGGGCGCATCTTGGCCCAGGTCTCGGCGAGCTCCTCCTCGGGGACCGATCCGGCCACGATCCCGCAGCCCGCGAAGAGCCTGATCTGGGTTCCCTGCTCCTCCAGGATCCCGCCGCGCAGCGCAATCCCGAAGTCGGCGTTGCCATAGGCATCGATCCAGCCCACCGGCCCGGAGAAGGCCCCGCGGTCGAGTCCCTCCAGGGTGGAGATCAGCTCGGCGGCGGTGGCCGTGGGGGTGCCGCAGATCGCGGCAGTGGGGTGGGCGCGCTCGGCCACCAGCAGCGCAGGGGTCTGGGCGGTGAGCTGACCGGTCACATCGGTGGAGAGGTGGAAGACGTTGGGCAGCTGGAGCACCGCCGGAGGATCCTGGGCGTGCAGGTGCTGCGCCACCGGGGCCAGCTGGTCCAGCAGCGACTGGGCCGCCAGCCGGTGCTCATCGCGCTGCTTGGGGTCCTCCAGCAGCATGGCGCGGGCCTGTTCCAGTCCGGTGCCGCCGTCCACGGTGCCGGCGAGCACCCGGGCGGAGAGCTCGCGACCGCGGATCTTCACCAGCATCTCCGGGGTCGCCCCCAACACGTCGCCGGCCAGATAGGTCCAACAGTCGGCATAGTCAGCGGCCAGCGCGGCCAGCACCGGACCGGGAGCCAGCGGGGCATCGGCGGCGACGACGACGTCGCGGGCCAGCACCAGCTTCTCCAGCCGGCGGTGCCCGATCGCCTGGACCCCGGAGCGCACGGCCCGCAGGTAGTGCTGCTCCGAATGGGTGCCCTGGATCAACGAGGTCGCGGCGGCGGCGTCGAGCCGGTCCGTCTGCCCCGCACTGTGTGAACCGTCACTGTGTGAACCGACGCTGTGTGACGGGACCAGACTCAGCCGGCGGCCCTGAAGCTGCAGGGAATGCCTGGCCAGGAGACCATGGACCCGGCGCAGCGTCGCGTCGTCGTCGTCCTCAGCCTCGAAGCTCTCGTCCAGCGCCGAGGGACGGATCACCGTCGTGATCCACGCCCTGCCCTCGGCGGAGCCGAGGATCAGCTCGGGCAGGATCAGGTGTGAGTCCGCGACCGAGGCCGAGGAATAGGTGATCGAGGTCAGCGCCACCGGGCCGGCGCCGGGGATCCCGGTCAGCTCCTCCGGCAGCGGGGAGACCTGGGCCAGCGGGGCCAGATGCTGCTCATGCCATTCCGCCAGCTCCGCGAAACGCTCCGCGCCCCGTGTCCTGATGTGCGCAGCGGTGCCCAGACCGATCAGCCCCTCACCGCGCAGCAGCCAGACGCCGCTGGGATCCAGGGCCGGCAGCATGTCCGCCAGCGTGGTTCCCGGGGGCAGATCCACCACCAGCGTGGTGGCGTCGAGGGAACCGGGGAGCGCTGTCATGGCTGGACAAGTCTAGGACATGGCGGCGGGAGCGATCCGCGCATGTGGGAGAATGTCAAGGTGAATCGCCCCAGCACCGGAAGCCGCGCAAGCCTCGCGAAGAAGCCCGAGGACGTCGCCTCGATGTTCGACGAGGTCGCCGACCGTTACGACCTCACCAATGACGTGCTCTCGCTGGGCCAGACCAAGCGCTGGCGCAAGAAGCTCGTCGCCGCGCTCGACGTCACCCCAGGTGAGCGGGTTCTTGACCTCGCCGCTGGCACCGGAAGCTCCACCGAGCCCTTCCACGACGCCGGTGCGACGGCAGTGGCCTGCGACTTCTCCTCCGGCATGCTCCAGGTGGGCAAGCGACGCCGCCCGGACATGACCTTCATCGCCGGAGACGCGATGAACCTGCCCTTCGCCGACGACACCTTCGACGCCGTCACGATCTCCTTCGGACTGCGTAACATCGTGGACCCGCTGGCCGGGCTGCGCGAGATGCTGCGGGTCACCAGACCGGGAGGACGGCTCGCCGTGATGGAGTTCTCCGACCCCACGAACAAGGTCTTCAACACCGTCTACAACGAGTACCTGATGCGGGCGCTGCCGCCGACCGCCCGGGCCGTGTCATCCAACCCGGAGGCCTACGTGTACCTGGCCGAGTCCATCCGGGCCTGGCCCGATCAGGACCATCTGGCCGCCGAGATCTCCGCCGCCGGGTACGCCGCGGTGAAGTACCGGAACCTCAGCGGTGGAATCGTTGCGATTCATCACGCCACCAAGCCCAGCGCCCTCCCCGCATCCTGACTCTGGATAGGCTAGACACCGATGAATGAATCCGCAGCTGATCCCCTGACCGCGAAGCTCCCGGCAGGGTTCGACGTCCTGGCCGACGACGAGACGCTCGCCGCCGAGGTCGCCGAGGCCCTGACCCGGGTCGAGGAGGATCTCCTCGGCTCCCTGGCCAGCGCCGATGAACTGGTGAACGCCTCAGCGCGGTACCTCGCCCAGGCCGGCGGCAAGCGGGTCCGCCCGCTGCTCACGGTGCTGACCTCGATGCTCGGCAACGGTGTCGATGACCGGGTCCGTCGTGCGGCCGCGGTCATGGAGATGACCCATCTGGCCACGCTCTACCACGATGACGTGATGGACTCTGCTCCGGTGCGCCGCGGGGCGCCTGCCGCCCACCAGGTGTGGGGAAACTCCGTGGCGATCCTCACCGGGGACCTGATCCTGGCCCGGGCCTCACGGCTGATGTCCGAGCTCGGGGTGGAGGCCTCGGAGATCCAGGCGCAGACCTTCGAGCGCCTGGTCATGGGGCAGCTCCACGAGACCGTCGGCCCGCAGGCCGGTGAGGACGCCTACGCCCATTACCTGCGCGTGATCGGTGACAAGACCGGTTCGCTCGTCGCCGCCGCCTCTCGGCTCGGGGCGCACTTCGGGGGCTGCTCCGCGCAGACCACCGCGATGCTGCAGAACTACGGCGAGGCGGTCGGAGTGGCCTTCCAGCTCGCCGATGACGTCATCGACCTCACCGCCGATCCCGAGTCATCCGGGAAGACCCCGGGGACCGACCTGCGCGAAGGCGTGGCCACACTCCCGGTGCTGCTGCTGCGCCAGCAGGCCGAGGACGGCTCCTCGCCGCAGAGCCGGCAGGACGCAGCCGCGCTGCTGGCCATGATCGACGCCGACCTCAGCTCGGACGAGGCGCTGGCGCAGGCGGTGGCCGCCGTCGTCGCCCACCCGGTGACCGAGCAGTCCTGGCAGGTGGCGCACAGCTGGGCCGAGCGGGCCAAGCAGGCGATCGTCGAGCTGCCTGAGAGCACCGTGAAGTCCGCGCTGGTCTCCTTCGCCGACGCCGTGGTCGAGCGCGACGGCTGATCCAGCCGCGGGGTTCAGCTGCTGCTGGCCAGCACCTGATCCAACGCCGCGCGCAGCTGGAGCGCCTTCTCGGCGCGGACCGCGACGTCGACCGGGTGCCTGACCTGCCGGTAGAGCATGTCATCGGCGTAGCGGGGAAACACATGCAGGTGGTAGTGCCACACGTGCTGGTTCCCGGCCGGCTCATTGTGCTGGCGCACGGAGGTGCCCTCCGGCTTCCAGGCCAGCTTCATCGCCTTGGAGACCTCGCGGGACATGATCGCGATCTTCGCCAGCAGCGCGTCGTCGAGGTCATAGAGCGTCTCGCGGTGCCGCACCGGGGTGATCATCGCGTGGCCCTCATGCGGACCGAAGCCGTCACAGGCCATGAAGACCATCAGCTCGGGGTCCTGGTAGACCAGGTCGCTGAGCTCGCAGCGGTTCGCGGGATGGTCCACCTCGCCGCGGGCCAGCCCGCAGAACGGGCAGGAGTAGCCCGGCGGGGCGTGGGAGCTCCAGAGCTGCGCCAGATCGGGGGCACTCACGGGTTGTCCTCCTCCTCGAAGGAGAACTCCAGCAGGTCGAAGATGAACTCGCTGACCGTTGCGCCCTCGTCGTTCCACATGCCGGAGTTGCTGCTGCGCCGCACGATCAGCGGATCCGGGACGTCGAGGGTGTCCACGTCGACGCCCCAGGCCCAGCGCTCCTCCTCGTCCTCGAGGAAGAGCAGATGTCCGTCCTCGACGACGAGCTCATCGGGATCGAAGAAGAAGTGATAGGCCTCCATGATCTCCTCGCAGCGGCCCAGCGCGAGGTAGAACTCCTCGAGCACCTGCGGCAGCCGCGGACGCGCCTTGAGATCATCGGGCAGCTCGGAATCGGCGATCATCTGGCGCAGCTCCTCGACGGTGAGACCCTCGGCAGGGGTCCACTTCGCGTCGAGATAGGTGGGCACCAGGGCGCGGAACTTGTCGAGGAACATATCAGCCATGACTTCAGTCTAGAAGACCGGGAACAGAGTCATTCGCCGCCGACGTTCACCCCAATACGGCATACTGTGCTGAGTTAATCAATCAGAAGGAACCTATCCGTGTCCCAGAATTCCTCGCAGCGGCCAGCAGGCCGGGCCATCCGAGTCGCCGTCGTCGGAGCCGGCCCCGCAGGCGTCTATGCCTCCGACATCCTGGCCAAGGCGCAGAAGAAGAGCGACTTTGAGTTCAGCATCGACCTCTACGACCGGTATCCGGCCCCCTTCGGGCTGATCCGCTACGGCGTCGCCCCTGATCATCCGCGGATCAAGGGAATCGTCAAGGCGCTGCACAAGGTGCTGGACCGCGGCGACATCCGGCTGATCGGCAATGTGGAGATCGGCAAGGACCTCACCCTGGAGGACCTGCGCCGGCACTACGACGCCGTGATCTTCGCCACCGGCGCGATCAAGGACGCCGAGCTGAACATCCCCGGCATCGAGCTGCAGGGCAGCTTCGGCGCCGCCGACTTCGTCTCCTGGTACGACGGCCACCCCGACTACCCGCGCGACTGGCCGCTGACCGCCGAGCGCGTGGCAGTGATCGGCAACGGCAACGTCGCCCTGGACGTGGCCCGGGTGCTCTCGAAGCACGCCGAGGACATGCTCACCACCGAGATCCCGGAGAACGTCTACAACGGGCTCAAGAGCTCCCCGGTCACCGACGTCCACGTCTTCGGTCGACGCGGCCCGGCTCAGGTGAAGTTCACCCCGCTGGAGCTGCGCGAGCTCTCCCACAGCCGCGACGTCGACATCGTCCTCTACGAGGAGGACTTCGACTTCGACGCCGGCTCCGACGAGGCGATCAAGACCAACAACCAGGTCAAGACCATGGTCAACACCCTGGGCAACTGGCTGGTGGAGCAGGAGGAGCGCGAGACGGAGGCCTCCCGGAAGCTCCACCTGCACTTCCTTCTGCAGCCGGTGGAGATCCTCGAGGGCACCGACGAGGCCGGCCAGGGCACCGGCGCCGTCGCGGGCATCCGCTTCGAGCGCATGGAGCTCGACGGCACGGGCAGTGTGCGCGGCACCGGGGAGTTCCAGGACTTCGACGTCCAGGCGGTCTACCGCGCGGTGGGCTACCTCGGCTCAGTGATCCCCGGGCTGCCCTTTGATGAGCTGCGCGGCGTGCTGATCAACGACGCCGGACGGGTCAAGGACGACGACGGCGCCCACGTCCCCGGCATCTACGCCACCGGCTGGATCAAGCGCGGCCCGGTCGGGCTGATCGGCCACACCAAGGGCGACGCTCTGGAGACCATCGGCTGCCTGCTCGAGGACCTGCACCACCTGCCCGTGGCGCCTGAGCCGGCCGAGGACGCGGTGATCGAGCTGCTCGAATCCCGCGGGGTGGAGTACACCACCTGGGACGGCTGGCAGAAGCTCGACGCCCACGAGATCTCGCTGGGCGAGTCCTACGGTCCGCTGCCCGACGGCGGCGCCAGGGAACGGGTCAAGGTCGTCGATCGTGAAGACATGATCCGCATCTCCCGCGAGAGCTGAGATCCTGCCGGCGGAGAGCCGCCCCGCGCAAGCGCGCATGAGAATGCCCCCTCGCCGTCGGCGCGGGGGCATTCTCATGCGCGGAACGGCTCAGCTCGGGCTGTGGCCAGCCATCGCTTCGAGCCGGGCGATGCGCTCGGGCATCGGCGGGTGGGTGCTGAAGAGCTTCTTCGCCCGGGCGCCGAAGGGGTTGGCGATCATCATGTGGGCATGCGCGTCGTGCTTGGGGTCCTCCTTGAGCGGGTAGCGCGAGATCCCGCGCTCCAGCTTGTCCAGGGCTGAGGCCAGCGCCAGCGGATCTCCGGTGAGCGCGGCGCCGTCGGCGTCGGCGTCGTACTCCCGGGTGCGGCTGACCGCCATCTGGATCAGGCTGGCCGCCACCGGCATCAGGAACACCGCGACGATCGCACCGACCAGCGCCAGCGGGTTGCCGCCCTGGTTGTTGCCGCGGCCGCCGCCGAAGAGCAGGAAGAACTGGCTGATCGTGGTGAGGAACCCGGCGACTGCCGCGGCCACCGAGGAGATCAGGATGTCGCGGTTGTACACGTGCATGAGCTCATGTCCGGTGACCCCGCGCAGCTCGCGCTCGTTGAGCAGGTTCAGGATGCCCTCAGTGAAGCAGACGACGCCGTTCTCCGGGTTGCGCCCTGTCGCGAAGGCGTTCGGAGTGGGGGCCGGCGCGATGAAGATCCGCGGTGCAGGCTGCTGGGCGCGCTGCGCGAGATCTTCGACCATCTGGTAGAGCTGAGGCGCCTGCTCCCGGGTCACCGGGTAGGCCTTCATCGCCTTCAGTGCGATCTTGTCTGAGTTCCAGTAGGAGTAGGCCACGGAGACCAGGCCGATCAGCCCGAAGACGAAGATCATTCCGGGGGTCTGGGTGGCATAGGCGATCACGGCGCCGACGAGCAGGAGCATCGCGAAGAGGAACGCGAGCAGACCAGCTGTGCGCAGCCGTCCGTGGTGCTGGTGCATTGACGCTCCTAGGAGGGATCAGGGGTGGAGATGGCCCGCTTGTGACCAACAACATCCTACGCTCGCCAGGTTTCGGCTGATCGTTCACCTGCAGTTCACCTTCCCGTGTGACGCTCGTCGGGCACGCGGTGCACAGTGTTCTACGGCCCTTCATCCGGCAGTGATATCAACCCCTGTGATTCACCTCGCACAACATGCGAGGACCGGATCCGGGATGTGCCAGCGCCAACACTCAAGCAGGGCTCACCAATGCTCGTGTTCCAAGAGGAGATTGCATGTCCGCACCGTCGATGGAGGCCCCGCAGCGGGTCGCCGGCACTGTAGACGAAGCACCCGCCAAGCGACCCTTCAGCCCCTTCGAACGGTTCGGCCTCTCGGGGCGAACGCTCGACGTGGTGAACTGGGTCTCCGTGGCCCTCGCCATCTACGTGCTGATCACTGCGGTCAACGTGATCGGCACCGGATTCGGCATCGCCACCGGGGATCAGGCCGAGAGCCTCTTCGCCTTCGCGACCAACCCGATCATCGGGCTGATGATCGGCATCGCCGCGACGGCACTGACCCAGTCCTCCTCGACCACCACCTCGGTGACGGTGGGCCTGGTCGCCGGCGGGCTGCCGCTGGGGGTCGCGATCCCGATCATGCTCGGCGCCAACATCGGCACCACCTTGACCAACACCCTGGTCAGCCTCGGCATGGTGCGCGAACAGGAGTCCTTCCGGCGCGGCTTCGCCGCCGCCACCGTGCATGACTTCTTCAACCTCATCGCCGTGCTGATCTTCCTGCCGCTGGAGATGATGTTCAGCCTGCTCGAGCGTCTCTCCACCTTCTCCGCCGGTCTGGCCGTTGGGACCGACGGAGGCCCTGTCGCCTACGTGCTGGCAGGTGTCGGCTCCACCATCAAGGCCGGCACGAAGCCGCTGGCGAACCTGATCGAGGACTCGCTGAGCTTCATCCCGGGCAGCTGGCACGGGGTGGCCATGGTCGTCGTCGCGATCGTGCTGATCCTGCTGGTGATCAACTTCATCGGCAAGCTGCTCAAGGTGCTGCTGGTCGGCAAGGCCAAGCAGGTGCTGCATTCCACCATCGGTCGCGGACCCGTCGCCGGCATCGGCTCCGGTGCGGTCGTCACCGTGATGGTGCAGTCCTCCTCGACCTCCACCGCGCTGATCGTGCCGCTGGCCGGCTCGGGTGCCTTCACGCTCAAGCAGCTCTACCCCTTCACCCTGGGGGCCAACATCGGCACCACCGTCACGGCTCTGATCGCGGCCTTCGCCTTCGACGGCCCTGCAGGTGAGATCGCCCTGACCGCGGCGCTGGCCCACCTGTTCTTCAACGTGCTGGCCACCCTGATCATCTTCTGCACCCCCTGGCTGCGGGACCTCCCGCCGCGCGGCGCCACCTGGCTGGCGGATCTGGCCGCCGAGAAGAAGGTCTGGGCCTTCGCCTGGGTGCTGGGCGTGTTCGTCGTCATCCCGCTGGTGCTGATCGGTCTGAGCATCATCTTCTGATCCCCTCACACACCAGTAAACCCCGCCAGTTGAGGTTTCCGGTGGATACGTATCCACCGGAGAACTCAATCAGCGGGGTTTTTTGGTGTGTGGGGTGAGGGTCAGCGCATATTGACGAACTGCAGGTCGGCGTCGTCGAAGTTCTTCAGCATCGCGATGACCTCCTGCAGGTCGTCGCGGGACTTCGAGGTCACGCGCAGCTCGTCACCCTGGATGGTGGCCTTGACGGTCTTCGGGCCCTCATCGCGGATGAGCTTCGTGATCTTCTTCGCGGTGGGCTGGTCGATGCCCTCCTTGATGGTGCCCTCGATCCGGAACTCCTTGCCGGAGGCGTAGGGCTCTCCGGAGTCGAAGGACTTCAGTGAGATGCCGCGCTTGACCAGCTTCGAGCCGAAGACGTCCTCCACGGCCTTGGCCCGCTCCTCGGAGTTCGCCTTGATCAGGAGCTTCTCCCCGGAGTAGTCGATCTCTGCACCGGTGCCCTTGAAGTCATAGCGCTGAGCGATCTCCTTCTGGGCCTGGTTCAGCGCATTGGCGACCTCCTGCTTGTCCACCTTCGAGACGACGTCGAACGTTGAGTCCTTAGCCACGTGTACCTCCTGATCGGCATGGATATGTGCCGCTGAGTCTAATCGTGATGGACCGCCGAGCGGGTGTGGACTGTTCCGACGGTGACTCAGCTCCTGCCGCGGAGGAAGAGCGCATCTGGGCCTGGGCCGCGGTGCCGCTCCGGCAGGACAGCGCCTCTTCTGCGGTCGCACACTATGAAGAACGACTCCAGGTTCGGCTCTGAAAACAGATCCCGGAGTCTTGAGTCAAGCGACGTTCCTCAGACGAAGGTGGAGTTCAGGCCATCCTCGGTGGCGTGGAGCACCAGCTGGGCCAGACCATCGAGCAGCTCCTTGTCCTCGGGCAGCTGGGCGCAGGAGATGCGCAGCAGCCCGGTGGGCTGCTCGGTCATGTGTGAGCTGGTTCCGACGTCGGTGACGACCCCCTGGGCGCTGAGCGTGAGCGCTGCGGTGCGCTCATCGGGGACCTGCACCCAGATCGCCCAGCTTGCCGGGCCCGCGTGGGCGGTGAGCCCGACGTCGGTGAAGGCCTCGAGCGCCATCCTGCGGCGATTCGCGTAGCGCGTCCTGGCGCTGTTGATCCGGCGACCGGCAGCTGGATCGCGCAGCAGGAAGGCGAGCGTGTGCTGCAGGATGCGGCTGTTCGAGCTGACTCCGCCCGAGCGCTCGGCGATCGCCCCGGCGATGAGCCGCTTGGGGCCGGACATGACCGCAGTGCGAAGGTCCATGCCGTAGGCGCGTTCGAAGCCGATGACACGCAGGGTGCGCTCGGGCAGGAGGGCGTCCAACGAATGGGTGAAGGGGTCCATCTCAGCCAGCGGGCCCAGCGGGTCCTCTTCGATGATGACGGTCTCAGGTGAGGATTCCAGCACTGCCGCTAGCTCCTGGGTGCGGTCAGTGCTGAGGATGTGACGCGGAGAGAATGCGCCGCCGGGGCTGTGCACGAACGCGACGGCACCGGCGTCGAGTGCCTTCTTCAGCGCCTCGGGGACCGGGCCGTGTTCATCCACCGGGACCCCCATGGTGCGCAGGCCGAGGCTCTTGGGCACGGAGAGGTAGCCGGGGGAGGCGGGTTCCTCCACCGCGATCAGGTCACCGCTGCTGGTCACGGACCTGGTCCCGAGCCAGAGGCCTTCGGTGGCGGAGGAGACGGCGGCGAAGCTGCGTGCCCGGGGGCCCTCGGCCGGGTGTCCGAGCTTCTTCTCCACCGCGCGCTGCAGCTCAGGCAGGATGTGCTCCCGGCTCCAGCTGTGCAGCTGCGGCTGCTTGAGGCTGCGCACCATGCCCTCCTCCAAGGAGGGCAGAAGCCGCTGATCCGGGCTGCAGTGCAGCAGGTCGACTCCGGACCAGCTCCGAAAGCTCGGCCCGCCGACGTCGCCGGGTTCCACGATCCGGGTCCCGCCGCGGCGGCGAGTCTCCACCAGGTTGGACTCCCGCAGCAGGCTCCAGGCCTGGGCGATGGTGCCGACGCTGACGCCGATCTCCGTGGCAAGGTCGCGGACGGTGGGCAGACGCATCCCTCCGCTGAGCGTCCCGGCGCTGATCAGCTCCCGCACCTGTTCAGCGATGCCGCTGGGGCTGCGTTCACTCAGGTGTCGAGCCAGTGTCTCGGCCTCGATATCGGCCACGGTGCTCCTTGATGCTGGGTGCTGGGTACGGACCTGCACCAGTGCGGATGATCAGAACGGGGCCACCACGCACGCGTGGATGGTGGAGTCAACCCTACTCCCTGTGATGCAGTCGGATTCGAAAATTTCCAGTGTTGTCGCTAAAGTAATGGGGTGCCTCTTACGGGGCGTCGAAATCTGCTTCGGGAGGTTTCGTGTGGTTGCACGGCAGATTACCCGAGCGGCCAAAGGGGGCTGACTGTAAATCAGCTGGCATCGCCTACGGGGGTTCGAATCCCTCATCTGCCACCACATAGTTCAAGGGCGGTTCGGATCACAAGATCCGGACCGTCCTTCTTCGTCGGTCCTGCTCAGGTTCCGCTGGGCGCTTAAGTGGCCCCGCGTCACCAGGGGAGAGGCCGACAAGGCGCCGCTGCTCGCGTAGGGTGGCGAGGCATGGCTACCACTGATCTGACCACGACAGACTTTCAGCAGACCCTTGAGGACAGCGACATCCTGCTCGTCGACTTCTGGGCCGACTGGTGCGGTCCCTGCAAGCAGTTCGCCCCGGTGTACTCCCAGGTCTCCGAGCAGCACCCCGATGTCACCTTCGCCAAGGTCGACACCGAGGCCGAGCGTGAGCTCGCCGCCGCAGCGAACATCACCTCGATCCCGACCCTGATGGCCTTCCGCGAGAAGGTCCTGGTCTTCTCCCAGCCTGGCGCGCTGAATGCCGAGCAGCTCACCGAGGTCATCACCGCGGTGAAGGACCTGGACATGACCGAGGTGCACAAGCAGATCGCCGAGGACCAGGCCGAGCAGGACCCGAAGCCGCAGGCCTGATCTCTCCAGGCCTCAGCGATCCCGGTGATCCGCCGGGGTCAGCTTCGGACCATATTTCTGATCCCTGAAGCCCGAGAGCTTCAGCAGTCGAATGACGCGCTGTCGGTGCGGCGCATAGGGCGCCAGCAGGCGGAGCATGCCTGCGTCGTCCGTGCGGGCACCGGTCATCGCGGCCCCGACGAAGTTGCTCAGGTGATAGTCCCCGACGGAGGGAAGATCCGCCGCCCCGTGGGAGCGCTGCAGCGCCTCGGCGACCGTCCACTCCCCGATCCCGGGAATCGAGCGCAGCCGCAGACCCAGATCGGCCACTGACTCCGTCTCCACGCCGGTGTTCGCGCTGAGCTGGTGAATCGTCCTGGCGCGTTCAGCGACCAGCTGGATGGTCCTGGACAGGGCCGGCTGGACCCAGAGCTGATGCCACTCCCAGGAGGGGATCCGCCGAAGCTGCGCTCCGGTCAGCGGCAGCCGCATCCAGGGCGGGGTCGGCACCAGGACCGAGGTCGGGGGGTGCTCCCCATGGCGGCGCAGCAGCTGCCTCCACCCGTGGCGCGCCTGATCATGGGTGACCTTCTGCTCGAAGGTCGCCGTCACCAGCTGGTCGAAGAGCCCACCGGTGGCGGGCAGGCGCACGCCCGGATGCCGCCGGCGCACCCGGACCAGGGCGGCGGAGAGCTGATCTCCGAGGGCATCGAGCAGCAGCTCGGTCTCCTGCCAGCTGTCCTGGATCCCGAGGATCTGTGCGCCCCGCCGCGCGGCGAGATCGGTCACCACCGCAGAGTCGATGCCCGGACCGGCTGCGGCGGCCCGTACCTGAACGGTGGAGGCGCTGCTCTGGTCGAAGCGCAGGGTCGCCGCTCCGAGCTGCACCCCGGATCGGTCATAGATCCGCTGACACATCCACGCACCCGCGCCAGGAGTCCCGCGCGGGCCGCCGGTCATCGCTGCTGCGCCGGGATCGAGCCGGATGCTCGGGTCAGAGGCTCCGCGCTGCAGCACCGACAGCGTCCGGGGAAGGTCCACCGGCCCGCCGAGGTCCAGGAGCACCTCGTCCTGGGGCGCCGCCGGGGTCGCTGCCGTGGTCATGGTTCCACTGTGGCACAAGGCTGGGACATCGGCATCGCCGCCCTGCTCCCCGATAAGCCGTCCCGCGATCCTTTCCCGGCGCAGGTCAGCGTGGCGAAGTTTCGCCAGAAGACTGGCACTGACTGATCCGCTCAGGACATCGGTAGAGTTGGGCGCATGAAATATGCCCAGTCCGTCGTCGAGCTGATCGGCCGAACCCCTCTGGTGAAGCTGAATCGGATCACCGAGGGCGTCTCCGCCACCGTCCTTGTGAAACTCGAATACCTCAACCCCGGTGGGTCCATCAAGGATCGCATCGCGCTGAAGATGATCGAGGAGGCCGAGTCCGCGGGTCTGCTGAAGCCCGGGGGAGTGGTGGTCGAGCCGACCTCCGGCAACACCGGCGTCGGCCTGGCTCTGGTGGCCCAGCAGAAGGGCTACCGGGCGGTCTTCGTCACGGTGCCCAAGGTGGCCCAGGAGAAGCGTGACGTGCTGCGCGCCTACGGCGCCGACGTCGTCGTGGGCCCGGCAGGTGTCCCCGCAGAGTCCCCGCTGTCCTACTACGGGATCTCCGACCAGCTGGCAGGCGAGATCGAGGGCGGCTACAAGCCGGACCAGTTCTCCAACCCGGCCGCGCCGAACTCCCACTACGAGACCACCGGGCCAGAGATCTGGGACGACACCGACGGCAAGGTCACCCACCTGGTGGTCGGCGCCGGCACCGGCGGCACCGTCACCGGCTCCGGGCGCTACCTCAAAGAGGTCTCCGCCGATCGCCCCGGCGGCCCCGTGCGCGTGGTGGTCGCTGACCCAGACGGGTCCATCTACTCCGGCGGCGAAGGCCGTCCCTATTTCGTCGAGGGTGTCGGCGAGGACATCTGGGTGAAGAACTACGACGCGTCGATCCCGGATGAGCACCACGCCATCTCCGACGCCGAATCCTTCGCCATGGCACGACGGCTCGCCACCGAAGAGGGCCTCCTGGTCGGCGGTTCATCCGGCACCGCCGTCGCCGCAGCGCTGAAGCTCGCCCAGGATCTGGGGCCCGACGACGTCGTCGTCGCGGTGCTCCCCGACTCCGGACGGGGCTACCTGGGCAAGATCTTCAACGACCAGTGGATGATCGACCACGGATTCGGCGCGGTGGTCTCGAACTCCACCGGTGTCGAGATCAGCGTGAAGAGCTCCGCGGAGCTCACCGACGCGGTGAAGAGCGGACTGATCGGCGCCGACCCGACCGTCGACGACGCCGACCACGCCGCCAGCACCACGAAGCGGGACGCGTCGAGCATGGACGCCGACACCGTGACCGCCGGGGATGTGCTGCTGGCGAAGAGTTCGCTGTTCTCCGCCGCGATGCCCGAGGTGGTCTCCATCTCCCGGCAGACCACCCTGCGCGAGGCGGTCTCGGTGATGAACCGCTACGGCATCGACATCGTCCCGGTGATCGACCAGCCCGGGCGGGTCGCCCGGATCGGGGAGGTCTACGGGATCGTCGACGTCGCCGACCTCTCCGAGGACCTGATCGTCGGTCACGCCACACCCGATGAGCTGGTCACCGACCATCTGGCCATCGACCTGCCGCTGGTCGGGATCACCGAGACCCTCCCGCAGATTCTGAAGAAGCTCAGGAGCAACCCCACCCTGCTGGTCGCCGAGAACGGCGACATCGTCGGGGTGCTCACCCGCAATGACCTGCTTGCGCACCTCTCAGGTGCCCAGGAGAAGGAGACCCGATGACCGAGAACCGCCACGGATTCGCCACCGACGCCATCCACGCCGGACAAGAGATCGACGAGGTCTTCGGGGCAGTGGTGCCGCCGCTGCACTTCTCCACCACCTACGCCCCCGACGGGATCGGCAACCTGCGTCGCGGCTACGACTACGGCCGCGCGGGCAACCCCACCCGCACCTCGCTGCAGACCCAGCTGGCCGCGCTGGAGGGCGGGCGCCACGCCTTCAGCTTCGGCTCCGGCCTGGCCGCCGAGGATGCGATCATCCGCGCCGTCACCCGGCCAGGGCAGCGGATCGTGATGGGCAACGACGCCTACGGCGGCTCCTACCGGCTGATCAGCCGCATCCACGGCGACTGGGGGATCGCGAACACCCCGCTGGACCTCACCGACCTCGACCGGGTGGCGGCCGAGATGTCCGAGCCGGATGCGACGCTGCTGTGGGTCGAGACCCCCTCGAACCCGCTGATGTCGATCACTGACATCGCCGCCCTGGCGAAGATCGCCCACGAGAACAACGCGCTGCTGCTGGTGGACAACACCTTCGCCAGCCCCTACCTCCAGCAGCCGCTGGCGCTGGGCGCGGACATCGTGGTGCACTCCACCACCAAGTACATCGGCGGGCATTCGGACGTCGTCGGCGGCGCCGTGATCACCTCCGACGACGAGCTGGCCGCCTCCATCGGCTTCCAGCAGTTCGCAGTGGGCGCCGTCTCCGGTCCGCTGGACGCCTACCTGACCACCCGCGGGCTCAAGACGCTGGCGGTGCGCATGGACCGGCACTGCAGCAACGCCCAGGCCATCGCCGAGCACCTGGTGGACCACCCCGCCGTCGAGCGGGTGCTCTACCCAGGGCTCCCCGATCACCCCGGCCACGAACTGGCCAAGGCTCAGATGAGCGGCTTCGGCGGGATGGTCTCGATCCAGCTCGCCGGCGGAGAGGCCGCGGCCCGCAAGGTCGCCGAGGGCACCCGGCTCTTCATCCTCGCCGAGTCCCTGGGCGGCATCGAGTCGCTGATGAACTACCCGCACGAGATGACCCACGCCTCGGTGCGCGGCACCGAGCTCGCGGTCCCGGAGAACCTGCTGCGCCTCTCGGTGGGCATCGAGGACGTGGCGGACCTGATCGATGATCTCGACACCGCCCTCGCTGGGCTCGAGCGCCGTGGCTGAGTCCTCTCCGACCTGTCTGGCGGGCGCGGCAGATCGGCTGGGACTCACCGGGACCGTGGACGCGGTCTGCGTGGTGCACCAGCTGATCCGCGACGACGTCGGCCAGGTCGGGGTCAGTGGGATCGACAAGCGTCCGGTCTCCGGCCCGGTTCAGGTGCGCACCCTGGGGCTGCATGGTGACGTCCAGGCCGACCGCCAGCACCACGGCGGGCCTGAGAAGGCCGTCTACGCCTATGCGGAGGAGGACGCCCAGTGGTGGGCCAGGGAACTGGGGCGGGAGATCCCGTCAGGCAGCTTCGGGGAGAACCTGCGGCTCTCCGGGATCGATCTCGACGGCGCCCACCCCGGTGAGCGCTGGCAGATCGGGGACCGGGTGGTGCTTGAAGCCACGGTCCCGCGCATCCCCTGCGCCACCTTCGGGCGCTGGCTGGATCAGCCCGGCTGGGTCAGACGCTTCATCGCGGCGGGACGGCCGGGCACCTACTTCAAGGTCATCACACCCGGCACCGTGCAGGCCGGGGACCGCGCCGCGGTGATCGCCGTCGCGGAGCGTGCCGGGGTCGCCATTCGGGAGACCGCGCTGCGACGGGGCCCGGCGCTGGCCCGACCGGACGACTGAAAGTCCAGCTCAGGGACGTGGACGTGACCTTCGTCTCCAAAGGCGACAGTCGGGGTGGACCTGGGCTAGACTGAATGGGCATTCTCCGGATGATCCCGTTTTCTCTTGCTGACTCCGAGCGTGCCCCATCCACATGGGGCCGGACGCTCGTAGAGGGTTGTGTGTATCCACGGGTCGACTCCGGAGCCGACAAAGCGGCCGAGTCCCTGTGACTGATCCAGTCCCGTCCTAGATACCCAAGCAACCTGCCCTGCCCATGCAGGGGTTGTGTGCATTGCCTTTCGGCACGCCCAGCCCCTTCGAGCAGCGGTGGTTGATTGTGCAGGTTTCCTGGGACTGGATCTTCAGCGGGTCCTCTCGGTCGCATGACATGTGACGAGGAGTCAACATGACGATCCAGGACCACAACTCCGCAGAGCCCACCCCGGGCGACGCCGAGACCGCAGCTGCGGCGCAGACCGCAGCCACCACGGAGTCAGGCGCGACGCAGACGCCGGAGACTGCCACCCCTTCTGAGACCGAGGCTCCCGCCGAGGCCGCACAGGTTGAGACCGAAGCAGCCCCGACCGCCGAGGCCGAGAACACCACCGAGGCCGTTCCGGCCGTCGAGGCCGCTCCCGCAGCTGCCGCGGCACCGGTCGTCGAGTCCGCCCCGGCCGCTGAGGCGCCGGTCGAGTCCGCCCCCGCCGCTGAGGCACCTGTTGCCGAGGCCTCTGCAGAGGCGGCCCCCAAGGCCGTTGAAGAGCCCACGGGCCCGAAGTTCTCCGAGCTGGGCCTGGATCCCCGGGTGCTGCAGTCGGTGACCAAGCTCGGCTACGAGACCCCGTCCCCGATCCAGGCGCAGACCATCCCGCTGCTGAGCGAGGGCCGCGACGTCGTCGGTCTGGCCCAGACCGGCACCGGCAAGACTGCGGCCTTCGCGCTGCCGGCGCTGTCCCATATGGCTCGCGCGAACGACGCCGGAGAGCTGGGCAACTCGCCCTCGACTCTGGTGCTCGCCCCCACTCGTGAACTCGCCATCCAGGTCGCCGAGGCGTTCGCCACCTACGCGCAGGGCGTCCCCGGCATCACCGTGCTGCCGATCTACGGCGGCTCCCCCTACGGCCCGCAGCTCGAGGGCCTGCGCCGCGGCGCCCACGTCGTCGTCGGCACTCCCGGTCGCGTCATCGACCACATGACCCGCGGTTCGCTGAACCTCTCCACGATCAAGCACCTGGTGCTCGATGAGGCTGACGAGATGCTGCGCATGGGCTTCGCCGAAGAGGTGGACCAGATTCTGGCCCGCACCCCGAAGACCAAACAGGTCGCACTGTTCTCCGCCACGATGCCCAAGGCGATCCGCCGGATCTCCGCGGACTACCTCAATGATCCGGTCGAGGTCTCGGTCAAGTCCAAGACCTCCACCGGCACCAACACCCGCCAGCGCTTCGTGCTGATCAAGCACTCGGCCAAGAACGAGGCGCTGACCCGCATCCTCGAGACCGAGCCGCACGATGCCGCGATCGTCTTCGTGCGCACCCGCTCGGCCACCGAAGAGGTCTCGAACAAGCTCGCCGCCCGCGGCTTCCGCACCGCAGCGATCAACGGTGACATCCCGCAGAACCTGCGCGAGAAGACCGTGGAGAACCTCAAGTCCGGCCGCATCGACGTGCTCGTCGCCACCGACGTCGCCGCCCGCGGTCTCGACGTCGAGCGCATCACCCACGTCTTCAACTACGACATCCCGCTGGACACCGAGTCCTACGTGCACCGCATCGGCCGCACCGGCCGCGCGGGTCGCTCCGGCGACGCCGTCCTGTTCGTGACTCCCCGCGAGAAGCGCATGCTGCGGTCCATCGAGAAGGCCACCCGCCAGCCGGTCGAGCAGATGTCCATGCCGACCATCGCGGATGTGAACTCCTCGCGGCTCGATCGCTTCTCGGAGCGGATCACCGAGACCCTGGCCTCGGAAGAGCTCGAGGAGTACCGCGGACTCGTGGCCTCCTACACCCAGGAGCACAACACTCCCGCCGAAGACGTGGCAGCCGCACTGGTCGCCATGGTCCACGACGGACGGCCGCTGCTGCTCGACGAGAAGCGCGACGACGAGCTCGTCCGTGAATCCAAGCGTGAGGTCGGCGAGGACCGTGCAGGCGGCGATCGCCCGGATCGCGGCGAGCGCGGCCAGCGTGAGCGCGGACCGCGCACCGCCGGTCCCGGCAACGCGATGTACAAGATCGCTGTCGGCCGTCGCAACGGCGTGAACCCAGGACACATCGTCGGCGCCATCGCCAACGAGGCTGGGCTCAGCGCCCGCGAGATCGGCGGCATCGACATCCGCCCCACGCACTCCCTCGTGGAGCTGCCTGAGAAGCTCTCCTCCGAGCAGTGGGCCGCCCTGGCGAAGACCCGCATCGGCGGGGAGCTGCTGAAGATGGAGCGCGACACCGGCGCTCCCTCCGGCGGCACCGAGTCCCGCGGCGGCTCCGGCGAGTCTCGCGGCAGCTATGCCGGCAAGCGTGAGGGCGGCTCGAGCGATCGAGGCGGCCGCGCAGGATCCGGCGACAGCCGATTCGGCAACAAGGATCGCAAGCCGCGCTGGAAGTGAATCGTCCCCCTGAAAAGGGGTTCGGACTTCGCCGCCGCAGGTCCCGATCTGCGGCGGCGGAGACACCCGGTCAGGGGAGAGGCGGCTCACCTCTGACCGATTTTTGAACGGTGCTGAACTGGTGGTAGAGTTCAGTGCTGTTGCCCCAATAGCTCAGTGGTAGAGCGCAGTCTTGGTAAGACTGAGGTCGCGGGATCGATTCCCGCTTGGGGCTCTGATTGGGAGCCCGCGCAGCGCAGCACATTGCGCGGCGCGGGTCTTTCTCATTCAAGCCGATTCTCCTCCTCCCTGGCGGGGTGGAGGGTCGGGGTATGGCGGTGTAGCTCAGCTGGTTAGAGCGCACGACTCATAATCGTGAGGTCGGGGGATCGAGCCCCCCCACCGCTACCGAGAACGCCGCACAGGCGACCTGCATGTCGGGCCCCTACGCTTCACTGCGTGGGGGCCCGACGTGCATCCGCTGGCGTCAGCGAGGGGTTGAGCAACGAATATGCGAACTGCCCGTGCGCGCCAGTCCGCTCCGCCGTGGACCCGTGGGAAGACCTCCAGCCGGACCGTCTCAGCGTCCACCCGGGAGTTCAAGACCCTTCAGCGGTACGTGGCGGTCTCGGTCAGGACCTGTCGGAGAAGCGCTGCATAGTCGTCTGGCCGCTCGAAGGAGGCCCGGTGGCTGGATGCGGGCAGCTCCACCCACGTCTTGGCGGGGGCCTCCAGCTGTGCGAACCATTCTTGGGCCGGCTCGACCCGGCCGCGTGCTTCGTGCTCACCCATGACGACGTAGACCGGGACGTCGAGACGTGGTGCCTCGTCGCGCAGGTCCACATCCTGCAGCTGTGGGTACAGCAGGGAGTACGTGTCGAGCAGGCCGCGGATCGCGTTCACCTGGTCCATGAAGGTGTTCTCCGGCACCCAGATGGTCGCGGTCATCTCGGTCGAACCGTCGAACTCCGGGTAGGAGTAGATGGTTCGCTCCGTACCGACGATCGCTGTGTAGTCGAGCATGTCCGAATACGGCGGCGGACCCTGCGCGATCAGCTGCGCCTCGAGCTCCTCATCCTCTGTCGCGCTCGCCAGCTCCAGGCTCTCGTCATAGAAGATCTGGTCGGTCTCGCGGAGATCGACCATCTGCCCGGTGCCCACGAAGGCCCGATATCGCTCCGGGTGCTGCTGTACGGCCAGCACTCCTGGGAGCGTGCCCCACGACTGGCCGGTGAGGATGATCCGATCCTGGGCGAACCGCTCGCGCAGATGCTCGGTCACCTCGAGCGTGTCATCCACCACCCGTTGCAGCGTCATGTCCTCGACCGGGTCGATCGCGGAGTACGACTTGCCGGTCCCCGGCTGGTCCCAGGTGACCACGACGAAGTCCTCTTCCAGCGACGGGTCCAGCCGCATGGCCCCCAGGTCTGTGCCCCCCGGCCCGCCGGCGAGGTGAAGCAGGACAGGGTCCTCCACGTCTGAGCCGCGGATCATCAGGGTCTGGTCTGACCCATTGACCGACACGGTGACGAGCTCGGCGATGCTCCCCTCCACGGGTTCACCGGTGGCGTCGAGGACCGGGGCCGTTGACGCGGGGCGGGCGGCCAGGGCCGCCAGCACCAGCACCGTCACACCGGCCAGCAGCACCCCCGACCAGCCCCACCTGGTCATCCGGGTCGGACCACCTGTCCCCCGGCGGGCCGCGACCTCGACGCCGAGACGACAGCCCAGGATCATGGGCACCAGGACCAGCAGTCCGTGCACGCCCCGCCCGGCCAGGAAGCCGAGGACCGCGATGAGGGAGTCGAGGCGGATCTCGTCGACGGTGGCACCGGCCGTGCCGAGGCGGGCCACCTCGAACACGGTCAGGAAGACCACGGGGGTCAGAAGCATGCTCCACCGGCTGCGCAGCAGGGCTCCCGCGAGCACGCCGACTGTGAGCGCGCCGAGCATCGACCACAGCACCTCGCCGGCGTTCAGCGGGCCGCGGGGGGTTGCCCAGGCGGCAATCAGTCCGGCGCCGCCGGCCACGAGCACCGCCAGGACCACCGACACAGTGATCGACGGCTGGCCGTCCCGGACACCATGAGCCGGCGGGCTGGAGCCGCCGACGCCTGAGGTGGCCTGGGGCCTACGCTGCCGTTTCGGCCCCTCAGTGGCGCGCGTGTCACTCATGGCAGTCCTCCATCTGCGCGCCCCGCATCCGGGACGACTCGACTGACACGACCACCGTACGACGGCGCACAGACGACCACCAGGGGCCGATGCCCGACCAGAAGTGACCAAAGGCCTTGTCCTGCGGACCGGGACGAGGCGCATGCTGAGCTCGGCTGCAGGGGACCCACTGCTGCAGACCCATGGTGCCATCTGGAGGTCCAGGCGACGGCGACCCCCGCGCCGCCGATCGTGGCGGCTGCCGCAACCTGCTGACCACCCAGTACGGCACCTTCTTCACCCGCTTCGCCGACGACCACCGTGCGGAGAACTTCAGGTCGAGGGACCGGATCTTTCCTGCCACCGGTGTCACCGCCGCAGACGACACCTGGGAGTTTGATCGCGCCGAGCAGTCTCTGCCCTCGACCTATCGGTTCGAGGGTGAGGGCCACGCCATGGGCGCCAGACGGCCACATCTCCAGCCTGGATGACGAGGTCACCGATTACGTCCCTCAGCTGACCGGCAGCGGCTACGACGGCGTCACCATCCGCCACCTGTTCACGATGTCCAGCGGAGTCGAGTTCGACGAGGACTACGACTCGCCGCTTGCGGACGTCAACATGATCTTCCTCCGTGCGTTCGCTCTCGAAGAGCCCATGCTCGACTATTACGCCAACCTCGAGCGGGAACGGCCGCCCGGCACTTCCACAACTACGTCAGCTCCGACACGGGGGTCCTGGCCGAGGTCCTCAGCAACGCCGCCGGCACCTCGGTCGAGGGACTACCTGCGCCTGGGGCGCCTCTACCTCAACGAGGGGAGGCGCGACGGGCAGCAGGTGCTGCCCGTGGGATGGGTTGAGGCCTCCACGACGCCAGAGGCCCCTCACCTGCAGGGGCCAATACATCTGCGTCAACCCCGCCCGTGAGGTGGTGATCGTCAAGTCGAGCACTGACCATCACTTCGATGACAACGACCACGAGACCATCGCGGCGTTCCGCGCCATCGCTGAAGCCGCAGCACCTTGAAGCATGGGTAGACACGGCACGCTTCCAGCTTGGGGCTCACCCTTCGAGTGACCGTGCGATCGCGCATGGGTCATCAGCTTCAGCGTGTGCGACCAGCCAGGAGAATTCACCGCCATCGTGCTCACCTTCGCCGAGCATCGCCAACTATTGGTTGACCCACCATCGTCTTCTGACGCGGGCCGCTGCGCGATCAGCGCGACCGCCGTAGCCGGTTGATCAACCCCAGACCGCGTAGGCATCTGGAGCTCGCCGGCGCACGAGCGCCTCGGCTGGCCACGTCAGCAACAGCATCACGAGGCCGGCCACAGGCGCCGCGAACGAGACCGCCAGCGCGAGCAGCGTCACGGCCGTGCTCGATCCCCACCCGGCCACCACCCATCGGAACAACCCCTGGGGCATCGGCCGCCACCACGCGTCGACCGCGCCTGCGCGCAGCAGCAGGCCCAGGTGCAGTATCGCGATCAGACTGAGCAGCAGCAGGTACGGCACGACCGTGCCACGCAGCGTCGGGTCCCGACCGAGCAGGCTCGTCGGGTAGGGCACCAGCGCCACCGCGCCAAGCAGTGCGAGATTGATCGCGATCAGGCCCGGCTCGACGAACCCCAGGACCGCGAAGAACCGGTGGTGCACCCACCAGAAGTTCGCGACGACCGCGAAGCTCACCACGAAAGCGATCAGCTCCGCTCCCTGGCCGGAGACGGCGCCCATCGTGGTGTCGAGTCGTACCCCGGAGGCCTCCATCGTGGAGAACACCAGCAGCGTCATTGCGATCGCGAAGAGCGCGTCGCTGAGGTTGAGCACCCGGGCGAACTCCTGCGAGTCCCGGCCGTAGCGGCGGCGGCGGAGGGCGTCCTCATGGTCGCGGTGCGGCATGACGTGACTCTACGCGCGTCCCGACCGATCTGTCCGTTGCGGATCCCGTGGTCTACCGACTTTGCATTCCGCCGGGTCCCTTGGTGCTGCCTGTAAGCCTCATTCACGAATTCCTGCGGCCAGGGCTGTACCAGCAGCACACCCGAGCAGCCCCAACTCGTCTTCCGGGCCGGACCGTCCGCCCCGCATCCGGGACGACCTCGACTGGGACGACCACCGTTCAGGATGCCTGCGTGCTGTCCCGCTCTCTCAACGCATCCTCGAGGAGCGTGACGAGCGCCTCGAGCTGGATGTCGGCGGAGTCAGGGATATCCTGGTCGGTCCCGTCAAGAGCCCGGGCGGCCAGCCCCGCCTTGCTGTCGATGAGCTCGGCGATCTTCGTGTCGAGGGTCTGCGCGGCGATGATCCGCCACGCCGTGACCGGCTCCTCCTGGCCGATGCGGTGGATGCGGTCGATGGCCTGGGTCTGCTCGGCGTGGGTCCACGACAGTTCCGCGAGCACCATGTTCGAGGCGACCTGCAGGTTGATGCCGACGCCGGCGGCCGTCAGTGAGCACACGGCGACGGCGACGTCCGGGTCGTTGGTGAATGCGTCGATGTGCTTCTGTCGAGCCGATGCCGTCTGGTCGCCGCGGATGGAGGCGTACCGGATGCCTTGCTTGGCGAAGGTCGCCTCAGCGGTGTCCATGACATCGATGTGCTTGGCGAAGAAGACGACCTTGCCGGCGCTGCGGGCGAGCTGCGCGGCGTAGTCGGCCGCGAGGCCTGCCTTCGCCTGGCCTATCCGCCGCGTCATGGTGAACACGTTCTCGTTCGACTTATTCGTCGTCTTGCTCGCCCGCTCCCGCGCGGCGACCTGGCGGACGAGGACGTGGTCGATGCCTTCGACGACGTCGCTTGGCGCCTGTGCCGCCAGCGCGCGCTCATAGCGCGTGAGGAGACGACGGACGAGGCTCTGTTCGGCGGCCCGGATGGACCGCCCGGCCTCGTCGTCGAGCTCGACCGGGACGTCGGCCACGCGGCGGGCGGGCAGGTCTGCGGCCACGTCCACCTTGCGCCGCCGCACGATGCCGCGGTCGATCACGGCTGCGCGCGCGGCGGCGGAGAAGCCGCGGTCGGCCGGTGTCAGACCTATCTGCTCGAGCGCATTCATCAGCTCACCGAGCGGCTTGGTCTCATCGACCCAGCCGAGAAACTGCCAGATCGCCTTGAAGTCCTCGATGTCGTTGATCAGCGGTGTGCCGGTGAGGGCGATGAGCAGCGGGTCGGCGATCCGCGTGCGGATGCGCTCGGAGAGCTGCAGCACGTTCTGGGACCGCTGCGACTTCCGGTTCTTGATGTAGTGCGCCTCGTCGACGACCATCCCGCGCAGACCCAGTTCGCGGAGCCAGCCCGCGTGCCGATCGAGCACCTCATAGTTGACGATGATGATGTCCGCGAAGCCGTCGATCCGCTCCCCGTCGCCGTGGACCACCGTCGCGGGGCGGCTGGGCGTCCACAGCATGGCCTCGCGCGCCCAGTTCATCTTCACGACGTTCGGCACGACGACGAGCAGCGGGTAGGCGTCCGCCGCCTGAGCGGCGAGCAGCGCCTGGGCCGTCTTGCCCAGGCCGGGCTCGTCGGCGAGCAGGAACGTCCGGTGTCCCGCCGCCGCGGCGGCGACCAGCCTTGCCTGGTGCGGCATGAGTTCCAGCCCTTGGGTCGCCCGGCTGGCGGTCGGCTCTGGCAGGTCCATGCACGAGAGTGCGCCGCCGTCGGCGAAGGACCTCATCAGCGGTTCGATGAGCTCCCAGCCGACGAGGCGACGGGGCGCGGCGGTGCGCTTGGCGACGGCGGAGTAGTCAGGTTCGAGGAAAGGGTTCGCGAGCTGGCGAGATGCCACCGAGGCGGGCACCACCCGGCGCTGCGTGTCCGCCTTGGGCTCGGCCGGTTCGGGCTGTCCGGACTGTCCGGGCTGTTCGGCGGGATCTTCCGGCACCTCGATGCCGGCGGACTGGAGGAGCTCGCGGCGCAGCGAGCGCGCACGATCAGAGATGACCGCGTCGTCGGCGAGCAGCCCAAGCAGGGAGGGGTCGCGGGCGGCCGTCGTCGCGAGGATGGTGGCGATGCCGTCGAGGCGCTTGAGCTCTTCGGCGCCCCGGGCCCCCGGTTTCGTCTCCTCCGCCTTGACGCGGGCGCGTTCCTCGCGCATGAGAAGTGCCACGACCTGGAACTTGGTCCGGGTCGAGGGCAGGTCGAGACCGCGCTGTACCGAGGACTCGACCTCGCGGACTACCTTGGCGAGCAGGTGGATGATGCCGCCGTCGTCGTGTTGGCGGGGTCGCCGTCGGGTGCGCGTGCGCGCGACGTTCTTACGCTGGGCTCCTCGAGCCACGGAGTCCTCCTCGAAAGCGATTGGTTCTTCACATCGGCGGGACGGTGTCCGCACCGCACCCGCGGCGGGGTGAGGGACATCCGAGAAGTCTCGGCAGAGACGTCCCGGAGCACAAGCTGGTCCAGCGGATCCGCAAGAGATCGACGCGTCGAACGGGTCCAGCCGCGAGGGCCCCGCCAGCGTACCGCGTGCTGGGCGCCTCTCAGCCCTCGGGAGAGCGTTCACGACGCAGACGGCGCCCGGACACCGCCACGACGTGCGCGTTCCGGCGATGCCCGTTCGAGCGTATGGATGCCGACGGGCTGGAGATCCTATTGTGTCACCGTTCTCCGGTCGGGACAGGACAACTGAACGCGCTGACCTCATGCATGACGCCCGCGAAGGCCGAAGAGGGCAGTCCGCTGACTCAGAGGTCACCACTCAGAGATCACGACGCAGAGCTCTGGGACCTCTGCCCCGGGCGGTTCGATGCAGCTCCGCACGACCCCTGCATCTGCTGGTTCATCGGGAGCAGCAGCGCACCGGGTGGACCCGTCAGCGCGCCGCCTGCGAGGCTGTGGTCAGGTCTGCCAGTCCCGCGGCGAACCGGTCGAGGATGATCTCCACCAGCTCCGCCGGTGCCTGCGACGAGTCCTGGGGCAGCAGCGACCGGGTGACCACGTCGGCGCCTGCGCGTTCGAGCAGCTTCTGGAAGTAGCCCGGTGCCAGCAGATAGCTGATCAGCACGACCCGGCCCCGCGCGGTGTTCCGCGCCTGTGCCACTTCGGTCTTCACCGAGGGCTCTGCGAAGGAGAGGTAGGCGTCCTGGACCGGGCGGCCCAGCCGGGCCTGGAGCCGAGCCGCCATGTCCTGACAATCCCGCACGGCCGAGCTGTCCGAGGAGCCCGCTGCGGCGAAGATCAGGGTGTCCCGCGCGGAGTCGACCCCGGCCTGAACCATCCGGCGCAGCAGCAGATCCACCAGCCGGTCATCGGGGCCCAGCGCACCACCCACGGTCACCGGACGGTCCAGATCGGCGGTGTCCTCCCTGAGGTCCACATTGACGTGGAAGCCGGCGGAGAGCAGCAGGGGCACGACGACGACGGCCATCTCCTCGGGCAGGGAGGCCAGGCTGGCGGGGACGTCAGGCTGCTGCACATCCACGTGCCCGAGCCTGACCGGATCCGCACATCCCCGCGCGGCGGCGACCTCCTGGACCCGCTGCGCCAGCTGCGCGACCAGGCGCTGTCCCTCAGGATCGGAGGTGCCGTGGGAGACGGCCAGCAACGCGGCAGACGTTTCGACGGCGTGGGTCATCAGAGAAACCTCAGACTTTCACCTCGATGAATCCGGCTTGGACGCGCACCGGATAGGAGTTCAGCTGCAGCGCCTCATCGCTGAGGCACTGACCGGTGGCCAGGTCATAGGGCTGCTTATGGATCGGTGAGGCCAATGTAGGCCGGCCAGCTCTGGACCCGACGATACCGCGAGACATCACATTCGCGCCGGCGCAGGGATCCAGCTGGGACACCGCATGCACCGTCTCGCCCTGCAGCCGGATCAGCGCGATCTGCGTGCCCTGGACCAGAGCGGCCTCGCCCCACATCGGCTCCAGGTCCTCCAAGCGGCACACCCGATGCCAGAAGGGCTCGGTGCCTGGGGCTCCGGCAATGGACGTGGGCGTGTATGCGGTCGTGGTCGCGGTGCTCATCGCCCCAGCCTAGGCAGGAGCAGTTTCGTCCGGAACGCCAGCGTGTAAAGCCCTGATGACGCTGATCTCACCAGCGCTGAGAACAAGATGAGGACCTTGTCATATTGGTGTTACAAACGCGACACCGCTGAGAAATCGCGTGTTCCTAGGCTGGGGCGAACCCTCGACGGTCCGGCGCACCCCTATCGAACACCGAAGACCTCCGCCAGATCGACGTGAAGGCAGATCGCACTCATCGGCTACCGCGAAGGTGAACTCCCATGGACGCAACCCCACACTCGGCCCCGGCCGGGACCGAGCGGCATATCGCCGTCGTCGGAGGCGGCCCCGCCGCCCACCGGCTGACCGAGGCCCTCATCGCCCGGGACCCCGTCGGTCTCCGGATCAGCGTGTTCACCGAGGAAGCGTCGGCCCCCTATGACCGGGTGGCGCTGTCCCGACGCTTCGCGCAGTTCGACGATGAGCTGCTGCTGGGGGACCCGGCGCTCTGGGCCGATCCCCGGGTCCAGCTGCACACCGCCACCGCGGTGACCCAGGTTGACGCGCAGGCCCAGACGCTGCGCACGGCGGCCGGTGAGGTGTACGGCTTCGACGAGCTGGTGCTCGCCACCGGATCCTCCGCGCCCAGGCCACCGATCGAGGGCAGCGAGCACATCGCGGTCTACCGAACCCTGGACGACGTCGACTGGCTCCGGCAGCGCGCCGCCGAGCTCAGCGCCGAGCTGGGCCGTCCGGCCCGCTGCGCGGTGATCGGCGGCGGCCTGCTCGGCCTGGAGGCGGCTGGCGGGCTCAAGGGCCTCGGTGCCGAGGTCACGGTGGTGCATTCCCGCCCCTGGCTGATGAACGCCCAGGTGGACGAGTTCGGCGGCCGCACCCTGAACCGGCTGCTTCAGCAGGAGGGCTACCGGCTCCAACTCGGCCACCGGCCCACCCGGATGGCCGTGGACCCAGAGGCAGGACCAGAGCAGAGCCGCTATACGCTGGAGTTCGCGCAGGGCCCCGACCTGCCCGCGGACCTGGTCGTCGCCGCCATCGGCATCACCGCCCGCGACGAGCTCGCCGCTGCGGCAGGAATCGACTGCGCCGAGCGCGGAGGCGTGGTCATCGACGAGACCTGTGCCACCTCGGCGTCGAAGATCTGGGCCATCGGAGAGGTCGCGAGCTACCAGGGCATCTCCATGGGCCTGGTCGCTCCGGCCAATGCGATGGCCGAGGTGGTCGCGGACCGTCTCAGCGGGGGAGCAGCCTCGTTCGTCGGGTTCGACACCGCCGCGAAACTCAAGCTCGCCGGCATGGACGTGGCCTCCTTCGGAGACGCCTTCGCCGAGACCCCCGGCGCGCTCGAGGTCGTCTACGCCGACGCCGTCGGCGGCATCTATCAGAAGATCGTGGTCACCGACGACGCCACCACCCTGCTCGGCGGGGTCTTCGTCGGTGACGCCAGCCCCTATTCCTCGCTGCGCCCGCTGCTGGGCCGTGAGCTGCCGGCCGCCCCCGGCGCGTTCCTCTCCGCCGCCGGTGGCGGAGAGCTGGACCTGGAGCTGCCCGACGACGCCCAGGTCTGCTCCTGCAAGGACATCTGCGCGGGACAGATCCGATCCGCCGTCACCGGCGACGAGACCACCCCCGGCTGCACCGACATGGCCGCGATGAAGAGCTGCACCAGGGTCGGCACCCAGTGCGGCTCCTGCATCCCGATGGCGAAGAAGATCATGGAGAAGCAGATGCTCTCTCTGGGGTTCGACGTCTCCAAGGCGCTCTGCGAGCACTTCGGCCACTCCCGCGCCGAGCTCTTCGAAGCCGTGCGGGCCACCCAGCTGACCAGCTTCACCGAGATCGTCGCCCGGTTCGGAACCCCCGCCGACGCGCAGCTCAACCTCGGCTGCGACATCTGCAAACCGGTCGTGGCCTCGATCCTGGCCGCCCAGCACGGCGCCGAGTACATCCTCGAAGCCGGCCGCGGCACGCTGCAGGACACCAATGACCGGGCCCTGGCGAACATGCAGAAGGACGGCACCTACTCGGTGATGCCGCGGATCCCCGGCGGGGAGATCACCCCGCAGAAGCTCAAGGTGATCGCCGAGGTCGCGGCCGACTTCGACCTCTATACGAAGATCTCCGCGGCCCAGCGGGTTGACATGTTCGGCGCCCGGCTGGAGCAGCTGCCGCAGATCTGGCGCCGCCTGGTCGACGCCGGATTCGAATCCGGTCAGGCCTATGGCAAGGCGCTGCGCAACGTGAAGTCCTGCGTGGGCTCCAGCTGGTGCCGCTACGGGGTCCAGGACTCGGTGGCCATGGGCATCCGGCTGGAGAACCGGTACCGCGGACTGCGCTCGCCGCACAAGATGAAGTTCGGCGTCTCCGGATGCGCCCGCGAGTGTGCGGAGGCCCGCGCGAAGGACGTCGGCGTGATCGCCACCAGCGACGGCTGGAACATGTACGTCGGCGGCAACGGCGGGGCCACCCCGGCCCACGGACAGCTGCTGGCCAAGGACCTCGACGACCCGACGCTGCTGCGTTACATCGACCGCTACGTCATGTACTACGTGCGCACCGCAGACCGGCTCCAGCGCACCGCGCGCTGGATCGAGGAGCTGCCCGGGGGCGTCGACCACGTCCATGACGTGGTGGTCAAAGACTCCCTGGGCATCGGAGAAGACCTCGAAGCGGCCATGGCCAGACACGTAGATGGCTACGAGGACGAATGGGCCGCGACGCTGCGCGACCCGGAACGGCTGCGCCGATTCCGCAGCTTCGTCAACGCCCCGGACGCCCCGGACACCGGACTGGCCTACGTGATCGAGCGCGGACAGCGCCGCCCGGCCACCGAACAGGAGAAGCTCGACGCCGCGGCAGGGGAGGGCCCGGTGCTGCTCACCGGGCCGCGCATCCCGGTGCGCGAGGAGATGGCCCGAGAAGACGCCGCCCGGGCAGGCGCGCATCAGGAGCCGGGGGAGGCCCGCCCGGGCGCCCCCGTCCCCAACAACCTGGCAGCCGCGGAGGGAAGGTCATGATGGTTCTGGGAGAGGTGACACTGATCGGAGGCGGCCCTGGAGCCGCCGACCTGATGACCGTGCGAGCCCGTGACGCGTTGGCGATCGCCGACGTCGTCTTCTACGATCGGCTCGCGCCCACCGAGGGTCTGCGCGAGTGGGCCCCGGCGGCCGAGCTCTACGACGTCGGCAAGCGTCCCGGACATCACCGGGTCGCCCAGGAGGACATCCAGGCGATGATGACCGACGCCGCGCGCAGCGGTCGACGCGTGGTCCGGCTCAAGGGCGGTGACCCGTTCGTCTTCGGACGCGGCTGCGAGGAGGTCGCCGCATGCCGTGACGCCGGCATCCCGGTGACGGTGGTCCCGGGGATCACCTCGGCGATCGCCGTGCCCGCCGCGGCAGGGATCCCGGTCACCGCCCGCAACGTCTCGAAGTCCTTCACCGTGATCTCCGGACACGACCCGCTCAGCGAGCAGGAGCTCTCCGGCCTGGCCGCTCTGGGCGGCACCGCGGTGATCCTGATGGGTGTGGGCACGCTGGGACACACCATGGCCGGGCTGCAGCGCCACGGGCTCGCCGGAGAGACCCCGGTGGGGATCGTGGAGCGCGGCTTCAGCGCCGACCAGCGGGTGCTCATCGCCCCGCTCGGCGAGATCCTCGGGGTCGCGGCCGAAGCCAGGCTGCGCTCGCCGGCAGTGCTGGTGATCGGGGAGGTGGTCCGGCTGGCGGCGACTGAGCCCTGCTCCGGCGAGGCCCGCAGCGACACCGACTCCTCTCCGGCGGTCGCCGGGGAACAGGTCATCCGCGCCATGGCCGGGGCGGTGCTCTGATGACCGCAATCACCTCCTCCGACGCCCCTCTCCCCGCCGGCGGCAATGGCGGGTCTGCCGTCAGGACTGCGCCCGAGACCGCTTCGGCGGTGCCGCAGACCTTGGCGGGCTTCCGGATCGGGGTCACCTCAGACAGACGCAGCGAGGACCTCATCTGCGCGTTTCAGCGGCGCGGGGCCGAAGTCATGCACGCCCCTGCGCTGCGGATCGTCGCGCTGACCGAATCTGTGACCCTGCAGCAGGACACCCGCCGGGTGATCGACGCGGCACCGGACTTCGCGGTCATCACCACCGCCTACGGGATGCGCCGCTGGTTCGAGGCCGCGGACGCCTATGGTCTGGGCGCGGAGCTCTTCGACGCCCTGGAGCAGGCGACCATCCTGGTGCGCGGTCCCAAGGCGCGCGGTGCGGTGCGGGCTGCGGGCCTCGATGACGACGGCTCCGCCGAGGACGAGCGCACCGCGACCGTGGTGGACATGCTGCTGACCCGTGACGTGAGGGACAAGACCGTGGCGCTGCAGCAGCACGGGGCCAGTGATGATTCGCAGATCCACCGGCTCCAGGCGGCTGGCGCCAGGGTGGTCACCGTGCTGCCCTATACCTGGACCAGGCCCGATGAAGACTCGGACCTGCTGCGCATGATCGACGCGGTGATCGAACGACAGCTCGACCTGATCACCTTCACCGCAGCCCCTGCAGTGGAGGCGTTCCTCTCGGTGGCCCGTCAGTACGGAAGGTCGGAGGCGCTGGTCGCAGCGCTGCGCGGCGACGTGGTCTCGGTGGCCGTGGGCGCTGTGACCGCAGGACCCCTCTACGATGCGGGGCTCAGCCCGATCATCCCCTCGCGCTGGCGCCTGGGCGCGATGATCAAGCTGGTCTGTGACCACCTCGAGGAACATCAGACGCTGCGCATCACCACCCGGCACGGACCTGTCGAGATGCGCGGCTCCGAGGTGCGCCTCCCCCAGCTCACCGACCAGGCGGTGCGTCTGCCGCCGGGGCCGTTGTCGCTGATGCGGGCGCTGGTCAAGGCCGAGGGCGCGGTGCTCTCCCGGGAGCATCTGATGCAGGTGCTGGTCCAGTGCGATTCCGAGCATGCCCTGGAGATGTGGGTCTCCCGGCTGCGCAAATCGCTGCCGGTCAGCGGTCTGGTGAGCACCGTGGTCAAGCGCGGGTACCGGCTCGCGGTCTGACCCTGCTCGCCGTCTCACCGGGCTCACCGCCTGACCAGGCTCACTGCCTGACCAGGCTCACTGTCCGACCTCGCACATTGCTCGACCTGGTTCTCCGCGCGCTCCGCTCAGGCGTGCACCGCCGTCGGGAGCTGCCTGGCCTCGGCGCTGAGCAGCTTCTCGATGCGCACATGACAGGTGCCGCAGCCGGTGCCGGCGCGGCAGGCCGCCCCGACCTCCGCCACGGTGGATGAGCAGGCGGCCGCGTCCTGCACCTGGGCGAGGGTGGTGCCGGCGCACCTGCACAGCACGTCCTGCGCGCCGAGCTGCGCCTCGCGGGTGGCGTGCTCGGCCGCCAGCAGCGCGGTGCGGTCGGTCACCGGGATGGTGCCTCGTCCGGCATGGATGGCCAGTTCAGCGGCCGAGCGCGGCATCCCGACCGCGACGAAGCCGAGCAGCCGGTCCTCATCCGAGACGATGCGCAGGTATTGACCGCCCTTCGGATCTGACCAGGTGGAGACGGTGGGCGAGTCGGGATCCCAGGGGTCCACATCGGTGGTTCCGGCGCAGGCGACGTTGAGCGTGTGGGACTTCAACAGGATCACGTCCAGGCCCTTGTGGGCCGTCAGGTGCACCGGGGCTCCGGCGGCATCGCGCTCGATGATCTGCTCCAGCCCGAGGTCCCCACGCAGGGCCTGTGCGACGGTCGCAGCGTGCTCCCACCCCGGCGCGATCAGTCCCGCGGAGACCTTCCCATCCACGGTGGCGCAGTCACCGATCGCGTAGATCAGTGGGTCGGTCACGCTGCGGCACGCCTGGTCGGTCAGCACTCCCCAGCGGGTGGGCAGTCCGGAGGCGGCGGCCAGCTGGTCCCGCGCGCGGACTCCGGTGCAGGTGACCAGCAACGAGCCGGGCAGCTTCTCGCCCAGAGAGGTGCGCACCCCAGACAGGCGGCCTGATTCAGCGATCACGGTGGTGATGTCCGCCGCCGCCCGCACCTGGACCCCGGCACGGATCAGCTCGCGGCGCAGCAGCATCCCGGCATCGGTGTCGATCTGCCGGTTCATCGGCACATTGCCTCGGTGCACCAGGGTCACCGGGGCCCCGACCTCGGCGATGGCCAGCGCCGCCTCCACGCCGAGCACGCCCCCACCGAGCACGATGACCGGTTCGCCGCGGTGCACGACCTCGGCCAGCCGCAGCGCATCACCCATCTCGCGCAGGGCGAGGATCCCCTCCGGCAGTCCGGGGGACTTCAGCTCCGCGTCGATGGCACCGCCGCGGCGAGACTCCACCTCGAAGCTGGGCGTCATCGGTTCCGCGCCGGTGGCCAACACCAGCCGGTCGTAGGAGAGCGTGCCGCCGTCATCGAGCGTGACCCGCTGAGTCTCTCGGTCGATACCGGTGGCGGTCACCGCGGTGCGCACGTCGACGCCGGCCTCGCGAAGCGCGCGCGGGTCGGTCACGGCGAGGTCGGCGGGCTGGATGCGGCCCACCGAGACGTCCCCGATGCGGATGCGCTGGTAGGCCGGCTCGGTCTCGGCGCCGATCACGGTCAGCCGGAGCGTACCGATCGTGACCTCCTCGAGAAGCTCATCGATCAGCCGGGCGGCGACCGGACCGAAGCCGAGCACCAGCACGTGCGGGATCGGGTGAGTCATGCGGCTGCCTCCGTGGAAGTGGCGGGACGGATTCGGACCGGGGTGTTCTTGAATTCCGGCATCTTCGAATGCGGGTCGGTCAGGCCCCGGGTGAGCAGGTTGGCGGCGCTGCGGCCGGAGAAATGGAAGGGCGAGAAGAGGGTGTCCGCGCGGATCCCGGCGTCGAAGACGACCTTCGCGGTCAGCGCGCCCTGCGCGTTCTCCACAACCGCGAAGCCGTCCTCGGCCAACCCGAACTGGCGCGCCGTGGCCGGGTGGATCTGCACCGTCACCTGCGGGTGCGCGGCGTCCAGGGCCGGCACCCGCCGGGTCTGGTTGCCCGACTGATAGTGCTCCATCAGCCGTCCGGTGGTGAAGGTGAGCTCCTCGGCGTGCGGTGCCGCCTGGGCGCGTGGCCGGATCGCGCGCAGCGTCGCCCGGCCATCGGCGTGGGCGAAGCGGGCGGTGAACATCCGCGGAGTCCCGATGATCGGCTCCCCGGTGCTGGTGCGCTCTGGCCCGGCCGCATTGCCAGCACCGGCCGCACTGCCAGCACCGGCGGCATGTGCACGCTCCGCGGCCGGCTCCGCGGCTGCCGGGTGCGGCCAGTAGCCGGCGTGTCCGGCGTCCAACAGCTCCCAGCTCATCGCGGAGTAGTCCGCAGTCGCCCCCGCGGTGGCCCGACGGATCTCCTCGAAGACCTCCGCCGGATCGGTGGAGAAGCCGGTGGGCACGCCGAGACGCCGGGCCAGCTCCGCGAAGATCCACAGCTCCGAGCGGCACCCCGACGGCGGCTCCAGGGCCCGACGACGGCGCAGCAGCCGCCCCTCCAGGCTGGTCATGGTGCCGTCCTCCTCGGCCCACTGCAGCACCGGAAGCACGACGTCGGCCTCGGCGGCCGTCTCGGAGAGGAAGAAGTCGGCCACCACGAGCAGGTCCAGGGCCCGCAGATTCTTAAGCACCCGGGAGGTGTCGGGCGCCGAGACGGCCACATTGGAGCCATGGACCAGCAGCGCACGGATCCCGTCCGGGCCCTGATCAGTCCGGGTGCCCATGGTGTGCAGCAGCTGCGTGGCCGGGACCCCGGGGCCTGGGATCGATTCCGGCGCCACGCCCCAGACCTCGGCGATGTGCGCCCGGTCGGTGGGGGAGCTGATCGAGCGCAGCCCCGGGAGCTGGTCCGACTTCTGCCCCATCTCCCGGCCGCCCTGCCCGTTGCCCTGTCCGGTCAGGGTGCCGTAGCCTCCACGGGCGCCGGGCAGCCCGAGGACCAGCGCCAGGCTGATCGCGGCCCGTGCGGTGTCGGTGCCGTCGCGGTGCTGCTCCACGCCGCGTCCGGTGAGGATGAAGACCGGATCGCCGCCGTCGCGGGCGCTCACGGCCGCGGATCCCAGCCGACGGGCGATGAGGCGGATCTGGTCCGCGCCGACTCCGGTGGCGGCCTGAGCCCGCTCGGGCCACCAGGCGGCCGCGGACCGGCGGAAGTCCTCGGTGCCGCTGACCCGGTCCGCCAGATAGCGCTGATCGGTGTAACCCTCCTCGAAGAGCACGTTGGCCAGGGCCAGCAGCAGCACCAGGTCCCCGCCGGAGGTCGGAGCCACATGGAACCCGGCGCCGTCGGCGGTGAGCTCGGCGGTGGAGCTGCGCCGCGGGTCCACCACGATCAGACCGCCCTTGGATCGAGCACCCTCCAGGTGCTGCACGAAGGGTGGCATGGTGTCGGCCACGTTGGAGCCCAGCAGCAGGACGGTGCAGGCGGCATCGAGGTCCGTGAGCGGGAACGGAAGCCCGCGGTCCAGTCCGAAGACCTCTGTGGAGGCCTTCGCCGCCGAGGACATGCAGAACCTGCCGTTGTAGTCGATCTGCGAGGTTCCCAGCGCGACCCTGGCGAACTTCCCCAGCGCGTAGGTCTTCTCATTGGTCAGGCTGCCGGAGCCGAACACCCCGATCGCGTCTGGGCCGTGGGTGGCCTGGATGCTGCGCAGCCGCTCCGCGATATGGTCCAGCGCCTCCTCCCAGGAGGCCGCGCGGAAGCTGCGCTCGCCGTCGTCGTCGGTCTCGGCGATCAGGGGGGAGCGGAGCCGGTCGCTGCGTGGGCCGAGCAGCTCCGCGGCGGTGCTGCCCTTCCGGCACAGCCGCCCCCGGTTGGTCGGGAACCGGGCACCTTCCACCGTGATGCCCGGCGGGGTCTGCTCCGTCTCGGCGCTGCTCGGTCTCTCGGGGATCCGCAGCGTCATGGCGCATTGCAGCGCGCAGTACGGGCAGTGGGTGTTCACCTCGCGGGTGGTCTGGGGTGCCGGCATCAGACGTTGGCGCGGGCGAAGACGGTGCCGGGGCGCATGTAGACCAGCCAGGTGAGCCCGGCCAGGGCGACGTAGCCGGTGGCGAAGACCCAGAAGGCGATGTCGAAGGAGCCGGTGGACTCATTGGACACCCGCAGGATCTGCGGAATCGCAAAGCCGCCGTAGGCGCCGATCGCGCCGATCAGACCCAGCGCGGAGGAGGCCTTGCGCTCGTGTCCGACCCGGTCGGCAGGGTCCACCGAGAGCCTGAAGACCACCGGGATCATCCGGTAGCTGGACCCGTTCGCGACCCCGGTGAGGGTGAACAGGGCCAGGAACAGCAGCAGGTAGATCCAGAAGTTGGCCATCGAGAGCGTCAGCACGACGGCGGCGGTGACCCCGGCCATCGCCAGGAAGCTGGTGATGGTCACCCGGGCGCCGCCGATCCGGTCGGCGAGCCTGCCGCCGCAGGGCCGGGCCAGCGAGCCGACCAGGGGACCGAGGAAGGCCAGCGAGAGCGCCGCGCCGAAGACCTGGATGCTGGAGAACTCGGGGAACTGGATGTTGATCAGGGTCGGGAAGACCGAGCCGAAGCCCATGAAGGAGCCGAAGGTCCCGATGTAGATCAGCGAGATGATCCACAGGTGCTTCTCCTTCAGCGCCGAGAGCGAGCCTTTGAGGTCGTTCTTGGCGTGAGAGAGGTTGTGCATGTACTTCCGAGCGCCCCAGGCGGCGAGCAGGATGAACGGGATCCAGAACAGCCCGGCGGCCGGCAGGTTCGGCTGCAGCGCGCCGAAGGCGAACGCGGTCACCACGATCGGCACGGTGAACTGGGCGACGGCGACGCCGAGGTTGCCGCCGGCGGCGTTGACTCCCAGCGCCGCGCCCTTCTCCTTGGCCGGGTAGAAGTAGGTGATGTTGGCCATCGAGGAGGAGAAGTTGCCGCCGCCGAACCCAGCGGCCGCGGCGATGGCGAACAGCGCCCAGTTCGGCGTCTCCGGGTTGCCCAGGGTCAGCGCCATGGCGACGGTGGGGATCAGCAGCAGCAGCGCGGAGATGATGGTCCAGTTGCGTCCGCCGATCATCGCCACCATGAAGCTGTAGGGGACCCGCAGGGTCGCCCCGACCAGCGGAGGCAGCGACACCAGCCAGAACTGCTCGGAGGTGGTCAGGTCGAAGCCCACCAGGGGCAGGAATACGACCGTGACCGACCAGAGCTGCCATACGGCGAATCCGAGGAACTCGCAGAACACGCTCCAGATCAGGTTGCGCCGCGCGGTGGGGCGTCCCGGGCCATCCCAGAACTCGGAGTTCTCGGGCTGCCAGTTGGTGATCCAGCGGCCCTCCTCGACGACGAGCCGATCCGTCGGCGCGGCGACATCGGTCTCGGCGGCCGGACTTCTGCGTTGCGCCGCTGTGGCGGAGATCTGGGGGTTCATCGCGATGTCCTGCTTCCTGGCGTCTCGCGGGGCTGGGCCGCGCGGTGACCATTCAGGGTCCGGTGGTGAGGGCTCCACTGTGCCAAGGCCGTGTTTCCGCGAGGGGATCGTCGAGTTTCGGTCGCGATAAACCAGCCTCATAGTCCCCACCGGGTGGTGTGAGGTTTTTCGAGAGCGCCTCGCCGAGGCCTGTAAGCTGACCGCCGTGAGCACTCAGTCCTTTGACCCGTGGACCAGCGGGACGCGCGCCTACCGGGTCACCCTCGTCCTGGGCATGGCCTCCACCGCCGTCGGTGTGATCCTGGTGGTGCTGGCGACGCTGCTCGACGCCGCGGAGACGACCGACGCGCTGCGCAGCACGGGTCTGGTCTTCCTGGGCGTCGGCATCCTGAGTCACCTGATCGCCATCGGACTGCGCCGACGCCAGGCCGCTCAGATCCTCTCCCGTCGAGCGAAGGAAGACTGAATGATCAACCCAGACCGCCAGGGCCACCAGTACCCTCCCGCCGCGCCGTACCAGGTCAGCCGTGAGGCGATCCGTGAGTTCGCGCTCGCGGTGCAGGCCGAGCACCCCGCGCACCATGACCTCGACGCCGCCCAGGCGCTGGGTCACCACGACCTGGTCGCGCCGCCGAGCTTCGCGGTGATCATCGCCCAGCGCGCCGAGGCTGCTGTGATCAACGACGACGAGGCCGGCATCGACTTCTCCCGCGTGGTCCACGCCGAGGAGCGCTTCACCCACCACAGCCCGATCCTCGCCGGAGACACGTTGAGCTCCCAGGTCACCCTGGAGCGGATCCGCACCATGGGCGCCGGCGCGATGGTCACCACCGTGGTGCAGATCAGCGCCGAGGACGGCGCCGCCCGGAGCACCGTGACCTCCACCCTGCTGGTCCGCAACGAGGAGGATGCCGCATGAGCACCCCAGTCTTCGAAGACCTCCAGAAGGGTCAGCAGATCGGCACCCGCGAGCTGAGCTTCTCCCGGGCGGACCTGATCCGCTACGCCGCCGCGTCGGGGGACCACAACCCGATCCACTGGAACGACCGCTTCGCCCGCGAGGTCGGCCTGGACGGGGTCATCGCCCACGGCATGCTCACCATGGGCTCCGCCGTGGACCTGGTCAGCGTCTGGGCGGGCGACCCGGGCGCCGTCGTCGACTATCAGTCCCGCTTCACCAAGCCGGTCCCGGTGCCCGACGCCGCGTCGGGCTCCCCGGAGACCGCCACCGCCCGGCTTCAGATCAGCGGGAAGATCGGCGCGGTGGATGCGCAGCAGCGCCGGGTCCGGGTGGACCTGAGCGTGGAGCTGCTCACCGAAGCTGCGACTGAGGCCGGACCGGATCAGCAGTCGCACCAGGAGCCCGTCCGCACCAAGGTGCTCGCGAAGTCCCAGGCCCTGGTGCAGTTCTAGGTCACGTTCAGTTCTGGATCACGTGCAGGTCCCGCTCACATGCATCCCAGGTCACGGCGCGACGGCCCTCGATGAAGACACGCCGTCAAGCTTCCGCCCGGCTGACATAGGGCTGAAACACAGCATCACCGTATAATCGCGGAAACCGTCTGACATCGGTTTCAGCTGATCAACCTAAGGATCCAAATATGCCCAAGCATAAGACCGCGGCCAAGGCCGTAGGCGCCTCCGCGCTGGCAGCGCTTCTGCTGACCGCCTGTGGCGACAGTGAAGAAGGTGGCGAGACCCTCGAGGCCGAGCCGCAGAACGAGATCACCGTGGACCTCGATCTCGGCGACGTCGAGCTGAACAACGAGGGCACCCTGCAGGTCTGCTCCGATGTTCCCTACCCGCCGTTCGAGTACTACGACGGCGAGGGCGATGTCGTCGGCTTCGACATCGACATCGCCGAGGTCATCGCCGACGCGCTGGACGCCGACCTGGAGGTCGTGCAGACCGGATTCGAGGGCATCCAGTCCGGTGTGGCACTGGACGCCGGCACCTGCGACCTGGCGATCTCCGGCATGACCATCACCGAGGCGCGAGCGGGCAACATGCTCTTCTCCGAGCCCTACCTCGACGACAACCTTGGCCTGCTCGCCGCCACCGAGGCTGAAGTCAGCTCGCTGGATGACCTTGAAGGCCTCACCGTGGGTGTGCAGACCGAGACCACCGGCGCTGACTACGCCCAGGAGCAGGGTTATGAGGTGCGCGAGTACAGCGACTCCGGCCTGCTGATCCAGGGCCTCGACTCAGGTCAGGTGGAGGCCGCAATCGGCAACATCTCCATCCTGGGCTACCAGGCCGGCGAATCAGACACGTCGGAGTTCATCGAGGAGATCGACACCGGTGAGCAGCTCGGAATTGCCGTGGCCACCGGCAACGATCAGCTGATCACTGCGGTCAACGAGGTCCTCGCCGAGCTGGACGCCTCCGGCGGTATGGAAGAGCTCGAGGACCGCTGGTTCCGCGAGGGCGACACTCCTGAAGAGGGTGACGCCGACGAGGAGGCTGCCGACGAGGAGCCCGCTGAGGACGCGGCCACCGAGGACGAGGGCGACGAATAACCCTCATGGCAATGACAACCCGTGACCGAGCGCGCCTGAGCCTCGGGATCCAGGCAGGGATATTCCTTGCAGTCGTGATCGTGCTGGCCATCCTCATCGACTGGACAGCGATCCGCAGCAGCTTCTTCGCCGTCGAGAACATCGGACCGATGTTCCCGGAGATCATCACCGTGGGACTGGTCAACACCGTGCAGTACACGGTGGTGGGCTTCGTCTTCGGTCTGCTCGGCGGAACGCTGCTGGCGCTGATGCGGATGTCCTCGTTCCCGATCTACCGGTGGCTGGCCACCGCGTACATCGAGTTCTTCCGAGGCATCCCTGCGATCCTGGTGTTCATCGCGCTCGGTTTCGGTGCGTCGCTGGCCTTCGGGTGGAACCTCTCCACCCTGCAGATCGCCGGTTCAGCGTTGGCCATCGTGGCCAGCGCCTACATCGCAGAGACCCTCCGGGCAGGCCTTCAGGCCGTGCCCAAGGGCCAGCTGGAGGCCGCCCGCGCGCTGGGCATGCCCGCCTGGCGCGCCATGGTCACCATCCAGATCCCGCAGGCCTTCAGGATCGTGCTGCCCCCGCTGACCAATGAGGCGATCCTGCTCACCAAGGACTCCTCGCTGATCTTCGTGGTCGGCATGGCCGGCGGCGCCGCCGAGCTGACCAAGATGGGTCGCGACGGAATCAACATCTACCAGGCGGGGCTGACCCCGCTGGTGGTCGCCGGATTCTGCTACCTGCTGCTCACCGTGCCGCTGTCGCTGCTGGCTCGCCGCATGGAGCACCGCACCCCCCGGACGGGGAAGAAGTAGAGATGGACGCGAATATGAGCCAGAGCCAGAGCCAGAGCCAGGGCCAGAGTCAGAGTCAGGCCGAGACGTCGGGGTCCACGGCCCCGGACACCGCCTCAGCCAAGCGCGTGCCCGGCGCGCGCAGCACTTCCGCCGCCGGGGTGACCATCACCGGTCTGCACAAGTCCTTCGGGGACAACGAGGTGCTCAAGGGCATAGACATGAGCGTGGCTCCGGGTGAGGTCGTCTGTCTGATCGGAGCATCCGGCTCCGGCAAGTCCACGCTGCTGCGCTGCGTGAACCGGCTGGAGACCCCCAATGCGGGGACGATCACCGTCGGTGAGCACGAGGCGACCCATGCGGACGTCAATCTCGACGCCATGCGCCGGCAGATCGGCATGGTCTTCCAGCAGTTCAACCTCTTCCCCCATCTGAGCGTGCTGGAGAACTGCACCATCACCCCGCGGCGGGTGCTGGGCCAGTCCAAGGCCGAGGCAGAGACCGAGGCGCTGGCACAGCTGGACGCCGTCGGGCTCCAGCACCTCTCCGAGCGCCGCCCCGACCAGCTCTCGGGCGGTCAGCAGCAGCGGGTGGCCATCGCCAGGGCGCTGACCATGAAGCCGCAGCTGATGCTCTTCGACGAGCCCACCTCCGCGCTGGACCCTGAGACCGTCGGCGACGTGCTCGCCAGCATGCGCAAGCTCGCCCAGGCCGGCATGACCATGCTCGTGGTGACCCACGAGATGGGCTTCGCCCGCGAGGTCGCAGACCGGGTCGTCTTCATGGACCAGGGTCTCGTGGTCGAGGAGGGCCCGGCGACCGCAGTCATCGGGGATCCTCAGCAGTCGCGCACCCGGGACTTCCTGCGCCGGGTGCTGAACCCTCTCGGCGAGTAGCCGAGAGGGAGACGCCCGGGCGCCTGCTCCGGGCGACCCGACGAGGGCCTATCTCGGGAAGGTGATCCACGGCGCACAGGGCGCAGATGCCCATTTCAGCGACGCCGGGTAGGCTTCTCGTCTGTGACCAGTGTTGATACCTCCCCCCTCGCGTGGCCCCGTCGTTTCAGGGATCACACCACTGCCCGCGTCGGCGGCCCCGCCGGTCGATGGATCCGGGCAGACACCCAGGAGCAGGCGCTGGAGGTGCTTCGGCAGCACCCGCTGCCAGAGCACGCAGCCCGCGAGCGCGGCGAGGACACCCTCATCGTCCTGGGCGGCGGATCGAACCTGCTGGTGACCGAGGACGGGTTCCCCGGCACCGTGCTGCAGCTGGCGTTCCAGGGGATCAGCACCGAGTTCCACGGCGACCGGGATGTGCTGCTCACCGTCGCCGCAGGACACAACTGGGACGACGTCGTCCGATTCAGCGTGGCACGCGGCCTCACCGGGCTGGAGGCGCTCTCCGGGATCCCCGGCGCCACCGGTGCGGTGCCGGTGCAGAACGTGGGCGCCTACGGCGCTGATGTGGCCCACACCCTCAAAGACATCCAGGCCTGGGACCGGGCACGCGGTGAGCTGGTGCGCTTCACCAACGCCGAGCTGCAGTTCGGCTACCGCGACTCGGTGCTGAAGCAGACCACCGTGCATGGCTCACCCCGCTACGTGGTGCTGCAGGTCCGGTTCATGCTGCAGAACCGCCCCGATGGGCTCTCGGCCCCGGTGCGCTACGGCGAGCTGGCCCGGACCCTCGGCCTTGACGCCGAGAGCGCAGACCACGAGCGCCGCGCCCCGCTGAAAGAGGTCCGCAGCACGGTGCTGCGACTGCGCGAGGGCAAAGGCATGGTGCTGCGCGAGGGCGACCATGACACCTGGTCCACCGGGTCCTTCTTCACCAACCCGATCGTTCCGCGCGAGGTCGCCGCGGCGCTTCCGAACGGGGCGCCGCAGTTCTCCGCCGGAGTCGACGAAGCGGGCGCCCCGATGGTGAAGCTCTCAGCCGCCTGGCTGATCGACAACGCCGGCTGCGGCAAGGGGTTCGGCCTGCCCGACGGGCCGGCGGCCGGGCGCGGGGCGCAGGGGACCGGCATCGCCGGGGGCCGCGCAGCGCTCTCCACCAAGCACACGCTGGCGGTCACCAATCGAGGCTCCGCGACCACCGATGACCTGCTCGCGGTCGCCCGCGCCGCCCGTGACCAGGTCAGCACGGCCTTCGGCATCACGATGCACGAAGAGCCGGTGCTGATCGGACACGCGCTCTAGCAGCAGACCTCAGGTCTGCCGAGCCGGGCGCTGAAGCTCTGCAGAGGCGGCCTCAGACGCTCCGCGACGGAAGGGCTCAGAGCTTGCCGACCGCGATCAGCAGCATCCGGCGCAGCGGCTCCGCCGCGCCCCAGAGCAGCTGGTCGCCCACCGTGAACGCGGAGATGTACTCCGGGCCCATCTCGAGCTTGCGGATCCGCCCCACCGGGATGTCCAGCGAGCCGGTGGCGGCCACCGGGGTCAGCTGCGCCACGGTGGCTTCCTTCTCGTTCGGGACGAAGCTGGACCATTCGGTGCCCGAGGCCACGATCGCTTCGATCTCGGCCAGCGGAAGGTCCTCGCGCAGCTTCAGCGTCAGCGCCTGGGAGTGTGAGCGCAGCGCGCCCACCCGGACGCAGAGCGAGTCGAATGGCACTGCCGCGCCGCGGGAGGTGACCCCGGGGGCCAGATTGTCGCCGCGGCCCAGGATCTTGTTCGTCTCCACCCCGGCCTTCCACTCCTCCTTGGCCACGCCGTTGCCCAGATCGGCGTCGATCCAGGGGATCAGCGAACCGGCCAGCGGGACGCCGAACTGGGTGGCGTCGAGGTCGTTGCGCTGGGCGTGGAGCACGGCGCGGTCGATGTCCAGGATGGCGGCCGCGGGGTCGCTGAGCTCCTCGGCGACGGCGGAGTGCAGCGTGCCGAACTGGTTCAGCAGCTCGCGCATGTGCTTCGCGCCACCGCCGGAGGCCGCCTGGTAGGTCATGGCGGTGCCCCATTCGACCAGGTCGTTGGTGAAGAGCCCGCCCAGGCCCATCAGCATGTTCGAGACCGTGCAGTTGCCGCCGATGAACTCCTTCACGCCAGCGGCAAGCCCGGCGTCGATGACGTCGCGGTTGATCGGGTCCAGCGCGATGATCGAGGTCTCGGCCATGCGCAGGGTGGAGGCGGCGTCGATCCAGATCCCGTCCCAGCCGGCCTGGCGCAGCTTGGGGTACACCTCGGAGGTGTAGTCGCCGCCCTGGGCGGTGACGATGATCGGCAGCTTCACCAGCGTGTCCAGATCGAAGGCGTCCTGCAGGGTGGTCTCCTCGGGCGTGACGCCCGCGAAGCTCGGTGCCTGGCCTCCGGCGTTGGAGGTGGAGAAGAAGACCGGGTTGATGTGGGCGAAGTCCCCCTCCTCGAGCATGCGCGTGATCAGCACCGAGCCGACCATGCCGCGCCAGCCGATCAGACCCACCGAGGGGGTCTCGCCTGGCACGGCGGAGAGGGCAGGGGACACGGAGGAGTTCACTGCAGAAGTCATGCCTCCAGGGTAGCGGAGTCGGCTCAGCGCGTCAGGGTCACTTCTCGACGCCGGGGGCTTCCTCGGACTTCCTGGCTTCTTTGATCTCCTGCAGCAGACGACGGCGCGACAGATGAGCCCACAGCCCGCCGGCCACCCAGAGCTGCGCGACGAACAGGAAGACCAGGCCCGGGATGATCCGGTCATTGAGCACCAGGACGAAGCCCAGGGTCACGGTGAACAGGGCCAGGAACGGCAGGATGAGGTAGCCGCCGAGGCCCAGCATCATCAGATTGGTGGAGCTGGCCTGGGAGGCATTGTGCGTGTTCGGGGCGGGTGGGGAGGTCTCGGTCATCTCGGGCTTCCGTCGGGTGCGGGTGCGGGTGTGTCGTGGCAGGTGGACGAGGCCCCGGAGGTGGTCGTGTGCCGCTCAGCGGCGCCGCCGCGGCGGCGGTGGGTCTCGATGTGGTATCGCAGCCCGTCGGCGCCCTGGTGCGTTCCTGCGGCAGGCTCGCGCTGGGTCAGCTCCCATTCCGGAGTCAGGGTCGGGGCCGAGGTGTCACCGGAGACCTCGCTCTGGATCACGGTGATGACCGCGAGGTCCGCGATTCGTCGGTCCACGGTCTCGGCGTAGACCCGGCCGCCGCCGATGATCCAGATCTTCTCGGCTCTCGAGGCCGAGGCGATCTCAAGTCCTTCGTCGAGACTGGCCACGGGGTGCCCGCCCAGCGCGCGGATCTGATCTGCGGCGCGCTGATCGGCGGTGATCACGATGTTCTGCCGGCCCGGGAGCGGGCGGTACTTGGCCGGGAAGGATTCCCAGGTGCGGCGACCCATGACCACCGGGGCGCCGCGGGTGGTGGCCTTGAAGTGCGCCAGGTCCTCGGGCAGGTGCCAGGGCATGGTCCCGGCGTCGCCGATGACCCCGGTGTGGGTCTGCGCCCAGATCATGCCGATATCGGCCGCGATGGAGCGGATGCTCATACAGCGACGGCGGCCTTGATGGCGGGGTGGTGCTGGTAGTCGCGCACCTCGAAGTCCTCGAACTCGTAGTCGAAGATCGAGTCCGGGGTGCGGGTGATCGCCAGGGTGGGTGCGGGGTAGGGGGCGCGGGAGAGCTGTTCACGCACCTGCTCCACGTGGTTGTCATAGATGTGGCAGTCCCCACCGGTCCAGATGAACTCACCGGGGGCAAGCCCTACCTGCTGGGCGACCATCCTCGTCAGCAGCGCGTAGGAGGCGATGTTGAAGGGCACTCCGAGGAACATGTCGGCGCTGCGCTGATACAGCTGGCAGGAGAGCCGACCGTCGGCCACATAGAACTGGAACATGATGTGGCAGGGCGGCAGCGCCATCTCATCGATCTGTGCCGGGTTCCAGGCGCTCACCACGTGGCGTCGGGAATCAGGGTTCGTCTTCAGCGAGGTGATGAGCTGCTCGATCTGATCGATGTCCTCACCCGAGGGGCTGGGCCAGGAGCGCCACTGCACGCCATAGATCGGGCCGAGCTCGCCGTCCTCGCCTGCCCATTCGTTCCAGATCCGCACGCCGCGCTCCTGCAGCCAGCGCGCATTGGAATCTCCGCGCAGGAACCAGAGCAGCTCCAGCGCCACGGACTTGAAGTGCACTCGTTTGGTGGTGATCAGAGGGAAGGACTCCGCGAGATCGAACCGGATCTGGCGCCCGAAGACACTTCTGGTGCCGGTTCCGGTGCGGTCAGACTTGGCGGTGCCGACGTTCAGCACGTCTGCGAGCAGGTCCTCGTACGGGGTGGGGATCGTCGAGTTCACGCACCACAGCATACCTGCGGGGCCTGAGCGTCGGAGCGGGCCGAGCTGTCAGCGGGTTCGGCCGTTCGACGGCTGGACCCGCGTGCCGCAGTTCAGGAGAACGTGGCCTGCAGGGTGCGGTATTCGGGGTAGCGGTGCAGGTAGGCATCCACGTAGGTGCACTCGGAGGCGAAGAGCCTGCCCTCGGCCTGGAGCTGGTCCAGCAGCAGGGTGACCAGGCAGCGGGCGTAGCCCTGCCTGCCGTACTGGGGGTGGACGATGGTGTGCTGCAGGAGGGTGACCTCCTGGCCGCGGAGCGTCTCGGGGGTGAATCCGATGAACCCGATGAAGGTGCGGCGTCCGTTGATCGTGTCCCAGAGCTCGGCCCGGCCTCGGTCCTCGTCGATGTTGAGCTCGGCGGTCGGGTGAACGTTCTTCGGCGCACTCATGCAATGAGACTACCGTCACGGCCCGACATTGTCAGGAGTCCCGCCAGCGGTCAGTCCTCGAACGGCTCGTAGACCTCGATCGAGACGATCTCTCCACCGCGGTCCATGGCCTGCTGCGCCACCAGAACCGCGCCGGGGCGCAGATAGGGGTCCTCATCCGGGATGGCCCGCAGCAGGTCCGGGTCCTGCAGCCAGCTGCCCATGGTGTCCAGGATCAGCGGAAGGACCGGACGGTGGCTGCAGATCAGCGTCGGCAGCAGCAGCTCCAGGCAGCGGCGGACCCGGGTCCGGGTCCTTTCCGGGTGGGCCTCGGCGCGCTTCTCGGTGAGCGATTTCCGGTACGTGGCGCGGTTTCGATGGGCCTTGACGTAGGGCGCGATGGTCTCAGCGCAGCGTTGCCAGGGGCTGGACTCCAGATGTCGCGGGCGCCAACAGACCAGCAGCCGCTCCACCGCCCGGGCCTGACGCTTGCCGGTGGCCGCCAGCGGGCGCTCCGACTCGGCGCGGGACCAGGAGGAGCGCGGCTTGGCCTTGGCATGGCGCAGAACGATGAAGGGCAGGGTATGCAGCCGCTGGTCGTCGTGGAGGTTGGCAAGCTCGTCCAGCGGCAGCACGTCACCGCGGTTGGTCAGCATCTCCCGGGCTCGGTCCACGCTGACCCAGGCGGTCTCGTCCACCTCATCGCCGTCGGGGATCGGAGAGCCCTCAGCGACCTGGGCGGCCCAGTACCAGACGGCCTTGTCCTTGCCGCCATTGCCGTTGCCATTGCCGTTGCCGTTGCCATTGCCGTTCTTGACTCCGCGCGACTTGCCCACGGAATAACGGGTGATCGGCAGCGGCATTCCGAGCCTGACCTTGAGCCCGATCTCCTCACGGACCTCGCGGACCGCGCACTCCGGGAGGGTCTCACCCTCATCGAGCTTCCCCTTGGGGAAGGACCAGTCGTCATAGCGGGGCCGGTGGATCACCAGGACCTCGAGCTCGCCGCGGCGGAGCCGCCAGCACAGGGCGCCGGCGGCGAGTATCTCGGCGTCGAGCCCGTCATCGGAGACCGTGACAGTTCTGCGGCGGGGGACCTTGCTCATGGTCTCGGAGGAGCTCACGAGAGACCAAGATATCAGGCTGGTTCGGCGGCGGGCTCCACGGTCGGGGCGTACATGGTGTCGGCGTCCCATTTGGTGAATCCGAGCTTCTTGTACAGCTCCACCGCGGCGGTGTTGTCGGCGTCCACGTAGAGCATGATGGCGGCCAGGCCCGCTCGGTGCAGATGTTCGATCCCGGCCAGGGTGAGGCTGCGGCCGAGCCCACGCCCGCGGGCGCCGGGCACGACGCCGACCACGTAGACCTCGCCGAGCTCGGCGCCCTGGACCTTGGTCCAGTGGAACCCGACGAGCTCCTCGCCCTCCCAGGCCAGCAGGAATCCCTCCGGGTCGAACCAGTCCTCGGCCATCCGGGCATGCAGATCCTCCAAGGTGAGCCGGCCCTGCTCGGGGTGATCAGCGAAGGCGGCCGCATTCGCAGTCAGCCAGGCCTGATCGTCCTCACCGGGGCGGAAGCTGCGCACGGTGATGGTCTCTGGCAGCTCGGGGGAGGGTGCCTCATCGAGGTCGGTGAGTCGCATCCGCCAGAGCTCTCGGACGGGGGTCCAGCCGAAGCGCCGGGCGAGCCGGGCGGCGGCGTCGTGCTCGCCGTGGGCCCAGGCCCGCTGCACCCGACCGGCCGCGGGCGAGAGCACGTCTGCGGTGAGCGCCTCCACCAGCGCTGTGCCGATCCCGCGCTGCCGGCAGTCTGGACGGACCACCATCTCCAGCACGTCGGGGACTCCCTCCGCGCCCTCGACGACGACGCCGGCCCCGGCGAGCAGCCGCGAGTCGGGCTGGGCATCGGTCCAGGCGTAGGCGATGCGCAGCGGACTGCGGTTCGCTTCCTGGGAGGCGGCAGTCTCAGCGGACGCGGCCTCGCGCCGGTCGGCGGCGCGGTGCAGCTCTACGAGAGTCTGTTCCGAGAACGGCGGGTTGGCGTCGGCCTCGGTGGAGACGGCGGCCAGCTCGAGCAGCGCGTGGTGCAGGTCGGCATCGGGTGCGCCGTCGCTGAGCTCGACCACGGCCGGCTCGGTGCCTTCTGGGGTGACATCGCCTGGGTTCATGGGCTCACTGTAGCGGAGCCGAACCCTCAGGTCACCGGCTCAGGCGGCGTCCGCGCCGGCGACGCGCCGGTCATCGTCGGCGGGGCCGGCGGTGTCTGAACCGCCGATCACCAGTCGGTAGCCGACATTGCGCACCGTGCCGATCAGTGACTCGTGGTCGGGCCCGAGCTTGGCGCGCAGGCGTCGGATGTGGACGTCGACGGTGCGGGTGCCGCCGAAGTAGTCGTAGCCCCAGACATCGTGGAGCAGCCGGTCGCGGGTGAAGACCTGACCCGGGTGCAGAGCCAGGTGCTTGAGCAGCTCGAACTCTTTATAGGTGAGGTTCAGCAGGCGGCCGTTGATCGTGGCCATATAGGTCGTCTCATCGATGGTGATCCCGCCGGCGCGGATCTCTCCGACCGGGGTCTCCTCCGCGGTCTCCACCGCCGCGAGCCTGATCCGGGCATCGATCTCGCCCGGGCCGGCCTCGTCGAGGATGAAGTCATCGGCCTGCCAGGACTCGTTCAGCGTGGCCAGGCCCGCCTCGGTGACGATCACCAGCACCGGGGAGAGCATCGAGGACTTCACCAGCTGGCACAGGGAGCGGGCGTGGGCAAGCTTGGTGCGCGCATCGATCAGCGTCACATCCACATTGGGAGCCCGCACGATGGAGGAGGCCTCGGCGGGGAACGTGCGGATCCGGTGGGTGAGAAGCCCCAGTGGCGGCAGTGCGTCGTCGGGGGTGTCTGAGAGCAGCAGAACCTGGGCCATGCATGACTCCTTCCCCTCGGGCCATCATCTTCACCGGGTCCCGCAGGGTCGTCAACGGTGATTGCGGTCTTCAACGCCGGTGATTGCACAATGTGGAAACGCGATTCAGCGATCCGGGGTTGAGTATATGCGACGTGCGAAGCGCGGACCTCTAGGATGGCCTGTTGTGAAGTACATCCCAGTGGCAGCCTCCGCCCTGCTCGCAGCCACAGCGCTCGCCCTGGCCTCCTGGGCCGGGACCATCGCTATGACCCTGGTGGTCTGTGGGCTCTCGATCCTCATCGCGCTGGGGTGGCCCCAGCTGATGGGAGTCTCGGCCCGACGCTCGCTCTCCGCCGTCATCGCCTGCGCCGGAGTCGTCGCGGCCCTCGGCGCCGGCATCGTGGGGACCGCCGGTGACCTCTTCTTCTGGTCCTCCGTGGCACTGGCCTTCGGCGTCATGAGCGTCTTCCTGATCCAGGTCCTGCGCGGCACCGGAAGGCCGCACCGGCTGGAGTCCACCATCGGAGCCTGCGCCGGGGTGCTGATCGCCACCACCGGAGCCGGCTGGGTGGCCGGTCTGCGCTACCCGGTGGAGCTGGCAGGAGCAAACGGGGGAGACGACGCCGGAGGGATCCTCGCCGTGCGCGGTCTGCTGCCGGTGGAGGACACCACCCTGCTGGCCGTCACCGGAGCGTCCGGGGAGCTCGCCGTGGTGACGCTGGCCGCGGGTGCGCTGATCATCGCGACCCTGCTCGCCGCGATTCCGCTGCCCAATGCGTGGGCCATGCTCCTGGTGGTCCTGGGAAGCGTCGGGGCCGCCATCGGGATGACCTTGGCCTGGGGTGAGCTGACCCTGCTCTTCGCCGGGACGCTCGGGCTGGTGGCCGGACTGCTGCTCGCCTCCTTCCGCCGCTTCCTCCTCGCACAGGGTCCGCCACAGGGGATTCTCTCCGGAATTGCGGTCGGCGCAGCCCCGATCGCGGCCATGGGCGCGCTGACCTACTTCACGGAGCGTCTTCTGCTGGTGTGAAGTTGTACACTTTCACCCATGAACCTCGCATTGCAGAACGTCTCACTGCTCGCACTGGAGATCTTCTTCATCGGGCTGCTGGTCCTGGTGACGCTGATGATCGCCGGCATCTCCTGGACCGTCATCTCCCGGTTGTACAAGGGTCAGCGCTGATCCGCCTGCACCGCACCGAGACACAGCCCAGTGTCGACCGCGCGCTGAGGAGCTGAGCCGATGGCCCCGATGGAGCTTCCCACCGACCTGACCCCGGAGCTGGCCCCGCTCTACTGGCTGCTCGGCAGCTGGCGCGGTCAAGGCCGCCTGGGCTCGGGAGAGCAGGACGATCCGATCTTCACCCAGGACGTCACATTCCGTGACACCGGCCTGGAGTTCGTCGAGTACCGCGCCGAGACCTGGCTCGCCGATGAGGCGGGTGCACGGCTGCGTCCGCTCTCGGTGGAGACCGGCTTCTGGTCGCTGGACCGGGCCCGCACCGACGCCGATGTCGGCCCCGGCCTGGACCCGGCGGACGTGGTGCCCGCGTACAAGAGCGCGGCCGAGGTCGACCAGCTCGCGGAGCAGGACGGATCCTTTGCGATCACCGCCACCATCACCCATCCGGGCAGCATCTCGGAGCTCTACTACGGCAAGATCAAGGGCCCGCAGCTGCACCTGGCCACCGACGCGGTGATGCGCGGGGAGCACGCTGCGGAATATCCGGGTGCCTCGCGGATGTTCGGACTGGTGAACAGCCAGCTGTTCTGGCGCTGGGATCTTCGCGCCGCCGATGGGGAGATGGTTCCCCACGCCTCCGCGATCCTCGACCGCACGGCTTCCGCCGACGAGGTCAGCGCCAAGCGCACCGCCTGAGCCTCGCTCTCGCCTGCCCCTGGCAGGTGCCCCGCGCCGTGCGCCCTGCGCGCTCGCCGCAACGAACAAGGAGTCCGCCCGTGGATGAGAACTCGAAGTCACCCCTGCTGAACCGCGCCGGCGCCGTCGCTGACGGCGGTGACGACGCCGCGGTGGCCGCACACTACGGCGACCCCACCCGGGAGCAGCGCGCACTGGCCCGTGGCGCCGCCGTCGTCGATCTCTCCCAGCGCAGCGTGGTCACGGTCTCCGGGCCCGACCGGCTGACCTGGCTGACCACGCTGTCCTCCCAGGAGATCGCCGGACTCAAGCCGGGGGAGCCCACCGAGCTGCTGCTGCTGGACATCTCCGGGCGCATCGAACACGATGCGGCGGTGGTCGACGACGGTGAGACCGTCTGGCTGATCACCGAGAACTCACACGGCGGGGTGCTGGCCCAGTGGCTCGACTCGATGAAGTTCATGCTCCGGGTGGAGATCGCCGACCGCACCGCCGACTACGCGGTGCTCGGCTCCACCGCACCGCTGCCCGCCTCAGCCTCCGGTGAGGTCGTCATCGGCTGGGCGGACCCGTGGCCGAAGCTCGGTCCCGGCGCGGCCAGCTACGCCCAGGTCGCCGAGGCGGACCACCCTGGCGCGGACTGGTCCTGGCGGCTGCACGTGGTGCCGCGGACCTCGTTGGAAGCCACGATCGACGGTCTCGAACAGGCCGGATGGATCCTCGCCGGCACCATGGCGGCCGAGGCGCTGCGCGTCGCCGCCTGGCGACCCCGTCTGGCCCGCGAGGTCGATGAGAAGACGATCCCGCACGAGCTGGACCTGATCCGCACCGCCGTGCATCTGAGCAAGGGCTGCTACAAGGGTCAGGAGACCGTGGCACGGGTTCACAACCTCGGCCATCCACCGCGCCGCCTGGTGTTCCTGCATCTCGACGGCAGCGAGCACACGCTTCCGGCGATCGGTTCAGACATCCTGGCCGCCGCCCCAGAGGCCTCCCCGGCCGAGCTGGCCGGGGAGCGCCCGGTGGGGAAGGTCACCTCGGTGGCGCGGCACCACGAGATGGGCCCGATCGCGCTGGCGCTGGTCAAGCGCAAGGTGGACCCGGCGCTGCAGCTGGTGGTGCGCGACGGCGACGCAGATTCTGCGACCTTCTACGCGGCGGCCCAGGAGGTCATCGTCCGTCCCGACGCCGGACAGGCCGTGGGGCGTCCCAAGGGAGACTTCCTGCGCGGACAGCGCCGCTGAGCAGGTCGCCCAGCAGGTCTCGCCGAGCTGGAGGCTCAGTCGAAGACCACGGTGGTCTGTGAGCCGGCGGGGCTGAACCCCAGCGCCGCGGCGATGCGCAGCGAGCCGACGGACTCGGTGCGGGCCCGCCACTGCGGGACGAGTCCCTCGCTGAATGCCTCCTCCGCCGCCACCGCGGCCAGCTGCAGCCCGACCCCGGCACGGCGCTGATCGGGCACCGTGAGGACCCCCAGCTGGCCCAGCATCCCGGCCCAGAGCTCCCGCCCGGCGGCGCCGAGCGCCGTGCCGGTGCCCTCATCCACCAGCGCTGCGCTCCAGGGCGCCGCGGCGATCCCTGAGGCCTGCACGTCATCGGCCGGTGAGGCGGCGAGCACTGCGCGCACATGTTCCGGATCGAAGGAGACCGCCCCGCGCTGCGCGGCGCCCAGGGCGGCCGGCTCCTCGGCGTAGAGCAGGTTCGCCGCACCCAGGCTGCGCGCGCCCGGGGCGTGCCGACGCGAGAGCTCCAGGAGCCGGCGTTCATCGGCGAGCTCGGTGTCGTCGCGCCGGCGGGCATGGCGCAGCACCTCGGCGGGTCCGCTGAGAACGGTGTGATCGAAGAGTCGCAGGAAGGCCACCGCGGAGCCGTCTGCGGTGATGACCTCGTGATGGGATCCCGCGCCGAGCAGCTCCTCATCGCCGAGGCCGATCATCCGTGCCCACGCCAGCGCGATGATGCTGCGCGTATGGTCCGCCAGGCTCACGGGAGGAGGCTCAGCAGGGAGGGTGCGTCCTGCGCCGCGGTCCGGGGCAACGGTTCAGCGGCCGAAGAGGATCTGGGCCTCGTTGTAGCGCTCGGGGGGCACGGTCTTGAGCCCGTCCAGCGCCTCGGCGAGATCGACCTGGAGAATCTCGGTGCCGCGCAGCGCCGCCATGTGGCCCCAGGCCTGTTCGTGCACGAGGTCCAGGGCGCGGATGCCGAAGCGGGTGGCGAGCACCCGGTCATAGCCGGTGGGGTTTCCGCCGCGCTGGATGTGGCCCAGGGTGGTGTTGCGCGACTCGATGCCGGTCTTGGACTCGATCTGCCGAGTCACCCAGTCCCCGATGCCGCCCAGCCGCGGGCGACCGTCGGACTCTTCGCCCTTGCCTGCCAGCGCCTCCTCGGCGTCTTCGGGGATGAACCCCTCGGCGACGACCACCAGCGGGGAGCGTCCGCGGGAGTGGACCTGCTCGACCCATTCACAGACCTGGTCCATGGAGACCTTGTGCTCCGGGATCAGGATGGCGTGGGCTCCGGCGGCCATGCCGGAGTGCAGCGCGATCCAGCCGACGTTGCGGCCCATGACCTCGGCGACCATGCAGCGGTGGTGGGACTCCCCGGTGGTGCGCAGCCGATCCATCGCATCGGTGGCGATGGAGACCGCCGTGTCGAAGCCGAAGGTGTAGTCGGTGGCCTTGAGGTCGTTGTCGATGGTCTTCGGCACCCCGACCACCGGGATCCCGTCATCGGCCAGGCGCTTGGCCCCGGCCAGGGTGCCCTCGCCGCCGATGGCGATGACGGCGTCGACGTCGTGGCGCTTGAGCTGCTTGGCCATGTTCTCCGGTCCGCCGCCCGGGTGGTTGTACGGGTGGGTCCGCGAGGTGCCGAGGATCGTGCCGCCCTGACGGGAGAGACCGCGCACGGACTGCCGGGGCAGGTCGATGTAGTCGCCCTCGATGAGGCCGCGCCAGCCGCCCTTGAAGCCGACGAACTCGTCGCCGTAGCTCTTGATGCCGTGGAGCACGGCGGAGCGGATGACGGCGTTCAGGCCGGGGCAGTCGCCGCCGGAGGTGAGCAGTCCGATGCGCATGATGATTCAGCTCGTCCCTTCATGGATTCCAGGAAAAATCTCAGGCCTGACTTCCTCGGCAGGTTGCTGCGCCCAGTCTATGGGGTCCCGCCCGACGGGAGGCATCAGCCGGGCGGGGCTGCGCTCATCAGCCGAGCAGGTCCTGGAGCCGACGCAGCCCCTTGGCCAGGTCCTCATCGCCCAGCGCGTAGGACAGGCGCAGGAATCCGCTGGGACCGAAGGCCTCACCCGGGACGACGGCGACCTTGGCCTCCTCCAGGATCAGCTCGGCCAGCTCCGCGGAGGTCTGCGGCGTGCGACCGGCGATCTCACGGCCCAGCGCCTCGCGGACATCGACATAGGCGTAGAAGGCGCCTTCCGGGGTGGGGCAGGAGAACCCGGTGATCTCATTGAGCCCGCTGACGATGGCACGGCGTCGTCGGTCGAAGGCGGTCTTCATCTCGTTGACCGCATCCAGCGGACCTTCGACGGCGGCCAGCGCGGCCATCTGTGAGACGTTGGCGACGTTGCTGGTGGCATGGGACTGCAGGTTCGCCGCGGCCTTGATGACGTCGGTCGGACCCACCATCCAGCCCACGCGCCACCCGGTCATCGCGTAGGTCTTGGCGACTCCGTTGAGGATCACCACCTGATCGGCCAGCTCCTCGACGGCGGCGATGGAGGTGAACTCGGCGTCGTCGTAGGTGAGGTGCTCGTAGATCTCGTCGGTGACCACCCACAGGCCCTTCTCCGCCGCCCAGCGGCCGATCTCGCGGACCTCCTCGGCGGAGTACACCGCGCCGGTGGGGTTGGAGGGGGAGACGAAGACCAGCACCTTGGTGGCCTCGGTCAGGGTCTGCTCCAGCTGCTCCATCGTGACCTTATAGCCCTGCTCCGGCCCGGCGAAGACGTCCACGGGCACGCCGCCGGCCAGCTTGATGGCCTCGGGGTAGGTGGTCCAGAAGGGAGCCGGGAGGATGACCTCATCGCCCGGGTCCAGCAGGGTGGCGAAGGTGTTGTACACGGCCTGCTTGCCGCCGTTGGTGATCAGCACGTTCGCCGGCGCCAGCGCCTCGCCCTCGATCCGGTACCCGGAGTCCCGGGTGGTCTTCTCCGCCACCGCGGCGCGCAGCTCGGGCAGCCCGGCGGCGGGGGAATAGCGGTGGAAGCGGGGGTTCAGGGCCGCTTCGCGCGCCGCTTCCACGATGTAGTCCGGGGTGGGGAAGTCCGGCTCGCCCGCACCGAAACCGATGACATCCTCACCGGCTGCCTTCAGCGCCTTGGCCTTCGCGTCCACGGCAAGGGTGGCGGACTCGGCGATGGAGCCGATACGGTCGGAGATGCGTGAGTTCGGAGCAGTCATGTCTGAGGGATCCTTTCGGGATTCATGGACTGGTTCAAGCCTACCGGTTTGTCCTGCACCGGGCCGAGGGCGTAGAGTGATCTACCGGTGTCTCAGGCGCCTCCGATCCATCGTGCCCCGAAACCGGTGCTCCGGTTCTCGATGCGGTAGCGTGGCGGAGGGTCGGTTACCCCTAGGGCAGTGGCGCAATTGGTAGCGCAACGGTCTCCAAAACCGTAGGTTGCAGGTTCGAGTCCTGTCTGCCCTGCTAGGCACCCGCCTTAACCGTGAACAGATGGAGTCTTCGTGTCCCAGTCGCCTTCGACGCCAGATCAGGGCTCCACGCCTGCCGGCGGCGATCCGAAGGGCCCGTTCGGGAAGCTGTGGCTGTTCCTCCGCCAGGTCATTGACGAGCTCCGCAAGGTGGTCGTTCCGACCCGGCGGGAGCTGACCAACTACACGCTGGTCGTGCTGGTCTTCGTCATCATCGTGATCGGGATCGTCACCGGCTTCGACGCGGTCTTCAGCCGGGGCGCCGAGGCGCTCTTCGGCTCAACGGGAGGCGTCGAGCAGCCCATCGAGCCGCCCGCCGGAGCCGATGGCGGCGCCGAGGACTGAACTGGGCCCGCCAGATGACCATGACGTGATGCCGCAGCCAGGGCATCCACCACGTGAACGAGAGCTCGCCGTGTGGCGGTGAGCACCACGGAAAGCAGGAGAACAGTGTCTGAACAGGATCTTTCGCAGCAGACCGAAGAGGTCGACGCCGCCCAGGATGCCGCTGCCGAGTCAGCAGCGGGCACCGAAGCGGCCGAGGGCACCTCAGCCGCTGTCGAGACGGACGCGCAGACCGAAGCCGAGATCGGCGAGGACGCCGAGGGTGCTGACGCCGCGCCCGCCGAGGCTGAGACCGACTCCGACGCCCAGCCCGAGGATGCGGCTGAGGGCGAGGGTGACGAGCCGGTCGCGACCGAGGCCGACGCGGAGGTGCCCGAGGAGGAGAAGTCCTACGAGGAGCGCGCCGCCGCACTGAAGTCCACGCTGCGCCGCCAGCTCGGTGACTGGTACGTGGTGCACACCTACGCGGGCTACGAGAAGCGCGTGAAGTCCAACCTGGAGACCCGTATCCAGACCCAGGACATGGAGGACCACATCTTCGAGATCGAGGTCCCCATGGAAGAGGTCGTGGAGATCAAGGGCACCCAGCGCAAGGTCGTGAGCCGGGTGCGCATCCCGGGCTACGTGATCGTCCGCATGGAGCTCACCGACGCCTCCTGGGGCGTCGTCCGGCACACCCCCGGAGTCACCGGATTCGTGGGCAATGCCCACGACCCGCACCCGCTGAGCTCCGACGAGGTCTTCGACATGCTCTCGGACCACCTCCTCGGCAAGCCCGATGCACCCAAGCACGGCGCCGGTGAAGACGGCTCCGCCGCGGCAGCCTCGGACATCAAGGTGGACTTCGAGATCGGCGAATCGGTCACCGTCACCGATGGCCCCTTCGCCACCCTGCCGGCTTCCATCTCAGAGATCCACGCAGACTCGCGTCAGCTCGTGGTCCTCGTCTCGATCTTCGAGCGTGAGACCCCGGTGACGCTGAACTTCAACCAGGTCGAAAAGATCTACTGAGGTTCACTCACCCGACCTGGGCCGACGACGTCGTCGGCCCAGGTCGGGTGAGAACCAAAGACTTTCGATGTCGCAGGTGGCTTTGACCGGCGACGTCGAACCGGTCATCACGCCATGATGGCCACCCCCCTGCGTCACGCTCCTGTGGCACAGGGACACCAGGTGAGGGTTGAAGCCCTCGCGCCGCCCAAGCGGCGTGAGAGCCTGAATCCACCACGCAAGCAAAGGACGCTGAACATGGCCCCGAAGAAGAGAGTCTCCGGCCTGATCAAGCTGCAGATCAAGGCAGGCGCCGCTAACCCGGCTCCGCCGATCGGTCCTGCACTCGGTCAGCACGGTGTCAACATCATGGAGTTCTGCAAGGCTTACAACGCCGCGACTGAGGCTCAGCGCGGCAATGTGATCCCTGTGGAGATCACGGTCTACGAAGACCGCTCCTTCACCTTCGTCACCAAGACCCCGCCAGCCGCCGAGCTGATCAAGAAGGCCGCAGGCGTGGCCAAGGGCTCAGGCGTGCCGCACACCGACAAGGTCGGCAAGCTGAGCCGGTCGCAGGTCGAAGAGATCGCCCAGACCAAGATGGAGGACCTCAACGCGAACGACCTCGCCGCGGCCTCCAAGATCGTCGCCGGAACTGCCCGCTCCATGGGCATCACGGTCGAAGGCTGAACCGGGCTCACGCCCAACATCAACTGACAAACAGTCCGGCCACGAGTCGGACGGTGGGAAGGGTCGAGCGCGACCCGCGTACCACGACTGCTAAGGAGAACAACGCAGATGGCAAAGCGCAGCAAAGCTTATGAAGCAGCGGCACAGAAGGTCAACGAAGATGCCCTGTACTCCCCGGCCGAGGCAGTAGCCCTGGCCAAGGAGATCAACCCGTCCAAGTCGGACGCCACCGTCGAGGTCGCCATGCGGCTTTCGGTGGACCCGCGCAAGGCGGACCAGATGGTCCGCGGCACGGTCATCCTGCCCAACGGCACCGGCAAGACCTCCCGCGTCGTCGTCTTCACCCAGGGCGACAACATCGCCAAGGCTGAAGAGGCCGGGGCTGACTACGTCGGCGGCGACGAGCTCATCGCCAAGGTCGCCGATGGCTGGACCGACTTCGACGCCGCCGTCGCCTCGCCCGACATGATGGGCAAGGTCGGTCGCCTGGGCAAGGTGCTGGGTCCGCGTAACCTGATGCCGAACCCCAAGACCGGCACCGTGACCCCCGACGTCGCCAAGGCTGTCAACGAGCTCAAGGGTGGCAAGATCACCTTCCGCGTGGACAAGCACTCCAACCTGCACTTCATCGTGGGCAAGACCAGCTTCGATGCCAAGGCGCTGGCGGAGAACTACGCCGCAGCGCTGGAAGAGATCCTTCGTCTGAAGCCCTCGGCTTCGAAGGGTCGCTACATCGCCAAGGCCACCGTGACCACCACCTTCGGCCCCGGCATCCCGGTGGACCCGAACGTGACCAAGGTGCTCACCGACTGACACGAGGCAACTCGTGCAGCACCAGGAAAGGCCCTCGTCCACCCGGACGGGGGCCTTTCCCGTCTCCGCGTCGTCTCCCGTTTTGCGCGGGCGCAGACCACCATGTAGAGTCAGGGCTGACCAAAGACCGCCGGTCGTTGTCGTCGTGCGCAGATCATTGGCTGATCTGCGTGGTCAGCAGACATCATGTCTGTGAGGCGATGCAACGTAAAGACCCGAATCGGGCGACCTGCGCAGGACACGATCAGCTCTTCTGAGAGACTCTGCTCGCGGTGATACGCGAGCAGGTCAATCTTGAAGCCACGCCCCGTGCCTTGCGCAGCGGGGCATTTTTTATGCCCCGCCCGAGGGTGGTGACCGGCTTACATGATCGGAAGGAGTGCCATGGCGAATCCTGAGAAGGCTGCCGCCGTCGACGAGTTGAAGGAACTCTTCAACAACTCGACTGCCGCAGTGCTCACGGAGTACCGCGGCCTCTCCGTGGGCCAGCTGCAGACTCTGCGCCGGTCCGTGCGAGAGAACGCACACTACGCTGTGGTGAAGAACACGCTCACCGAGATTGCGGCCCGGGAACTCGGCATCGACGCCTTTGAAGGCAAGATGTCCGGACCCTCCGCAATCGCCTTCGTCCACGGCGATGCCGTGGACGTGGCCAAGGCGCTGCGTGACTTCGCCAAGAGCAATCCTGCACTGATCGTCAAGGGCGGCTACATGGATGGCGCCACCCTCGACGAGGCAGGAATGAAGCAGCTCGCGGATCTTGAATCCCGTGAGGTTCTGCTCAGCAAGATGGCTGGTGCCTTCATCGGCGTCCAGTCCAAGGCTGCCGCCGTCTTCCAGGCGCCGCTGTCCAAGACCGTTCGCACGGTCGAGGCGCTGCGCGAGAAGCAGGAAGCTGCCTGAGCTCGAGCTCAGCATTGATCCGCAAGCAACACCCCCTAAACATTTAGAAGGAGCGCCCCCATGGCGAAGATGAGCAACGAAGAACTGATCGAACAGTTCAAGGACATGTCCCTGATCGAGCTCTCCGAGTTCGTCAAGGTCTTCGAAGAGACCTTCGATGTCACTGCAGCCGCTCCCGCAGCCGCCGCAGCAGCTCCGGCAGCCGCAGCTGAGGAAGAAGAAGAGCAGACCGAGTTCGACGTGGTCCTCGAGGCCGCAGGCGAGAAGAAGATCGGCGTCATCAAGGAGGTGCGCGGTCTGACCTCCCTGGGTCTCAAGGAGGCAAAGGACGTCGTCGACAGCGCGCCCAAGGCAGTTCTCGAAGGTGTCGACAAGGCAACCGCCGAGAAGGCCAAGGAGACCCTGGAAGCAGCAGGCGCCACCGTCACCCTCAAGTGATCGGGGCGGCGACAGCCGCATCCAGGCAGTCCTGACTGCACACAGAGATCCCCCGGAAGGCTTCCTTCCGGGGGATCTCTGTATGCGCAGCACCTGGACCCGGCTGCAGCGACGGCTCAGATGCGCTGTCCCGGCTTCGGCCGCAGACCTGCCCCCACCAGGGCCAGCCCGGCAAGGCTGCAGACGCCGAGCGCGACGATGAGCGGCTCGATGTGGATCCCGAGCACCACGCTCGCCAACACCCACAGGGCCAGCGCGATGGCCACCGCGGCGTAGACGGCGCCGCCGATGCGCGGCCCCTGCCGGTGTCCCGACCGGGGGGATCGCTCGGCTCCGGACACCATGCCGCCTGGATCCCTGGTCGTCCTCGTGAGCGCATCCCGGGCCTGGTCGGGGTCTGTCGTCGTGCCGCCGGCGAGAGCCGCCTCCTGCTCGGCGCGCTCGAACCAGCGCGGCCCGCGCTCCGGTTCCTTCCAGGCGAAGTCCTGCTCGCTCTGGGCCCGCAGCGATTCCGCGAGCAGCTCATCGACGTCTGCGGGCTCGGGCGGCAGCGGGGTGGTGGGATGCGTGGGGGAGTGTTCGCCTGGGCGCTCTGGTGTGGTGTTCATCGCGCATTCTCTGCTTCCTGGGCGTAGGTGGTGTCGTCATAGATCGTGGTGTTGCCGAAGGCTGAGTTCAGGTCGAGACGGATCTCCCGCTCGAAATCTTCCGGGCCCAGCACGAGGTCCTCCCCGGAGATGCCGGACCGCTCGAGCCGGTCGTCCTGGGTGGCGATCTCGAGGTTGCTCAGCGCCTGCCCATTGCTGACCACGATCCGCGCGTCATCGGGAACGATCACCGTGGTGTTTGAGAACGCGTTGTTGATCTCCGCGTCCTCGGTGGGGATCACCCCATCCGAGGGATCTCCGGCGGCGAGGTCGCGCAGATCAACCGTGGTGTTGGAGAAGCCGCTGTTCACCTCCGACTCCGTGGTCGTGTAGCTGCCGAAGGCGTAGTTCGCGCCGGATCCGAAGCCCCCGGCCCCGCTCTGGCCGGCGAAGAGCACCAGCATGATCACGGTGCTGACCATCAGCAGACCTGGGGCGCCGGGTCGTCCGCGCAGCGCGGCGACGAGGTGGCCTGAGGCCAGCAGCAGCACCAGGCCCGCGGTGGCGACCAGGGCCACGGCGAGTGCGGAGAGCCCTAACCCGCCGCCGAACCAGGCCAGCCCGATGATCACCGGGATGGAGAGCATGGCCAGTCCCCAGCTGAGCTGGCGATGACGACGACGCTCGGCGCGTTCGCGCGGGGAGGCTCCCGGGCTCCTGCCGGGTCGCGGTGCCGCGGCCCGCGCGGTCATCGTCTCCTGACGAGCAGCCCGTTGAGCGGCAGAACCGTGTCCCGCAGCTGAAGCCGGGGCCCCGGTCTGAGGCGCGGGGTCCTGTTCCTTCGGGTACCAGGCCGGCTTTCCGTCCGCACGCGGCGGTGCGGGCTCGCCGGCCTCAGCTTTTCCCGCCTGCGCGCCGGCCGTTCCCGGGGTCGTGCGCGTGCCTCCGGCACCGTTGATGGTGGTGTTGCTGCGGTGATTGCGGATCAGCACGTAGACCAGCCAGGCCACCGCGCCGAGGACGACCAGGTTGATCAGCACCGCCAGCGGTCCGGCGATGCTGATCGGGGTGAAGATGTTCAACGCCCCCACGATCGCGAGCAGCACGCCTCCGATGAAGCCGGAGCTGAAGCTGCCGCGCACGGCCTGCTCCGCGTGTATCTCACCCGCCCGGTTGGGGACCAGGATCCAGGCCAGCCCGTAGAGCAGGGCCGCCGGCGAGAAGAAGATGATGAAGGCGACGACGCCGAGCCCACGCACCAGCGCGACGTCCCAGCCGACCTTGGCGGCCAGTCCGGCGAAGACCCCGCCGAACCAACCTTCGTCGGGGCGCATCAGCCCCGTTGTGCGCATCCAGCTGAAGAAGCGCCGGCCCGTCTCAGGCTTGTGATTTTCCATGTCTCCAGTCTGCGCCAACCACACCGGCGGCCGCTATTGGGGGGCCCCCTGATCGAACCCTGATCTCCGTTCTCCGTCCCCGGATCCTGGGGCAGAACGCATCGAGGTGAGGGAGCGGGCGTGGCACTATGGAAGATATGGACGCCGCCCCCGAGACACCTCCGGCGCCGCAGCGCAGCCCCGTGCCGCGGCCACCGCTGCTGCGCGCCGCCGACACTCCGCTGGCGGGGGTCTGTCTGGGGCTCTCCCGCCACCTGAAGGTCTCGGTGCCCGTGGTGCGCGCCGTGATGATCGGGCTGAGCATCGCCGGAGGGGTGGGGCTGCTGCTCTACTGCTGGCTCTGGATCTTCGTCCCCGGCGAGGATGAACCTCGTTCGCAGGCCGCCACCCGTGGGCTCAGCGGGCCCGCGGTCGACGCCGCCGGGTCTGCCCACCCCGATGCCCGTACCTCCCCGTCGAGTGCCGCGGAGGGGATCGGTCCGAGGGCCGACCCGATGTCGTCCTGGGGGACCCGGGTGAAGGGGCTCGTCGATGCGCTCACGTCCTCGCCCCAGGTCCTGCTCGGCGGCGCGCTCCTCGGCGGAGCCGGTCTGATCGGACTGCAGCTTCTCGGTGCGCAGATCAACTGGTGGCTCATCGGCCCTCCCATGATCCTCGGGGCCGGAGTGCTGCTGGCCTGGTCCCAGGTCGACGCGATCAGTCCCATCGCCGGGGACGAAGCGGGGGCAGGTGCGCGCGGCGCGGCCGGGCGACGCTCGCGACAGGCGATCCTCTGGCAGTTCTGCATCGGAGTGGCCCTGGTGATCCTTGCGCTGCTGCTGCTCGCGGGAGGATTCCTCCCGGCCGCGGACCTGATCCTGGGACTGATGGTCGCCGGGATGCTGCTCGCCGGCGTCGCCCTGGTGACCGCCCCCTGGCTCATCAGGCTCTACCGCACCTCCAACACCGAGCGTGCCCGCGCCGCCGCCGAGGCCGAACGGGCCGACATCGCGGCACACCTGCACGACTCGGTGCTCCAGACGCTGGCCATGATCCAGAAGCATCGCCATGACCCCGCCGCGGTGGAGCGGCTGGCGCGGCGGCAGGAGCGGCAGCTGCGCGGGTGGCTCTACAGCCGAGACAGCGCCGACACCGGGACGCTGAAGGAGCAGCTGACCAGCGTCGCGGCAGAGCTCGAGGAGCTGCACAGCGTGCCCGTGGAGGTCATCGCCGTCGGCGAGTCGCGGGGCACCGATCACCGAGTCCTGGTGGCGGCGGCCCGGGAGGGGATCGTCAACGCGCTCAAACATGCCGGCCCCGCCTCGGTGTACCTGGAGTCCACCGCTGCTGAGGACGCGGTGTTCATCCGCGACCGTGGGGTGGGCTTCGACCCCGCCGGCATCGAATCTGACCGGCTCGGGGTGCGTGAATCGATCATCGGGCGGATGAACCGGGCCGGGGGATCCGCGCGGATCCGTTCCGGGGAGAACGGCACCGAAGTCCAGCTCCGGATGCCCGTCGCCGCGGCGACCGGGCCGGAGCCGGCGACCGAGCCGACGCCAGAGCGCGAGGAGACCTATGGGTGAGCACCCTCCCCGGCAGCCTTCAGGCGCCATGGGCGGCCAGAGCAGAGGCCGCGCAGAGCCAGCACCACCGGGCGCGCGACTGCGCCGGGTGGTGATCATCGATGACCACGGCATCTTCCGCGCCGGGCTCAAGTCAGAGTTGGCTGGTCGCGTGGAGGTCGTCGGAGAGGGCCACGACGTCGAGTCGGCGATCTCTGCGGTCCGGGCCGGACAACCGGATGTGGTGCTCCTCGACGTCCATCTGCCCGGAGGCACCGGCGGGGGAGGGGCCGAGGTCGTGCGCGCCTGCCGAGACCTCCCCGAGGTGCGCTTCCTCGCGATCAGCGTCTCCGATCAGGCTGAAGACGTGGTCTCGGTGATCCGCGCCGGGGCCCGCGGCTACGTCACCAAGACCATCAGCACCGCCGAGCTGGTCGAGGCGGTCCAGGACGTCGCCGGCGGTGATGCGGTCTTCTCTCCACGCCTGGCAGGCTTCGTCCTGGACGCCTTCGGCACCGGCGGCGTCGAAGACGTGCGCGATGAGGAGCTCGACCGACTCTCCGCGCGTGAGGTGGAGGTCATGCGGCTGATCGCGCGCGGCTACACCTACCGGGAGCTCGCCAGCGAGCTGTTCATCTCGATCAAGACCGTGGAGACCCATGTCTCCAAGGTGCTGCGCAAGCTCCAGCTCTCCTCCCGACACGAGCTCACCCGCTGGGCGGAGCGGCGCCGGATCGTCTGAGGCCCGACCGGCCGGGCCGCAGGCCCCGCCCAGAGGGCCACCGCGCCCCCGGCCGGAGGCGTCGTGGACCCTCGGCCGGCGGCGTCGTGGACCTTCACCCGGAGCCGGCGCTGAGTCGGCGCTGAGCCGGGCGCGCCGGGGATGTGTCCCACCGCACGCCCCGCGCGTGGAGGCTGGTACAGTTACTGCCCAGAAAGCCCGGAGCCCGTCAGCGCTCTCCGCCGGCCTTCCCATTCGGCGTCAGGCGCAGTCCTCACGTCCTTCGCCCCAGTGGCCTCGTCTTGCCTTGGGCTGCCTTCGTGGTCTATTCTGTACTTTTGCGCATCTTCTCTACATCAGTGCCTTCAAATAGCGGTGGGCAGTTGAATTTATGCGTGATTCCTACGGAAGCTACGAAGGTCTGTGGAAGGATCCAACTTGGTCGCCTCGAGCACCTCAACGACTCAAACCGCTGCCTCGGCCCGCACTGCTGAATACGCAGGCCGACTCTCATTCGCAAAGATCCACGAACCCCTCGATGTCCCAGAGCTTCTGGCTCTGCAGATCGACTCCTTCGACCGCCTCATCGGCAACGACAGCTGGGCTGCTCGCGTCGAGGAGGCCCGACAGAAGGGCATCAAGGGCGTTTCCGAAACCTCCGGACTCTCCGACATCTTCGAAGAGATGTCACCGATCGAGGACTTCCAGGGCACCATGTCCCTGAGCTTCTCCGATCCTGAGTTCGCCGACCCCAAGATGCCGGTCGCTGAGTGCAAGGAACGGGACACCACGTATTCCGCTCCGCTGTACGTCAAGGCCGAGTTCATGAACCACAACACCGGCGAGATCAAGCAGCAGACCGTGTTCATGGGCGATTTCCCGCTCATGACCGATCGCGGCACATTCATCATCAACGGCACCGAGCGTGTCGTGGTGTCCCAGCTGGTCCGTTCCCCGGGTGCCTACTTCGAGCGCACCCCGGACAAGACCAGCGACAAGGACATCTACACCGCCAAGGTCATCCCCTCCCGCGGTGCCTGGTTCGAGCTGGAGATCGACAAGCGCGATCAGGTCGGCGTGCGCCTCGACCGCCGTCGCAAGCAGCCGGTCACCGCGCTGCTGAAGGCCCTGGGCTGGAGCGAGTCCCAGATCCTGGAAGAGTTCGGCGAGTATGACTCGATCCGCGCCACCATGGAGAAGGACGCCTTCGAGACCCAGGCCGATGCGCTGATCGACATCTACCGCAAGCTGCGTCCAGGCGAGCCGCCGACCGTGGAGGCCGCCGAGTCGCTGCTGCGCGGGCTCTACTTCACCCCGAAGCGCTACGACCTGGCCAAGGTGGGCCGTTACAAGCTCAACCGCAAGCTCGGCGTGGACAAGGCGTTCACCGACGCCGACGCCTCAGTGCTCAACGAGCAGGACATCGTCGCGATGATCCACTACCTCGCCGCGCTGCACGCCGGCAAGGAGAACATCAAGGGCATCCGCGACGGCTCCGAGATCGACGTCCACATCTCCGTGGACGACATCGACCACTTCGGCAACCGGCGCATCCGTGCGGTCGGCGAGCTCATCGAGAACCAGGTCCGCACCGGCCTGTCTCGTATGGAGCGTGTGGTGCGTGAGCGGATGACGACTCAGGACGTCGAGGCCATCACGCCGCAGACGCTGATCAACATCCGCCCCGTCGTCGCCTCCATCAAGGAGTTCTTCGGCACCTCCCAGCTCTCGCAGTTCATGGATCAGAACAACCCGCTGGCCGGACTGACGCACAAGCGTCGCCTCTCCGCGCTGGGCCCGGGCGGTCTCTCCCGTGATCGCGCCGGCATGGAGGTCCGTGACGTCCACCCGTCGCACTACGGCCGCATGTGCCCCATCGAGACCCCGGAAGGCCCGAACATCGGCCTGATCGGCTCGCTGGCCACCTACGGACGGATCAACGCCTTCGGCTTCATCGAGACCCCGTACCGCAAGGTCGTCAAGGGTGTCGTCACCGAACAGATCGACTACCTCACCGCCGACGACGAGCTGGTCTCCCAGATCGCCCAGGCCAACGCGCCGCTGAACGAGGACGGGACCTTCGCAGAAGCCACCGTCCTCTGCCGCGGCCGTGCAGACGGAACCGGTGAGCAGGGCGAGCCCGTGCTGACCATCCCGGACGAGATCGACTACATGGACGTCTCGCCGCGCCAGATGGTGTCAGTCGCCACCGCGCTGATCCCGTTCCTGGAGCACGACGACGCCAACCGCGCGCTGATGGGTGCGAACATGCAGCGCCAGGCTGTGCCGCTGCTGGAGTCCGAGTCACCGCTGGTCGGCACCGGCATGGAGAAGTTCGCCGCCATCGACGCCGGAGATTCGGTCACCGCTGAGAAGCCCGGCGTGGTCACCCGCGTCGCGGCCGACATGGTCACCGTGCTCAACGACGACGGCACGCAGATCCACTACCCGATCATGAAGTTCCAGCGCTCGAACCAGGGCAACGCCTACAACCAGCGTGTGCGGGTCTCCGAGGGGGATCGTCTGGAGCGCCAGTCGATCATCGCCGACGGACCTTCCACCGAGGCCGGCGAGCTGGCCCTGGGCAAGAACCTGCTGGTCGCGTTCATGTCCTGGGAGGGTCACAACTTCGAGGATGCGATCATCCTCTCCCAGCGGATGATCCAGGACGATGTGCTCACCTCGATCCACATCGAGGAGCACGAGGTCGACGCCCGCGACACCAAGCTCGGTGCCGAAGAGGTCACTCGTGACATCCCCAACGTCTCCGAGGAGATGCTCGCCCAGCTCGACGAGCGCGGCATCATCCACATCGGTGCCGAGGTCTCCGCCGGAGACATCCTGGTCGGTCGCGTCACGCCCAAGGGCGAGACCGAGCTGACCCCGGAGGAGCGCCTGCTGCGCGCCATCTTCGGTGAGAAGTCCCGCGAAGTGCGCGACACCTCGCTGAAGGTTCCCCACGGCGAGTCCGGCACCGTCATCGGCGTCCGGATCTTCGATGCGGAGGAGGGCGATGATCTGCCCCCCGGTGTGAACCAGCTGGTCCGCGTCTACGTGGCCAACAAGCGCAAGATCACCGACGGCGACAAGCTCGCCGGCCGCCACGGCAACAAGGGCGTCATCTCCAGGATCCTTCCTGTGGAGGACATGCCCTTCCTGCCCGACGGCACCGCGGTGGACATCGTGCTCAACCCGCTGGGCGTGCCCGGTCGTATGAACATCGGCCAGGTCATGGAGGTCCACCTCGGGTGGGCCGCCAAGCAGGGCTGGAAGATCGAGGGCGAGCCTGACTGGATCAAGAAGCTCCCGAACCTGCCCCGCGAGACCGGACCCACCAAGGTCTCCACCCCGGTGTTCGACGGCGCCGAGCCGGCCGAGCTGACCGGCATCCTGGAGTCTGTGAACCCGTCACGCGACGGCGAGCAGCTCGTGGGTGCCAACGGCAAGGCGCAGCTCTTCGACGGTCGCTCCGGTGAGCCGTTCCCCGAGGGCGTCGCGGTCGGTTACATGTACATCCTGAAGCTGCACCACCTTGTCGACGACAAGATCCACGCACGCTCCACCGGACCGTACTCGATGATCACCCAGCAGCCCCTGGGCGGCAAGGCACAGTTCGGCGGACAGCGCTTCGGTGAGATGGAGGTCTGGGCCCTGGAGGCCTATGGCTCCGCCTACACCCTGCAGGAGCTGCTGACGATCAAGTCCGATGACATCCACGGTCGCGTGAAGGTCTACGAGGCCATCGTGAAGGGCGAGAACATTCCGGAGCCAGGCGTTCCGGAGTCGTTCAAGGTGCTCATCAAGGAGATGCAGTCGCTCTGCCTCAACGTGGAGGTCCTCTCCGCGGACGGCAGCAAGGTCGAGATGCGTGACTCGGAGGAAACCGGGTTCAGCGCTGCGGAGGAGCTCGGCATCGACCTCTCCCGCGCAGAGCCCAGCTCGGTCGAAGAGGTCTGAGGGCCTCACCGATGCACCTTCACTCCGTCACGAATCTTTAGAGAAAAGAGAGATACCGGACTATGTCCCAAGAATCCTCATTCGGCACAATGCGTATCGGGCTTGCCACCGGTGACGAAATCCGTGGTTGGTCATATGGTGAGGTCAAAAAGCCTGAAACCATCAACTACCGCACCCTGAAGCCCGAGAAGGACGGACTCTTCTGCGAGAAGATCTTCGGCCCGTCCCGGGACTGGGAGTGCTACTGCGGCAAGTACAAGCGGGTCCGCTTCAAGGGCATCATCTGTGAGCGCTGCGGCGTCGAGGTCACTCGCGCCAAGGTGCGTCGTGAGCGGATGGGCCACATCCAGCTCGCCGCCCCGGTGACCCACATCTGGTACTTCAAGGGCGTCCCCTCGCGCTTGGGCTACCTGCTTGACCTGGCGCCGAAGGACCTCGAGAAGGTCATCTACTTCGCCGCCTACATGATCACCGAGGTCGACACCGACCGTCGCCACGACGACCTGCCGAACCTGCAGGCCGAGATCGATCAGGAGCTCAAGCACCTGGCCGATCAGCGTGACTCCGACATCGCCGCGATCTCCAAGGACCTCGAGGGTGACCTCGAGCGCCTGGAGGGCGAGGGTGCCAAGGCTGCCGAGAAGAAGAAGGCACGCGACACCTCCGACAAGCAGATGTCGCAGGTGCGCAAGCGCGCCGACGCCGAGATCGAGCAGCTCGAGCGGGTCTGGGATCGCTTCAAGAACCTCAAGGTCTCCGACCTCGAGGGCGATGAGGCGCTCTTCCGTGAGATGCGCACCCGCTACGGGCAGTACTTCGAAGGTGCGATGGGCGCTGAAGCGATCCAGCGTCGCCTGGCCACCTACGACATGGAGGCCGAGGCAGAGCGTCTGCGCGAGATCATCGCCACCGGCAAGGGCCAGCGCAAGACCCGCGCCCTGAAGCGGCTGAAGGTGCTCAACGCGTTCCTCGCCAACGGGACCACCCCGCGCGGCATGGTGCTCGAGGCCGTCCCGGTGATCCCCCCGGAGATCCGTCCGATGGTCCAGCTCGACGGCGGTCGCTTCGCGACCTCAGACCTCAACGATCTGTACCGTCGCGTGATCAACCGCAACAACCGCCTGAAGCGTCTGCTGGATCTCGGTGCACCCGAGATCATCGTGAACAACGAGAAGCGCATGCTCCAGGAGTCCGTGGACTCGCTCTTCGACAACGGTCGTCGCGGTCGTCCGGTCACCGGACCGGGCAACCGTCCGCTGAAGTCGCTCTCCGACATGCTCAAGGGCAAGCAGGGACGCTTCCGGCAGAACCTGCTCGGCAAGCGCGTGGACTACTCCGGCCGTTCGGTCATCGTGGTGGGCCCGCAGCTGCAGCTGCATCAGTGTGGTCTGCCCAAGCAGATGGCGCTGGAGCTGTTCAAGCCCTTCGTGATGAAGCGCCTGGTCGATCTCAACCACGCGCAGAACATCAAGTCGGCCAAGCGCATGGTGGAGCGTCAGCGCCCCCAGGTGTGGGATGTTCTCGAAGAGATCATCACCGAGCACCCGGTGCTGCTGAACCGCGCACCCACCCTGCACCGTCTGGGCATCCAGGCCTTCGAGCCGCAGCTGGTGGAGGGCAAGGCCCTTCAGCTGCACCCGCTCGTCTGCTCGGCGTTCAACGCCGACTTCGACGGCGACCAGATGGCAGTCCACCTCCCGCTGTCCCCCGAGGCCCAGGCCGAGGCGCGCATCCTGATGCTCTCCTCGAACAACATCCTGAAGCCCTCGGACGGACGCCCGGTGGCGCTGCCCTCACAGGACATGATCATCGGTCTGCACCACCTGACCACCCAGCGTGAGGACGAGACCGGCGCAGGCCGCGCCTTCTCCTCCATCGGTGAGGCTCAGATGGCCTTCGACCTGCGCGAGCTGCACATCAACGCGCCGGTCAAGATCACCGTCGAGGGCTACACCCCCTCGGCGGCGGTTCCTGCTCCCGAAGGCTGGGAGCCCGGAACCCCAGCCACGCTGAACACCACGATGGGCAAGGTGCTCTTCAACCAGCTGCTGCCAGAGGGCTACCCCTGGCAGGACTCGGTGGCGGACAAGGGCCAGCTCTCGAGCCTGATCAACGATCTGGCCGAGCGCTACCCGAACAACGTCACCGCGCGCACCCTGGACAACCTCAAGGATGCCGGCTTCTACTGGTCCACCCGCTCGGGCGTCACCGTCGCAATCTCCGACGTGACCTCGAACATGGACAAGAAGAAGATCATGGACGTCTACGAGGACCAGGCCGCCAAGGTCCAGTCCCAGTACGACATGGGCCTGATCGGTGATGACGAGCGCCACGCAGAGCTGGTCGAGATCTGGACCAAGGCCACCGACGAGGTGGCCGCAGCGATGCAGGCCGGCATGGATGAGCACAACAACATCAACCGGATGGTCACCTCCGGCGCCCGAGGCAACTGGCTTCAGGTCCGACAGATCGCGGGCATCCGTGGTCTGGTGACCAACCCCAAGGGTGAGATCATCCCGCGGCCGATCAAGTCCTCCTACCGCGAGGGCCTCTCGGTCCTCGAGTACTTCATCGCCACCCACGGTGCCCGCAAGGGCCTGGCGGATACGGCGCTGAAGACGGCGAACTCGGGTTACCTGACCCGTCGTCTGGTGGACGTCTCGCAGGACGTCATCGTGCGTGAAGCAGACTGCGGGACCTCCCGCGGGCTGACCGTCACGATCGCGGTGGCCGATGAGAACGGTGAGCTGAAGCTGCACGACGAGGTGGAGAACTCCGCCTACGCACGCACGCTCGCCGTCGACGTGAACGACGCCGAGGGCAACCTTCTGGCCGAGGGCGGCTCAGACGTCGGCGATGTGCTGATCGACAAGCTCTTCGCCGCAGGCGTCTCTGAGATCAAGATCCGCTCCGTGCTGACCTGTGAGTCCGCCGTGGGTACCTGTACCCGCTGCTACGGACGCTCGCTGGCCACCGGACAGACCGTGGACATCGGCGAGGCTGTCGGCATCATCGCCGCACAGTCCATCGGTGAGCCCGGCACGCAGCTGACCATGCGTACCTTCCACACCGGCGGCATCGCCTCGGCCGATGACATCACCCAGGGTCTGCCCCGTATCCAGGAGCTCTTCGAGGCCCGCACCCCCAAGGGTGTGGCGCCGATCGCAGAGGTCGCCGGACGGGTGCACCTGGATGATTCAGAGAAGCAGCTGCGACTGGTGCTGACTCCTGATGACGGATCCGAGGAGCACGCCTACCCGATCCTGCGCCGCGCACGTCTGCTCGTCTCCGACGGTGAAGCCGTCGAGGTCGGTCAGCAGCTGGTGGCAGGCGCTGTGGATCCCAAGCAGGTGCTTCGAGTGCTCGGCCCCCGCGCCGCGCAGAAGTTCCTGGTCTCCGAGGTCCAGCACGTCTACCAGTCCCAGGGCGTGGGCATCCACGACAAGCACGTGGAGGTCATCGTCCGGCAGATGCTGCGCCGGGTCACCGTCATCGACTCCGGCGGCACGAAGCTGCTGCCGGGCGAGCTGGCGGACCGGTTCCGCTTCACTGCCGCCAACCGCAAGGCTGTGGCAGAGGGCGCGCAGCCGGCCTCGGGCCGTGACGAGCTGATGGGCATCACCAAGGCCTCACTGGCCACGGATTCCTGGCTCTCGGCGGCCTCCTTCCAGGAGACCACCCGGGTGCTCACCCAGGCGGCGATGGAGAGCAAGTCCGACCCGCTGCTGGGCCTGAAGGAGAACGTGATCATCGGCAAGCTGATCCCGGCCGGCACCGGTCTGGATCGCTACACGCAGTCCACGGTCGAGCCGACCGAGGAGGCCAAGGCCAACCTCTTCACCGGCCCGAGCCTCTACGGATCCAGCTTCGACTACGCAGGAGTCGAGGGCGACGGCGAGTTCCATGCCATCCCGCTCGACGACTACAACACCGATGTCGACTTCCGCTGAGCGGAGCTGACGGCTGCGTCCGCTGAGGCCCGCAGCACCGGGTATCAGGGACTGAGCACGAGAAGAGGCCCGGGGGAGCGACGCTCTCCCGGGCCTCTTCTCGTCCGTAGGACCTTCCTGCGGCTGCAGAGTCTCCAGTCGAGCGTCGTGCCGGAGGGCCCGCCCTCGGCCCCGTTCGCTCTCTGCGGGTGCAGCTGGTAGTGTTAACCTGATTGTTTCTGATGTGGCAGAGGGACTCGGTCCGGGTTGCGGGGAAGGTGCGCAACACATGCCACATTTTTGCACGCCTGGGGACCAGAGCCCGCGGACCGTGTGTAGAACTCTCGACCGCGGGCAGACCTCAAGCCTCTGCTTCCCTCACTACACGTATGGAGAACGCATAGTGCCTACTATTCAGCAGCTTGTGCGCAAGGGGCGTCATCCCAAGCGCACCAAGAACAACACCCCTGCACTGCAGGGCAGCCCGATGCGTCGTGGCGTATGCACCCGTGTGTACACCACGACCCCGAAGAAGCCGAACTCCGCGCTGCGCAAGGTGGCTCGTGTTCGCCTCGGCGGCGGCGTCGAAGTCACCGCCTACATCCCAGGCGAGGGTCACAACCTGCAGGAGCACTCGATCGTGCTCGTGCGCGGCGGCCGTGTGAAGGACCTTCCCGGTGTCCGTTACAAGATCGTCCGCGGCGCCCTCGACACCCAGGGTGTCAAGGGTCGCGGTCAGGCTCGCTCCCGCTACGGCGCCAAGAAGGAGAAGAAGTAATGCCACGTAAGGGACCCGCACCTAAGCGCCCTCTCGTCCAGGATCCGGTCCACGGATCACCCTTGGTCACACAGCTGATCAACAAGGTCCTGGTCGACGGCAAGAAGTCCACCGCTGAGCGCATCGTCTACGGCGCGCTCGACGGCGTCGCGAAGAAGTCCGGCGATGACCCGGTGACCACGCTCAAGAAGGCCATGGACAATGTCCGCCCCGCACTGGAGGTCCGCTCCCGCCGCGTCGGCGGCGCGACCTACCAGGTCCCGGTGGAGGTCAAGCCCGGTCGCTCGACCGCGCTGGCCCTGCGCTGGCTGGTCGGCTACTCCAAGGACCGCCGCGAGAAGAGCATGACGGATCGCCTGATGAACGAGATCCTCGACGCCTCCAACGGCCTCGGTGCCGCTGTGAAGCGCCGCGAGGACACTCACAAGATGGCAGAGTCCAACAAGGCCTTCGCCCACTACCGCTGGTAATAGAAAAGGGGAATCACCGTGGCACAAGACGTGCTCACTGACCTCAAGAAGGTCCGCAACATCGGCATCATGGCTCACATCGATGCCGGTAAGACCACCGCAACCGAACGCATCCTGTTCTACACCGGCATGAACCACAAGATCGGTGAAACCCACGACGGTGCGTCCACGACGGACTGGATGGAGCAGGAGAAGGAGCGCGGCATCACGATCACCTCCGCCGCGGTGACCTGCTTCTGGGGCGACAACCAGATCAACATCATCGACACCCCCGGGCACGTGGACTTCACCGTCGAGGTGGAGCGCGCGCTGCGCGTCCTCGATGGCGCCGTCGCCGTCTTCGACGGCAAGGAAGGCGTGGAGCCGCAGTCTGAGACTGTCTGGCGCCAGGCCGACAAGTACAACGTCCCGCGCATCTGCTTCGTCAACAAGATGGACAAGCTCGGCGCTGACTTCTACTACACCGTGGACACCATCAAGTCCCGACTCGGTGCAACACCCCTGGTGATGCAGCTGCCGATCGGCTCTGAGAGTGAATTCGTCGGCGTCGTCGACCTGCTCCAGATGAAGGCCCTGGTGTGGCCCGGTGACTCCAAGGGCGATGTGACCATGGGTGCTGAGTATGAGACCCAGGAAATCCCCGAGGACATGAAGGAACAGGCCGAGGAGTACCGCAACACGCTCATCGAGCAGGTTGCCGAAGCTGACGATGTGCTGATGAACAAGTACCTCGAAGGCGAAGAGATCTCCAACGACGAGCTCAAGGAAGGCGTCCGCAAGCTCACCGTGGCTTCCGCCGCCTACCCGGTCTTCTGCGGCTCCGCGTTCAAGAACCGCGGCGTCCAGCCGATGCTCGACGCTGTCATCGACTACCTGCCCACCCCGGCAGACGTCGAGGCCATGGAGGGCCACAAGCCCAACCATGAGGACGAGATCCTGACCCGCCGCCCGAGCAAGGACGAGCCGTTCTCCGCTCTGGCATTCAAGATCGCCTCCCACCCCTTCTTCGGGCAGCTCACCTTCATCCGCGTCTACTCCGGCAAGCTCAACGCCGGAGCGCAGATCGTGAACTCCACGAAGGGCAAGAAGGAGCGCATCGGCAAGCTCTTCCAGATGCACGCCAACAAGGAGATGCCGGTCGACGAGATCCAGGCCGGTCACATCTACGCGGTCATCGGACTCAAGGACACCACCACCGGTGACACCCTGTGCGATCCGAACCACCAGATCGTGCTCGAGTCGATGACCTTCCCGGAGCCGGTGATCTCTGTGGCCATCGAGCCGAAGTCGAAGAGTGACCAGGAGAAGCTCTCCACGGCCATTCAGAAGCTTGCAGCCGAGGACCCGACCTTCACCGTCACCCAGAACGACGAGACCGGCCAGACCGAGATCGGCGGAATGGGCGAGCTCCACCTGGACATCCTGGTGGACCGCATGCGCCGCGAGTTCAACGTGGAGGCGAACGTGGGCAAGCCCCAGGTCGCCTACCGCGAGACCATCAAGAAGCGTGTGGAGAAGGTCGACTACACCCACAAGAAGCAGACCGGTGGTTCGGGTCAGTTCGCCAAGGTGCTCATGAACTTCGAGCCCCTGGACACCGCGGACGGCGAGATGTACGAATTCGCCAACCTGGTGACCGGTGGACGCATTCCCCGCGAATACATCCCCTCGGTGGATGCAGGCATCCAGGACGCCATGGGTCTCGGCGTCCTCGCCGGCTACCCGATGGTCGGTGTCAAGGCCGAACTGACCGACGGCGCCTACCACGACGTCGACTCCTCGGAGATGGCGTTCAAGCTCGCCGGCTCCCAGGTGTTCAAGGAAGGCGCACGCCGGGCCAACCCGGTGCTGCTCGAGCCGATGATGTCCGTCGAAGTCCGTACTCCTGAGGAGTACATGGGCGAGGTCATCGGTGACCTGAACTCCCGCCGCGGACAGATCCAGTCCATGGATGACGCGGCAGGCGTGAAGGTCATCAAGGCACTCGTGCCGCTGTCCGAGATGTTCGGCTACATCGGCGAGCTGCGCTCGCGCACTCAGGGCCGCGCAGTCTTCACCATGTCCTTCAACTCTTACGCAGAGGTTCCGAAGGCCGTGGCAGAAGAGATCATCGAGAAGAACCGCGGCGCCTGATCCCCAACTCGGCTCCCCGGGTCCGCTGAGTCCGCTCAGCGGCCCGGGACCGAGCCGGGCGGCTCGGCGATGCTTTGAGGAAGCGAGGTCCCCGATTGACCTCCATTGCTCCTCACGCACCACCATTCGGGAAATTTCACCAAATACCTAGCGATTAGTAGACTTGCATGAGTTTCAGCCTCGTTGACAGTGCGGCTGGAGTAAGTCTTCTTACCTGAACAAGTTCTATAGGAGGAACCTGTGGCCAAGGCAAAGTTCGAGCGTAACAAGCCGCACCTTAACATCGGCACCATCGGTCACGTCGACCATGGCAAGACCACCCTGACCGCCGCGATCTCAAAGGTCCTGGCAGATAAGTTCCCGGACCTGAACCAGGGACGCGACTTCGCCTCGATCGACAACGCTCCCGAGGAGCGCGAGCGCGGCATCACGATCAACGTCTCCCACGTGGAGTACCAGACCGACAAGCGCCACTATGCACACGTGGACGCCCCCGGTCACGCTGACTACGTGAAGAACATGATCACCGGCGCTGCACAGATGGACGGTGCGATCCTGGTCGTCGCCGCCACTGACGGCCCGATGGCACAGACTCGCGAGCACGTGCTGCTCGCCCGCCAGGTGGGCGTCCCCTCCCTGCTGGTCGCACTGAACAAGTCCGACATGGTCGAGGACGAAGAGCTCCTGGACCTCGTCGAGATGGAGGTGCGCGAGCTCCTCGATTCACAGGGCTACGACGGCGACAACGCACCGGTCATCCGCACCTCAGGCCTGAAGGCTCTCGAGGGCGACGCCGAGTGGGTCAAGACCGTTGAAGAGCTCATGGAAGCCGTGGATACCTTCATCCCGGAGCCAGAGCGCGACAAGGACAAGCCGTTCCTGATGCCCATCGAGGACGTCTTCACCATCACCGGTCGCGGCACCGTGGTCACCGGCCGCGCAGAGCGCGGCACGCTGAAGATCAACTCCGAGATCGAGATCCTCGGTATTCGTCCGAAGCAGAAGACCACCGTCACCGGTATCGAGATGTTCCACAAGCAGCTCGACGAGGCATGGGCCGGCGAGAACTGTGGTCTGCTGCTTCGCGGTCTGAAGCGCGATGACGTTGAGCGCGGCCAGGTCGTGGCTGCTCCCAACTCCATCACCCCGCACACCCAGTTCGAGGCCAACGTCTACATCCTCTCCAAGGATGAGGGCGGTCGCCACAACCCCTTCTACACCAACTACCGTCCGCAGTTCTACTTCCGGACCACCGACGTCACCGGCGTCATCTCGCTGCCCGAGGGCACCGAGATGGTCATGCCCGGTGACAACACTGAGATGACCGTTGAGCTCATCCAGGAGATCGCCATGGAAGAGGGCCTCGGCTTCGCCATCCGCGAGGGTGGACGCACCGTTGGTTCAGGTCGAGTCGTCAAGATCCTCAAGTAAGACCTGAGCTTCATGATGGTCGCGCAGACCTGAGCTGAACAACAGCTCAGCACAGGTCTGCGCAGCTCGATGAACAGGAGACCCCGGTGGCATGAGCCACCGGGGTCTCCTGTTTGTCATGGGTCTCCATCTATGTGAGAATAGACAGGTTGCTCACGGGCGCCATGCCCCGGTGTGCCCTCGGGTCCACCGTGTGGAGCGAATACCAGAACTTCAATACCGACACCTCGCCAAGTGTCTCGCTGTGTGCAGATTCAATGTTCATATAAGCGACACGCCCGACCGCGGGGGTCGGATGCCCGTCAGTTCGAGGAACCCGTCGAGACCTGCTTCCCGCAGGATTCGCCCGGACGGATTCGGACTGTGCGGGTCGTGCATCAGCTTCGTGATCGTCAGACTCGGGAGACCGAGCAGATCGTGTTGCAGGTGCGCAGCCCATAACTGCAGAAGGTCAGTACCGCCTGTGCCCGCGAGGGACCAGCGCTGAATGCCTCTCTGGGAGCCCCATGGCTCCGTCACAGTCTTGGGCTGCGACGTAAGACGAATGTCAGAACACCAGAAAGAGGCTCAACGCATGGCGGGACAGAAAATCCGCATCCGGCTGAAGTCGTATGACCACGAAGTCATCGACACCTCGGCCCGGAAGATCGTCGACACGGTCACACGTGCTGGTGCAACGGTTGTCGGCCCAGTGCCGCTGCCCACCGAGAAGAACGTGTACGCCGTGATCCGGTCTCCCCACAAGTACAAAGACTCTCGCGAGCACTTCGAGATGCGCACCCACAAGCGCCTGATCGACATCGTGGATCCGACGCCCAAGGCTGTCGATTCCCTGATGCGACTCGACCTGCCTGCAGACGTCAATATCGAGATCAAGCTCTAGCAGGGAGGTGCTGAGAACACTATGACCAATATTTCCCGCGTTGAACTGAACGTCAAGGGGCTGCTGGGCACGAAGCTCGGCATGACCCAGGTCTGGGACGAGAACAACCTTCTCATCCCAGTCACTGTTGTCCAGGCCGACTCCAACGTCGTGACCCAGATCCGCACCACCGACAGCGACGGCTACAACTCCGTCCAGATCGGCTTCGGACGCATCGATCCCCGCAAGGTGACCAAGCCGCTGGCAGGCCACTTTGAGAAGGCCGGCGTGACTCCACGCCGCCATGTCGTGGAGATCCGCACCGGTGACTCGGGCTCGTATGAGCTCGGCCAGGACCTCACCGTCGAGTCTTTCGAGACCGGCCAGAAGGTCGATGTCATCGGCAAGACCAAGGGCAAAGGCTTCGCCGGCGTCATGAAGCGTCATGGCTTCGCTGGTGTGGGCGCCTCGCACGGTTCCCACAAGAACCACCGCAAGCCAGGCTCCATCGGCGGCGCATCCACTCCGGGTCGCGTCTTCAAGGGTCTGCGCATGGCAGGTCGGATGGGCGGCGTCCGTCAGACCACCCACAACCTGACCGTCCACGCAGTGGACCCCGAGAAGAACCTGCTGCTCATCAAGGGTGCCCTTCCGGGTGCTCGCGGCCAGGTCGTCCTGGTCCGCACCGCAGTGAAGGGAGCATGATCCACATGGCCAACAAGGTTTCTGTCGACTTCCCCGCCGAAGTATTCGACGCCAAGACCAATGTCGCGCTGATCCACCAGGTGGTCGTCGCACAGCGGGCCGCGGCTCGCCAGGGCACCCACAAGACCAAGACTCGTGCAGAGGTCTCCGGCACCGGCGCCAAGCCGTTCCGGCAGAAGGGCACAGGTCGTGCTCGTCAGGGTTCGCTGCGCGGACCGCACATGGTCGGCGGTGGCGTGGTCCACGGACCGCAGCCACGCGACTACTCCCAGCGCACGCCCAAGAAGATGAAGGCCGCCGCCCTGCGCGGTGCCCTCTCGGACCGGGCACGCAACGACCGCATCATCGTCGTGGACGCACTGGTCACCGACCAGGCGTCGACGAAGGCGGCCAAGGCTGCACTGGCAGGTCTCGGCGGAGCGAACCGCAACTGGCTGGTCGTGCTCGACCGCAGCGATGACATCGCCGCGCTGTCGACCCGCAACCTGCCGCACGTCCACACCCTGTATGCCGATCAGCTGAACACCTACGACGTCATCGTCTCCGATGACATCGTGTTCACGCAGGCCGGCTATGACGCCTTCCTGGCACAGGGCACTGCGAAGGAGGAGACCAAGTGAGCGTCCTTACCAGCAAGGACCCGCGCGACGTCGTCATCGCACCCGTCGTGTCGGAAAAGTCCTACAGCCTCATCGATGAGGGCAAGTTCACCTTCCTGGTGGACCCCCGGGCCACGAAGTCCGAGATCAAATACGCGGTCGAGAAGATCTTCTCCGTGCGTGTCGACTCGGTCAACACCATCAACCGAGCTGGCAAGCGCAAGCGCACCAAGTTCGGATGGGGCTCACGCACCGGCACGAAGCGGGCGATCATCACCCTCAAAGAGGGACACAACATTGACATCTTCGGAGGATCCGCAGCCTGATCGGCTGATCGGAACCACTTGATCGAGGAAGAAGAATATGGCTATCCGTAACCTCAAGCCGAACACACCGGGCCAACGCGGCTCGTCTGTGGCCGACTTTGCAGAGATCACCCGGGACACCCCGGAGAAGTCCTTGCTGCGTCCGCTGTCCAAGACTGGCGGCCGAAACAGCTCGGGCAAGATCACCACACGTCACAAGGGTGGTGGCCACAAGCGCCAGTACCGTGTGATCGATTTCCGTCGCGCAGACAAGGACGGCGTGCCGGCGAAGGTCGCTCACATCGAGTATGACCCGAACCGCACCGCTCGTATCGCGCTGCTGCACTTCATCGATGGCACCAAGCGCTACATCCTGGCTCCGGCCAAGCTGGAGCAGGGTGCTGCCGTGGAGTCCGGCCCCAACGCTGACATCAAGCCGGGCAACAACCTGCCGCTGCGCAACATCCCACTCGGCACCGTGGTGCACGCGGTGGAGCTGCGGCCAGCAGGCGGCGCCAAGCTCGGCCGCTCCGCAGGTGCAGGCATCCAGCTGGTGGCCCGCGAGGGCAAGTTCGCCCAGCTGCGTCTGCCCTCCGGCGAGGTCCGCAACGTCGACGTGCGCTGCCGTGCGACCATCGGCGCCGTGGGCAACGCCGAGCAGTCCAACATCAACTGGGGCAAGGCTGGACGCATGCGCTGGAAGGGCGTTCGTCCGACCGTCCGCGGTGTTGTGATGAACCCGGTCGACCACCCGCACGGTGGTGGCGAAGGCAAGACCTCCGGCGGTCGTCATCCGGTCAACCCGAATGGCAAGCCGGAAGGGCGCACCCGCCGTCCGAACAAGGCAAGCGACAAGCTCATCGTGCGTCGCCGTCGTACCAAGAACAAGCGATAGGAGCCTGGAGACATGCCACGCAGCTTGAAGAAGGGCCCCTTCGTAGATCAGCACCTGTACCTCAAGGTCGTCGCTGAGAACGAAAAGGGCACCAAGAATGTCATCAAGACATGGTCCCGCCGTTCCATGATCATCCCCGACATGCTCGGCCACACTCTGGCTGTGCACGACGGACGCAAGCACATCCCCGTGTTCATCACTGAGTCGATGGTCGGGCACAAGCTCGGCGAGTTCGCTCCGACGCGTACATTCCGCGGCCATGTGAAGGACGACAAGAAGGGCAAGCGCCGCTGATCGCTTCCTCATCCGAGGAACGATCTGCGAGCTTGTACTTCGTGTCACAAGACGAGAGAAGGAAAGCAATGGAAGCCAAGGCAATTGCGCGCTACCTGCGTGTGACGCCTATGAAGGCCCGGCGCGTCGTCGACCTTGTCCGCGGCAAGCAGGCCAACGAAGCACTGGCAATTCTGAAGTTCGCCCCTCAGGGCGCTACAGAGCCGGTGGCCAAGGTGGTCGCTTCTGCGCTGGCGAATGCTCGCCAGCACGCAGACAAGGAAGGAGTCGCCTTTAACGAGGACGCCTTCTTCATCACCGAGGCACGCGTCGACGAAGGCCCGACCATGAAGCGGTTCCGACCCAGGGCTCAAGGCCGGGCGTTCCGCATCAACAAGCGCACCAGCCACGTGACCATCGTGGTCGGCGCCGAAGAGAAAGGTGGGGATCAGTAGTGGGACAGAAGATCAACCCCAATGGTTTCCGTCTGGGCATCACCACTGACCACGTTTCGCACTGGTACGCCGACTCGACCAAGGCCGGTCAGCGATACAAGGACTTCGTGAAAGAGGATGTCCAGATTCGGGAACTCCTGGCCAAGTCCGTGGAGCGCGCCGGCATCTCGAAGGTTGAGATCGAGCGCACCCGCGATCGTGTTCGTGTGGATATCCACACTGCGCGGCCAGGCATCGTCATCGGTCGCCGCGGCGCCGAGGCGGACCGGATCCGCAGCGAGCTGGAGAAGCTCACCGCCAAGCAGATCCAGCTGAACATCCTCGAGGTCAAGAGCCCCGAGACCGATGCTCAGCTGGTCGCCCAGGGTGTGGCCGAGCAGCTCGCGGCTCGTGTGGCCTTCCGCCGCGCGATGAAGAAGGCCATCACCTCGGCGATGCGTTCAGGGGCAAAGGGTATTCGTATCCAGTGCGCCGGTCGCCTCGGCGGTGCAGAGATGTCCCGCTCCGAGTTCTACCGCGAAGGTCGCGTTCCGCTGCACACCCTGCGCGCGAACATCGACTTCGGCAAGCACGAGGCCAAGACCACCTTCGGCCGCATCGGTGTGAAGGTCTGGGTCTACAAGGGCGATCTCACCGCCAAGGAACTCGCCGCCCAGCAGGCTGCACAGCCTTCCGGTCGCGGTGGAGCCCGTGGTGGTCGTGGTGGACCCCGTGGTGGAGGCGAAGAGCGTCGTCGTCGTGGCCCAGGCCGCGGTCGCGAAGCCGGTGCCCAGGCACCCGCCGAAGCCGGATCTGGTGCTGAAGGAGGGCAGAGCTGATGTTGATGCCCCGCCGAGTCAAGTACCGCAAGCCGCACCGGCCCAAGCGCCGCGGGCGGGCCAAGGGTGGAACCGAGCTCGCCTTCGGCGAGTACGGCATCCAGGCCCTTGATCCCGCCTACGTGACGAACCGCCAGATCGAATCTGCGCGTATCGCCATGACCCGCCACATCAAGCGTGGCGGCAAGGTCTGGATCAACATCTACCCGGACCAGCCGCTGACGAAGAAGCCTGCCGAGGTCCGCATGGGCTCCGGCAAGGGTTCTCCCGAGTGGTGGATCGCCAACGTCAAGCCCGGACGCATCATGTTCGAGCTGTCCGGTGTCACGGAGGAAGTCGCCAAAGAGGCGCTCCGCCTGGCAATCCACAAGCTGCCCATGAGGGCACGCGTGATCAGCCGAGAGAGTGGTGAGTGACAATGGCAGTTGGAACCAAAGAGCTGACCGTTGAGAAGCTCGCAGAGATGGACTCAGCAGGCCTGTCAGAGGCGCTGCGCTCTTCCAAGGAAGAGCTGTTCAACCTCCGCTTCCAGTCCGCCACCGGCCAGCTGGAGAGCTCCAGCCGGTTGAAGGACATCAAGCGCGACATCGCCCGGATCTACACCGTGGTGCGTGAGCGGGAGCTGGGCATTCGCGAGAATGTCGATGCCGCCGCGGACTCCTCGGATTCGGCTGATGAGCAGAACGAGAAGAAGACTGAGGACTGAGCATGAGTGAAGCAACTGCAGAGACCCGCAATGACCGCAAGACCCTGCGTGGCGTCGTCGTCTCCGACAAGATGAATAAAACCATCGTCGTCGAGGTCGAGGACCGTCGCAAGCATGGTCTGTACGGCAAGATCATGAAGCGGCACACGAAGTTCATGGCACACGATGAGAACGAGCAGGCAGGTGTCGGCGACACCGTGGTGATCGCCGAGACCCGTCCGCTGTCCGCAGCCAAGCGCTGGCGGCTGGCCGAGATCGTCGAAAAGGCAGAGTGATTCCGGTGCTCCGGGATCGGCGCAGCAGCTGCTGCCGCTGACGCCGGAGCACCGAGAGCGCCTGCGTGCCTCCGAGGGCCCGACTGCTGCACCCCAGGGTGCGGGAGTTGGGCCCTCGGTGTATCTCGTGTAGGATATTGAGGCTGTGCGCCCTTTTAGATGAGGCTATCCACCTCAAAGGACAGCGCACGTCCCCGAAAGGGCCCCTCGGGGCCCCGGGAAACGCCGCCTCGGCCATGCATTCAGCTGCCCGTCCCGTGAGGGACGGAGAGTGTGTGGGTAAGCGGCCAGGGGACTTGTCAGGTAAGTCGGACCACATGCCCGAAGCGGTTTGATCGCCGCGTGAAGGTGTCCGACTCAGGCTAGAAGTTCCACAAGGCTCGGCACGAGTCCGAGAACCAGTGAGACGACAGGAGAAAACAAGTGATTCAACAGGAATCGCGGCTCAAGATCGCCGATAACACCGGTGCCAAGGAAGTCCTTGTCATCCGTGTCCTCGGTGGATCCGGACGCCGCTATGCAGGTATCGGCGACACATTCGTCGCCACCGTCAAGGACGCAATTCCGGGCGGCAACGTCAAGAAGGGCGACGTCATCAAGGCTGTTGTCGTGCGCACCAAGAAGAAGATCCGTCGCAACGACGGGTCATACATCAGCTTCGACGAGAACGCTGCTGTGATCCTCAAGGGTGAGACTCCTGAACCGCGCGGAACCCGTATCTTCGGGCCCGTCGGTCGCGAGCTGCGCGAGAAGAAGTTCATGAAGATCGTCTCGCTCGCCCCGGAGGTGCTCTGACTCATGGCCAAGATCAAGAAGGACGACCTCGTCCAGATCCTCACCGGCAAAGACAAGGGCAAGCAGGGCAAGGTCCTGCAGGTCCTGCCTCAGAAGGAACGCGTCCTCGTAGAGGGCGTCAACCGCGTGAAGCGTCACCTCCGTGCCGGCCAGTTCGGCAGCACCGAGGGCGGCATCGTGGAGTCTGAGGCTGCTATCCACATCTCCAACGTCGCTGTGGTTGACCCCGAGACGGGCAAGCCCACTCGCGTCGGCTACCGGCAGGAGACCGTGGAGCGTGATGGCGTCAGCAAGACCGTGCGCATCCGCTTCGCCAAAGCTTCCGGAAAGGACCTGTGATGACTGAGGTTCAGAGCGAGACTGAGAAGACCACCCCACGGCTCAAGGGCAAGTACCGCGCGGAGATCCGCTCCACGCTGCAGGAAGAGTTTGGATACTCCAACGTCATGGAGGTCCCCGGCCTGGTCAAGGTCGTGGTCAACATGGGCGTCGGCGAGGCAGCTCGCGATTCCAAGCTCATCCAGGGCGCCATCGAGGACCTGACCAAGATCACCGGTCAGAAGCCCAAGGTGACTCGCGCTCGGAAGTCCATCGCTCAGTTCAAGCTGCGCGAAGGACAGCCGATCGGCACGCACACCACGCTGCGTGGCGACCGCATGTGGGAGTTTGTGGACCGCCTGGTGACCCTCGCACTGCCCCGTATCCGCGATTTCCGCGGACTCAGCGGCAAGCAGTTCGACGGCAACGGCAACTACACCTTCGGTCTGACCGAACAGTCGGTGTTCCACGAGATCGATCAGGACAAGATCGATCGCCCTCGCGGCATGGACATCACTGTGGTGACCACCGCGAAGACTGATGAGGAAGGCCGCGCGCTGCTCAAGGCGCTGGGCTTCCCCTTCAAGACCGAATAACAGTAACTACGCCGCAGGTCCTTTCACCAAAGGTTCCGAACCCCCCGACTCACCTCGGGGGATCGAGTTCCTTCGGAGATCTGAAACCACGGCGAGGAAGGGCAGAAGCCCCTCATGACAATGACTGACCCAGTTGCAGACATGCTGACACGTCTGCGCAATGCCAACTCGGCTTTCCACGATCAGGTCTCGATGCCAAGCTCCAAGCTGAAGGTTCGCTTGGCTGACATCCTGAAGGCGGAAGGCTACATCTCCGAATGGCGCGAAGAGGAGGCCGAGGTCGGCAAGACCCTGGCCATCGACCTCAAGTTCGGCCCGAACCGTGAGCGTTCGATCGCCGGCCTGCGCCGCATCTCCAAGCCCGGTCTCCGGGTGTACGCGAAGTCCACCAACCTCCCGCACGTTCTGGGCGGCCTCGGCATCGCGATCCTGTCCACGTCCTCCGGTCTCCTCACTGACCGGCAGGCAGCCAAGAAGGGTGTAGGTGGGGAAGTCCTCGCCTACGTCTGGTAACCGGAAGGAGTCGAAGCACTATGTCACGCATCGGTCGTCTTCCGATCACCATCCCTGCCGGCGTCGAGGTCAAGCTGGAAGGTCGCCAGGTCTCCGTCAAGGGGCCCAAGGGCGAACTCTCCCGCACTCTTGCCGAAGGCATCACCGTCTCAGAAGAGGACGGCACCCTTACGGTGTCCCGTCCCAACGATGAGCGCGAATCGCGTTCACTCCACGGCCTGACCCGCACCCTGATCAACAACATGATCATCGGTGTCACCGAGGGCTACTCCAAGAAGCTCGAGATCGTCGGCACCGGTTACCGTGTGCTGGCCAAGGGCTCCGACCTGGAGTTCGCACTCGGCTACTCGCACCCCGTTCCGGTGAAGGCCCCTGAGGGCATCACCTTCGAGGTTGCGACCGCCACCAAGCTGGCTGTCAGCGGGATCGACAAGCAGCAGGTCGGCGAGGTCGCCGCCAACATCCGCAAACTGCGCAGGCCTGACCCGTACAAGGGCAAGGGCGTGCGTTACGAGGGCGAGCAGGTTCGCCGCAAGGCTGGAAAGGCAGGTAAGTAAACCATGGCTATTGGTATCAAGGGCAAGTCCAAATCCGCTGCCCGCGGCCGCCGCCACCTCCGCCTGCGCAAGAAGCTCAACGGTTCCGCTGAGCGTCCGCGCCTGGTGGTCAACCGCTCTGCTCGTCACATGGTCGCTCAGGTCGTCAACGACCTCGAGGGCACGACCCTGGTCTCCGCCACCACTATGGAGGCAGACCTGCGCAGCTTCGACGGCGACAAGACCGCCAAGGCGAAGAAGGTCGGCGAAATGGTCGCTGAGCGCGCCAAGGCAGCCGGCATCGACGCTGTGGTCTTCGACCGCGGCGGCAACAAGTACCACGGTCGCGTGGCCGCCGTCGCCGACGGCGCCCGGGAAGGTGGTCTGAAGCTGTGAGTGAGAACGCAAACAACCCTGAGAAGGACTCGTCTGTGACTGAGGCCAAGGAAACCGCCGCCCCCGAGACTGCACCGCAGACTCAGGCCGCCGGCGAGAACAGCAATGCTGCTCGCGGTGAGCGCGGCGGCCGCGGTGACAACCGCGGCGCTCGTGGTGGTCGCAGCGAAGGCGGCGGCCGCGGCGGTCGTGGTGGTCGTGGCGGGCGCGAAGAGGAGAAGGACAAGTTCCTCGAGCGCGTCGTGACCATCAACCGAGTGTCGAAGGTCGTCAAGGGCGGTCGTCGCTTCAGCTTCACCGCCCTGGTCATCGTCGGAGACGGCGACGGCCTGGTCGGCGTCGGCTACGGCAAGGCCAAGGAAGTCCCGGCTGCCATCGCCAAGGGTGTGGAAGAGGCCAAGAAGAGCTTCTTCCGCGTCCCGCGCGTCGGCTCCACCATCCCGCACCTGGTCAAGGGTGAGGATGCTGCCGGTGTCGTCCTGCTTCGTCCGGCCGCACCGGGTACCGGTGTGATCGCCGGCGGTCCGGTCCGCGCAGTCCTGGAATGCGCAGGCATTCACGACGTGCTGACCAAGTCCATGGGCTCGGTGAACGCCATCAACATCGTTCACGGCACCATCGACGCCCTCAAGCAGCTCGAAGAGCCCGAAGCCGTGGCAGCACGCCGCGGCAAGGCTCTCGACGAGATCGCACCGGCCCGGATGCTGCGCACGATGGCGGCTGACCGCGAAGCCCGTGCACAGAAGGCAGGTGCATGACTTTGCGCAGTACCGTCAATTACAACACCGCGCGGAACCTGAAGATCGGTGAGCACAAGCTCACCGTGACCCAGGTGAAGTCCCTGATCGGCGCCAACCCCAAGCACCGCGAGACTGTTCGCTCGCTCGGCCTGAAGCGGATCGGCCACACCGTGGTCCGTGACGCAGACGCCGTGACCGTGGGCATGCTCAACAGTGTGAAGCATCTAGTGAAGGCTGAGGAGGCGAACTAAGGATGCCAGAGAACACCGCTGCAGAATCCAACGTCCTCAAGGTCCACGATCTGCGTCCAGCACGCGGCGCCAAGAAGTCCCGCACCCGTGTGGGACGTGGTGAAGCCTCCAAGGGCAAGACCGCAGGCCGTGGTACCAAGGGCACGAAGGCCCGTTACCAGGTCCGCGCCGGCTTCGAGGGTGGTCAGCTTCCGCTGTACATGCGCCTTCCGAAGCTGCGCGGCTTCAAGAACCCGTTCCGCGTGGAGTACTCGCCGGTCAACCTGACCAAGCTCGGCGAGATGTTCCCCGAGGGCGGCGACGTCACTGCTGATGACCTCATCGCCAAGGGGGCTGCTCGCAAGGGCCGCCCGGTGAAGGTCCTCGGCTCCGGTGAGATCTCTGTCGCCGTGTCCGTGAAGGCTCACGCCTTCTCGGCCAGCGCCGAAGAGAAGATCAAGGCTGCCGGTGGTTCCACCGAGCAGCTGGCGCTGAAGGCTGCTTCCAAGCAGGCCTGATCGGCTCATCAATGATCAAGACCCCCGTGGTTCCCACGGGGGTCTTGTCATATCCGGGCCGACTCCGGCCGCAGGATTCTTTCCCCGTGCGCACCGCGCGTTAGTATGACTGACTGTGTGGCCGAAGGCCGCGCAACGGCAATTCACGCATCAGGAGGCCGCTTGTTCAGCGCGATCGCAAGGGTGTTCAAGACACCCGACCTGCGTCGAAAGATCTGGTTCACCATCGCGATCATCGCGATCTACCGCATCGGCGCATTCATCCCGGCACCCGGGGTGGACTACTCAGCAGTGCAGCAATGTCTGGCACTGGGGACCACTGAGGGCGGCCTCTATTCCTTCGTGAACATGTTCTCCGGCGGGGCCATGCTCCAGGTGTCCATCTTCGCGCTCGGGATCATGCCCTACATCACCGCGGCCATCATCGTGCAGCTGCTGCGCGTGGTCATCCCGCGGTTCGAGAACCTCCAGCGGGAGGGTGCGCAGGGGCAGTCCAAGCTGACCCAGTACACGCGCTACCTCACCATCGCGCTGGCCCTGCTCAACGCCACCACCCTGGTCTCCATGGCCCGCACCGGTGCGCTGCTGGGCTGCGACATCCCGATCATCACCAACGACGTGCTTCCGGTCGTGCTGCTGATGATCCTGGCCATGGTCACCGGTGTCGCGCTGATCATGTGGCTCGGCGAGCAGATCACCGAGCGCGGCGTCGGCAACGGCATGTCCATCCTGATCTTCGTCTCCATCGCCGCCGGGTTCCCCGGCGCCATGGGCGAGATCTGGACCACCCAGGGCTGGCGGACCTTCGGCATGGTGATGCTCATCGGTCTGGTCACCATCGCCGCCGTGGTCTTCGTGGAGCAGTCCCAGCGTCGCGTGCCGGTCCAGTACGCCAAGCGCCAGGTGGGCCGCCGCACGGTCGGCGGGACCTCCACCTACATCCCGATCAAGGTCAACATGGCCGGCGTCATCCCGGTCATCTTCGCCTCCTCGGTCCTGATGCTCCCCTCGGTGCTGGCCCAGTTCAACCAGCCCGGTCCCGGTGAGGAGCCCTCGGCCTTCATCCAGTTCATCCAGACGTACTTCGTGGGCGGAACGCACCCGCTCTACATGGCCGCGTTCTTCATGATGACCATCTTCTTCACCTACTTCTACGTGACCATCACGTTCAACCCGAACGAGGTCGCCGAGAACATGCGCAAGTTCGGTGGGTTCATCCCCGGAATCCGCGCGGGCAAGCCCACCGAGAGCTATCTCGCCTACGTGATCTCCCGGATCACCTTCCCCGGCGCGCTCTACCTGGGCCTGATCGCGCTGATCCCGCTGATCGCCTTCGTCCTGATCGGGGCGAACCAGAACTTCCCGTTCGGCGGCACCTCGATCCTCATCATGGTCGGCGTCGGGCTGACCACGGTCAAACAGATCAACGCACAGATGGAACAACGAAACTATGAAGGGTTGCTGCGATGACGCGCATGTTGATAGTTGGACCGGCCGGTTCAGGCAAGGGAACCCAGTCGAAGCGGATCTCCGAGGACCTTGGCATCGTCGCCATCTCCACCGGTGACATCTTTCGGGTGAACATCAAGGAGCAGACCGAGCTCGGACGCGAGGCGCAGGGCTATGTCGACGCCGGCGACCTCGTCCCGGACTCGGTCACCAACCGGATGGTCGAAGATCGACTCACCTGGAAGGATGCGGAGAACGGATTCCTGCTCGATGGCTACCCGCGAAACCGGACGCAGGTCGCCGCGCTCGATGAGATGCTCTCGCGTCTGGATGTGAGCCTCGATGTGGTGCTGGAGCTCACGGCTGACCGCGAGGAGCTGATCACTCGGCTGAAGAAGCGCGCAGAGATCGAAGGCCGGGAGGACGACGCCGACGAGGGCGCCATCCGCCGTCGGCTGGAGATCTTCGAATCCGAGACCGCGCCGATGATCGCTGAATATGACTCCCGCGGGCTCGTGCGCCGCGTCGACGGGCTGGGCCCCATGGACGAGGTCAACTCACGCATCATGGAAGCACTGAAGTCCTGATGTTCTCGCGCAGCCGGATCGAGCTGAAGTCGGAGCAGCAGCTGCGTCATATGGCCGCGGCGGGCGCGATCCTCAACGAGGCCCTGGAGGCCACGCTGGCGACGGCCGTGCCGGGCGTGACCACCGGGGAGCTCAACGACGTGTTCGCCGAGGTCATCACCGCCCGCGGCGCGAAGCCCAACTTCTTGAACTACCACGGGTTCCCCGGCTACATCTGTGCCTCGGTCAACGAAGAGGTCGTCCACGGGATACCGGGGGAGCGGGTCCTGCAGCCCGGGGACGTGCTCAAGATCGACGGCGGCTGCATCATCGAAGGCTGGCACTCCGACTCGGCCCGCACCCGGATCCTGGGGTCCTCCCAGGACGGCACCGCGGACCCTGAGGACGAACGGCTCTCGGCGATCACGGAGGCGGCCATGTGGCGGGGGATTGCGGCATTCGCGACCGCCAAGAGCACCGGCGAGATCGGCGAGGCGATCGAGGACTACGTCTCGGCCCAGCCCGGCAGGAAGCTCGGGATCCTGGAGGACTACGTGGGCCACGGCATCGGATCGCAGATGCACATGCCCCCGGATGTGTTCAACTACTCCACCGGCATGAAGGGCGCCAAGATCCGCCCCGGCATGGCGCTGGCCATCGAGCCGATGCTCACCCGCGGCGGCATCGAGACCGAGGTGCTCGACGATGACTGGACGGTGGTCACCAGCGATCGCTCCCGCGCAAGCCAGTGGGAGCACTCGGTGGCACGTCATGAGGACGGGATCTGGGTGCTGACCGCCGCAGACGGCGGGGCCGCGGCGCTCGCGCCGTTGGGCGTGACACCGGTGCCGCTTCCTTAGCGCCCGAGCAGAGTCGGCGCGGCGACGTCAGATGAGTCGTCGCCCTCTCTGAACTGAAGTTGTCCAGGGCGGAACCGTCCTGTAGGCTGTACTGCTGGTTGTCTCTCTCGTTCTGCATGCCTGCATACTGTGCCGGCATGCATGATGCAGAGGCGCCGCAGCAATCGAATCAGACCCCTCGGTCATCTGGAACTGCACTGCGCCGCAGTGTGGGCTTCGGAGGGCTCGGGGTCGCGAACGGTATGTGGAGCATATGGGTAAAAAAGAAGGCGTCATCGAAGTAGAGGGCCGGGTTTCTGAAGCCCTGCCGAATGCAATGTTCCGCGTGCGTCTGGAGAACGAGCACGTCGTCCTCGCGACCATTTCGGGCAAGATGCGCCAGCACTACATTCGCATCCTCCCCGAGGACCGCGTAGTGGTGGAGATGAGCCCGTATGACCTCAACCGTGGGCGCATCGTCTACCGCTACAAGTGAGTAGCCGAACGCGTCGGTCAACGTAAAAAACTGTCGCACGCGACCGAATAAGAGGAGAACCCATGAAGGTTCAGCCGAGCGTGAAGCAGATCTGCACTGACTGCAAAGTCATCCGCCGCAGCGGCGTGATCCGTGTGATCTGCAAGTCGAACCCACGCCACAAGCAGCGCCAGGGCTGAGTCCTTCACTTACATCACGTAAGTGAGGGCGCACCCGCGCTGGACAGCTCACATCATATGCAGTGCAGCCCGTCACTGAGCTGGACGAGCACACCCCCGGTTTCCGAAGGCCGGGGACCCGCTGATGACATCACCTCCGATGTCGGACCGTTCAGGTCCCAGAGGGAATTGCACTGCTTGAGACCTTCGGAAGAGAACAAGGAGGACTGCCACTGTGGCACGTCTGGCAGGTGTAGACATCCCGCGCGAAAAGCGCACGGTGATCGCACTCACTTATATCTACGGCGTTGGGCGCACCAGCGCCGAAGCAGCCGTTGAAGCAATCGGTATCGAAGCAGGTACCCGCGTGAAGGATCTGACTGACGATCAGCTGATCTCTCTGCGTGACTACATCGAGAGCAATCTCACCGTCGAGGGTGACCTTCGTCGTGAGGTCGCTGCTGACATTCGCCGCAAGGTGGAGATCGGCTCTTACGAAGGTATCCGCCACCGTCGCGGCCTTCCGGTCCGCGGTCAGCGCACCAAGACCAACGCTCGTACCCGCAAGGGCTCGAAGAAGACCGTCGCAGGTAAGAAGAAGTAGTTCAGCAGCGCAGGCTCACACCGAGTCAGCAGTTGATCCGAAGAACTCAGTCACGGAGAAGAAATGCCACCAAAGTCACGCGCAGCGGCACGCAAGCCGCGCCGCAAAGTCAGCAAGAACATCACCCAGGGTCAGGCTCACATCAAGTCGACCTTCAACAACACCATCGTCTCCATCACCGATCCCCAGGGCGCAGTGGTGTCCTGGGCGTCCTCAGGTGAAGTTGGATTCAAGGGTTCACGCAAGTCGACTCCTTTCGCCGCGCAGCTCGCCGCCGAGCAGGCCGCGAAGCGCGCACAGGAGCACGGGATGAAAAAGGTCGAGGTCTTCGTCAAGGGACCCGGTTCGGGACGCGAAACCGCGATCCGCTCGCTCCAGGCCGCAGGCCTGGAGGTCGGCTCCATCTCGGACGTCACCCCGAGCGCGCACAACGGTTGCCGCCCGCCCAAGCGCCGTCGCGTCTGAGCAAACTTCTTTAACAAGACATTAGAGTCTGCCCCCGGCCGCAACGCCGGGGGCAGGCCGAGCATCATTACTCAGTGAGAATGCGTCAAATAGCGGACGCACTCTGAAAGGAACAATCAGTGCTCATTGCACAGCGCCCCACGCTGACCGAAGAAGTTGTCGCCGACAATCGCTCCCGCTTCGTCATCGAGCCCCTCGAGCCCGGCTTCGGCTATACCCTGGGCAACTCCATGCGTCGCACCCTGCTCTCCTCCATCCCCGGTGCGGCCGTCACCAGCGTTCGGATCGATGGTGTGCTCCACGAGTTCACCACCATCGCCGGCACCAAGGAAGACGTCACCGAGCTCATCCTCAACGTGAAGCGACTCTCCGTCTCTTCCGAGCATGATGAGCCCGTCGTCGCATACCTCCGCAAGGAGGGCCCCGGTCCCGTCACCGCGGCGGACATCACTCCGCCGGCAGGCGTGGAGTTCCACAACCCGGACCTCCACCTCGCCACGCTGAACGAGCACGGCAAGCTCGACATGGAGCTGACCGTCGAACGCGGCCGCGGCTACGTCTCGGCGGCACAGAACAAGATGGCCGACGCAGAGATCGGCCGGATCCCGGTTGACTCCATCTACTCCCCGGTCCTGAAGGTCTCCTTCAAGGTCGAGGCGACTCGTGTGGAGCAGCGCACCGACTTCGACAAGCTCACCGTCGACGTGGAGACCAAGTCGTCCATGGAGCCCCGCGATGCCCTGGCATCGGCAGGCACCACCCTGGTCGAGCTCTTCTCGCTGGCTCGCGAGCTCAATGTCGCAGCCGAGGGCATCGAGATCGGCCCTTCGCCGACCGACGCCGCGCTGGCTGCCGACATGGCTCTGCCCATCGAGGACCTGGAACTGACGGTGCGCTCCTACAACTGCCTCAAGCGCGAGGGCATCCACAGCGTGGGTGAGCTCGTGGCACGTTCAGAGGCCGATCTGATGGACATCCGGAACTTCGGTGCCAAGTCCATCGACGAGGTCAAGGACAAGCTCGTCGAGCTTGGTCTGAGCCTCAAGGACTCCCCGGCAGGCTTCGACCCGACCGCGGCTCGCTTCCAGGAAGCTGGCGACGAGGACTACGTCGAAGAAGAGCAGCAGCGGTTCTAGAGAACTGCGGCCCACGACAACTATTCGCGCTGACGTTCAACTGAACTGACTGCGCACCACTCAAGGAGAACCAGACCATGCCTACCCCCACCAAGGGTCCGCGCCTGGGCGGCAGCCCGTCGCACGAGAAGATGATGTTGGCGAACCTTTCCGCCAACCTGTTCGAGCACCGCGCGATCACCACCACGCTGACCAAGGCCAAGCGCCTCCGCCCCTACGCCGAGCGTCTGATCACGATGGCGAAGCAGGGCGACATCGCTGCTCGCCGTCGCGTGGTCGGCAAGATCAGCGCCAACAGCGCGACCAACCAGGCCATCGTCCACGAGCTGTTCACCGTGATCGCCCCGGCCATGGCCGAGCGCGAAGGCGGCTACACCCGCATCGTGAAGATCGGCAACCGCAAGGGCGACAACGCTCCGATGGCTGTCATCGAGCTCGTCATGGAGCCCGTCTCGCCGAAGCAGGCAGTGGTCAGGGAGGCCGAACAGGCCACCGCGACCCCCGCCCAGCAGCCGGCGCAGGAGGAGACCACCGAGGTCGAGTCCACCGAGGCTGCGGCCACCGAGTCGGAGTCCGCTGCGTCGGAGTCCACCGAGGCCGAGGGTCAGAAGTAGACCCTTCAGCACGCATTCGTCAGGCGCCCCCGATCTCAGCGATCGCGGGCGCCTGACGTGTCTGCAGCTGAGCCCGCATCGAACTCTGCACGTACAGGGGGCAACGCATGAACATCCGCGAAGACCCGCAGTGCCTGACCCTGCGGGTGCGTCTGGACCTGGCCTATGACGGAAGCGCGTTCCACGGGTGGGCCGTCCAGCCTGGGCTTCGCACCGTGGAGGGAGCCCTGCGTGAGGGCCTGGCCACCCTCCTGCGCCGCGAGGTGCCGCTTATCGTGGCCGGACGCACCGACGCCGGAGTCCATGCCCGGGGGCAGGTGGTCCACCTCGACCTGAGCTTGGCCGAGTATGCAAATCTGGGTCGAGACCGAGGGATCACCCCGGAGGAGGCGCTCGTGCGCCGCCTGACCGGGGTTCTGCACGGTGAGCGCGGCGCCGTCGTCGTCTTCGCCGCTGCCATCGTGTCGCAGGACTTCGACGCGAGGTTCTCCGCGCTGAGCCGCACCTACCGCTACCGCATCGCCGACGCCGCCTCCCACCGCGACCCGCTGCGTCGCCTGGACACGGCGTGGCACCGGGTGCCCCTGAACGCTGAGCTGATGAGGCTCGAGGCCGCCTCCGTGGCCGGACTGCAGGACTATGGCAGCTTCTGCCGGCCCCGGGAGCGCAGCACCACCATCCGGGAGCTGCATGACTTCAGCATCCACCGGGACGCCGACGGCGTGATCCTCGCCGCGCTCACCGCCGACGCCTTCTGCCACCACATGGTGCGCGCCCTGATGGGGGCCTGCCTGGACGTGGGGGAGGGGCGCCGGGCCCCCGGCTGGCTGATGAGCCGGCTCGCCGAGCCGGTCTGGGACCAGCGGGTCCGTCTGGCCCCGCCCGGCGGCCTGGTGCTGGAGTCCGTCCAATACCCGGCAGACGAGCAGCTGGGCCGCCGCGCGGAACAGACCCGAGCGCTCCGGCAGCCTGCTGAGCAGGGCTGAGAGTCGGGACCTGCTGTGATATCAGTCACAGCAGACCGCCGCCCCGGACAGGTCAGTCCGGCTGGAGTGCCCTGTCAGTGCTGGGCAGGACACTCGCGTCACCGCTTCTGAGGCAGCGTCAACCGGGGTCGCGGGAGTCGCGAGGTTCACGATCGAGGACCATAATCGTTCGGGCTCGCCTTCACCGACGAAGGCCCTCATCCCTGACCTGCAAAGGAACCAACCACTGATGAGCATCACCTCTCGCTCGCAGGACTCCGGCATCGGCGGCGTCGCCTGGGTCGTCCTGGTCGCCGCGTTCGGCGGCTTCCTCTTCGGCTTCGACACGGCGGTGATCAATGGGGCCGTCGGTCCCATTCAGGCCCAGTTCGACCTCTCAGACATCGCTGTCGGCTTCACCGTCTCCTCGGCCCTGCTGGGCTGCATGATCGGCGCCTGGGCCGGCGGCAGCCTCTCTGACCGCATCGGCCGCCAGCGCGCCATGATGGTCGCCGCCGCACTGTTCTTCGTCTCCGCGATCGGCTCCGGCCTGGCGTTCGGCGCCGTCGACCTGGTGCTCTGGCGGGTGCTCGGCGGCATCGGCGTCGGCATGGCCTCGGTGATCGCCCCGGCCTACATCGCCGAGGTCGCCCCGACGCACCTGCGTGGACGCCTCGGCTCGACCTGGCAGCTCGCGATCGTGGTCGGCATCTTCATGGCTGCCTCCTCCAACGCCTTCATCGCCAACGTCGCCGACGGTGCGGCCGAGGAGCTGTGGTTCGGTCTGGAGGCCTGGCGCTGGATGTTCCTGCTGGAGGCAGGACCGGCGCTGCTCTACGGCCTGCTGGCCTCCTCGATCCCCGAATCGCCGCGCTACCTGGTCTCCCGCGGTCGCGAGAAGCAGGCGGCCAAGGTGCTCGAGGAGATCGTCGGCATCCAGGGTGAGTCTGCGATCGCGCAGAAGATCAAAGAGGTCCGCGAGACCATCAACCTGGAGGCGAGGCAGAAGTTCCGCGACCTCATCGTCAGCGGCAGGCTCACGCCCATCGTCTGGGTGGGTCTGGGCCTCGCGGTCTTCCAGCAGTTCGTCGGCATCAACGTCATCTTCTACTACTCCAACACCCTGTGGCAGGCCGTGGGGATCGCCGAGGACCAGGCGTTCCTGGTCCAGATCATCACCACCAGCGTGAACATCGTGGCCACCGTCATCGGCATCATCATCGTGGACAGGGTGGGTCGCCGCATCCCGCTCGCCGTCGGCTCAGCCGGCATGGCGGCGGGACTGGGCATGATGGCCGTGGCGTTCAGCCAGGCGGTGGTCACCGTGGGCGCCGACGGCGAGGAGCTGGTCTCCCTGCCGGGTGCCTGGGGCATGGTCGCGCTGGTCTCCGCGAATGTCTTCGTGCTCTTCTTCGGCGCCACCTGGGGACCGTTCATGTGGGTCCTGCTGGGGGAGATGTTCCCCAACCGGATCCGCGCGGTGGCCCTGGGCGTCACCGCCTCCGCAAACTGGGCGGCGAACTTCCTGATCTCGATGCTCTTCCCCGAGATGGCCGCGTTCTCGCTGGTCTTCGCCTACGGCTTCTACGCGGCCTCGGCGCTGCTCTCGATGTTCTTCGTGCTCAAATGGGTCCCGGAGACCAACGGGCGCGAGCTTGAAGACATGTCAGACACCGCCTACGCGAAGGCTCCTCGCGCCGCGAAGACCCGATGAGGCGGCCCTGAGGACCCAGCCGATCCAGCGCTGGGAACACAGCAGGATCAGCCGCGTCCCCGCCCGGAGAACAGGTCACCGGCAGGGGTCCTGGAGCGTGACTTTGCTCAAAGGCGGGGGTGCTCTGTATAGTTGTTGGTTGTTGTGCGTGTCCACCCCTGCGTGGGTCCGTGTCGAGGCGGCTCAGTTGCATGGTCGTCAGCCTCCGCGGACTGCAGGGGAACCCACGGGCCCGGTCTCTTCCCAGTCCTCACCTGGGAATCCGGACGTCGCACTCGCGAAGAAACAGTCACTGACACTCGGTGCCTCTCACACACCAGAGAGTCCAGTGCGCTGAACCGTAGAACATCGACCGAAGGCATACCAACGTGCGTACGTACACCCCGAAGCCTGGCGACGCCGACGCCCAGTGGCACGTCATCGACGCGACTGACGTCGTGCTGGGCCGTCTCGCCTCACAGACTGCTGCGCTGCTGCGCGGCAAGCACAAGCCGACCTTCGTCCCACACCAGGACATGGGCGACTTCGTCATCATCATCAACGCCGAGAAGGTCGCCATGACCGGCGACAAGGCCGAGAAGAAGCGCTACTGGCGCCACTCCGGCTTTCCCGGCGGCATCAAGTCGCTGACCTTCAACGAGATGGTCTCGCGCTACCCCACCCGCGCTGCGTACCAGGCGGTCAAGGGCATGTTGCCACATAACAAGCTCGGAACGGCCCAGCTGAAGAAGCTGCGCGTCTATGCAGGTGCAGAGCACCCGCATGTCGCCCAGCAGCCGAAGCCGTTCGACATCTCCCAGGTCACTCAGTAGTCCTGGCCACCCGACACTAGAATTTTCAAGGAGAATCGTGGCTCAGAACACTGAAGAGCTCACCGAAACCGAGGAGCTCTCAAGCTACACCTCGGAATCAACCCCCACCGAGGAGACCGCCGGCGAGTCCGAGCGTGCACCGTTGACCGTCGGCGGAGCCGCCATTGGTCGACGCAAGCGCGCACGTGCTCGCGTCCGCATCACCCCGGGCACCGGCACCTGGACCCTCAACGGTCGCAGCCTGGAGGAGTACTTCCCCAACAAGCTGCACCAGCAGGAAGTGAATGATCCCTTCACCCTGCTGGGCCTCAAGGGCGCCTACGACGTCATTGCTCGCATCGACGGCGGCGGCCCCTCGGGCCAGTCCGGCGCCCTGCGGCTCGGCATCTCCCGTGCACTCAACGAGATCGACCGCGATCACAACCGCGCGGCACTGAAGAAGGCTGGATTCCTGACTCGCGACGCCCGTGCGGTGGAGCGCAAGAAGGCCGGTCTGAAGAAGGCCCGCAAGGCACCGCAGTACTCCAAGCGCTGATCCTTCAGCACTGGTCCCAGTGTTGATCCCCAGCTGCTCGAAGAACCCCGCCGGAGACTCTCCGGCGGGGTTCTTCGCGTATGTGGGGGATCCGCCCAGTAGACTGACCGTCATCATGGCAAGACTTTTCGGCACTGACGGCGTGCGCGGTGTGGCCAACGAGCTGCTCACCGCTGAACTCGCCCTCACCCTCTCCCAGTCAGCAGCGACCATCCTCGGCCACCGGCAGGTGACCCCCGGCACCCGACCCACCGCAGTCGTGGCGCGGGATCCGCGCATCTCAGGGGAGTTCATCTCCGCCGCGGTGCAGGCCGGCATCGCCAGCAGCGGGGTCGACGTCTTCGACGCCGGCGTGCTGCCCACCCCTGCCGCCGCCTTCCTGGTCGCTGACATCAATGCAGACTTCGGCGTGATGATCTCCGCCTCGCACAACCCCGCCCCGGACAACGGGATCAAGTTCCTGGCCCGCGGCGGGCACAAGCTCGACGACGCCGCCGAGGACGCGATCGAGACCGAGATGGGGCGGACGCCCCCGCGGCCCACCGGGGCCGACGTCGGGCGGGTCAGCCGGTTCGCCGACGCCGAGGACCGCTACCTGGTGCACCTGCTGCGATCCCTGAACGGCATCAGCCTCAAGGGGCTCAAGATCGTGCTCGACTGCGCCCACGGCGCCGCCGCCGGCGTCTCACCCCAGGCCTTCACCGACGCCGGGGCCGAGGTGATCGTCATCGGAGCCGAGCCCGATGGGCTGAACATCAACGAGGGCTACGGCTCCACCCATCTGGGTCCGCTGCAGGACACTGTGCGTGAACACCGCGCCGACCTGGGCATCGCCCACGACGGCGACGCCGACCGCTGCCTCGCGGTCGACCACACCGGAGAGATCATCGACGGTGACCAGATCATGGGCATCCTGGCCATCGCGCAGAAGGAGGCCGGGACCCTGGTGGATGACACTCTGGTGGTCACCGTGATGTCCAACCTCGGTCTGAAGCTCGGCATGGAGGCGGCCGGGGTCAGACTCGTGGAGACCGCAGTCGGGGATCGCTATGTGCTCGCCGCGATGCGCGGAGCCGGCTACAACCTCGGTGGCGAGCAGTCGGGGCATCTGATCTTCGCGGACTACGCCACCACCGGTGACGGTCTGCTCACCGGGCTGCAGCTAGCGGCCCGGGTCGCCGCCACCGGGAGATCGGTCCGGACCCTGGCCGCGGAGGCGATGACGCGGCTCCCGCAGGTGCTGATCAACGTCAAGGGCGTGGATCGGACCCGGGTCAAGACGCATCAGCCGGTCCAGGAGGCCGTCGCGCAGGTGGAGGCCCGTCTGGGAGCCACCGGCCGAGTGCTGCTGCGCCCCTCCGGCACCGAACCGGTGGTACGGGTCATGGTGGAGGCACCGACCGCGGATCTCGCCCGGGCGGAGTCCGAGGCGCTGGCCGACGTCGTGAAGGCCGAACTGGCCCTCTGAGCCGGCTCGCTGAGCCGGCTCGCTGAACCGGCCGCACCCCACCCAGCGCGTCGAGCGGCGGACTCTCCGAACATCTCAGGCCTGGACGGCCCTCGGATGAGCCGAGAATCCGCCCCTCAACACTGGGGGTCCTCGCCTGTGCCCAGCGCCGGGTGCCGATCAGGAGATTCACCGCGGGCCTCAGGGTGCAGACAGGTCTGGCTCCGCGACGTCGTACTCCGCCGCTGCCGGCTGGTCCCAGTACTCCTCCAGGGTGAGGCCCTGCGCGGCGACCTCACCTGCCGTGTCCTGCCCGACGTAGCGCAGATGCCAGGGTTCGAACTCGTAACCGGTGATCTCCTCGGCGCCTTCCGGATACCGGATCACGAAGCCATGGTCCGCGGCGTGCTCCGCCACCCATTGCCCCTCAGGCGTATCGGCGAAGCAGTGCCCCTGGATGCAGTCGGGATTGTCGATGCTGATCACATCTGCCGCGAGACCTGTCTGATGCTCCGAATAGCCCGGGCGGGCCACCAGCTCATCGGTCTCCTCGGTGCCGACCGCCGAATGTCGGTTCGCATACAGCTCAAGCTGTGCCGCATAGGAGCGGTACCCGCTGGTCATCGCCAGGACCTGACCGTCCTGGGCTGCGGCGTCTATCAGCTGGGCGAGCGCCTCAGCGGCGGGTCGGCGCAGCAGCAGCTGATTCTCGGTGGTCATCCGCACGTCCGGAGCCTCCAGGTCTGAAGGGGCGTGGTCCTCGGGGTCCAAGGAGTTCTGCGGGTTCACCAGCACGTGGATGGAGTCCGGGTCCCAGGAGGGATCGCTGGCGCGCACAGGGGTGGGTTCAGGACTGGGCTCGGCGTCAGCCTCGGCGCCGGAGTCCGGCTCAGCGCTGGACTCCGCCCCCGGTGCCGGGTCCTCCGCCTCGGGGAGCTGATCACCGCGCACCTCGGAGAGCGTCTGGTCCCCGGTGAGGCCCGCGCGGACCGCATCCCATGCGCGGGGCAGGAAGTACCCCGCCAGCAGCAGCGCACCGATGGTCAGGGCAGCCACGAGCACCCGACGTCGGCGGTAGACCCGGGCGCGCCGGGCCTGCTGCTCCGGCCACTGGCGACGACCGTCCGGGGTCAGCTGTGCCTCAGACATAGAGCACCCCGGGACGCGGAGGGGCGCAGCGGGGCAGAACCAGCTTCACGGACTCAGACCTTGCGCAGCAGGACGCGGGAGACGGAATGGTCCTCGCCCTTGGCCATCACGAGCCGCGCCCGGGAGCGGGTCGGGGCGATGTTCGCGCGCAGGTTCGGGCCGTTGATCCGGTTCCAGATCTCGGAGGCGCGAGCCTGCGCCTGCTCGTCGTCGAGGAAGGAGTACTGGTGGAAGTAGCTCTGCGGGTCCGCGAAGGCTCCGTCGCGCCAGCGCATGAACCGGTCCACGTACCACTGCTCGATGTGCTTGGGCTTGGCATCGACATAGATGGAGAAGTCGAAGAAGTCGCTGAGCGCCAGGCCGGTGGTGCCGTCCTCGCGCACCCGCGCCGGCTGCAGCACATTGAGCCCCTCCACGATGAGCACATCGGGCTGACGGATCACCACTTCACGGTCCGGGACGATGTCATAGACCAGGTGCGAGTACCAGGGGGCGCGCACCTCGGGCTTGCCCGACTTCACCTCGGAGACCATCCGCAGCAGCGCCCGGCGGTCATAGGCCTCCGGGAAGCCCTTGCGGTCCATCAGGCCGCGACGCTGCAGCTCGGCGTTGGGGTAGAGGAAGCCATCGGTGGTGACCAGCTCCACCCGCGGGGTCGACGGCCAGCGGCGAAGCATCTCCTGGAGCACCCGGGCGGTCGTGGACTTGCCCACCGCCACGGATCCGGCCACACCGATGACGAACGGGGTGCGCAGGGTCTGCTCGCCGAGGAACTCATTGGCCGCGGAGCGCAGCTGCGCGGCGGACTCCACATAGATCGAGAGCAGCCGGCTCAGCGGCAGGTAGATCTGCTCGACCTCATTGAGCGAGAGATGTTCGCCGATGCCGCGCAGCCGGTCGACGTCGTCCTGGTTCAGCGGCTGTTCGATGGTGTCGGCCAACCGGGCCCAGGCCTGGCGGTCCAGCTCCGCGAAGGGGGAGTGGGAGGTGTTCGGCTGATCGGGCTTGAACGGGGACCCCGCCCAGGGCGCGGTGCCCGCCACCAGGGCGGGAAGCGGACCCGCAGAGGTGCGCGGATGAGGATCTTCGGATGGGCGCTCAGACACGTTGACACGATACGCTATCCCTCATGTGTGGAATCGTCGGCTATATAGGCCTGCCCGAGAAGACCAGTCAGCACTCAGCCCTCGACGTGCTCCTAGAAGGACTCCGTCGCCTGGAGTACCGCGGATATGATTCCGCGGGCGTGGCGACCGTGACCGGCGGAAGCGTCTCGACGAGGAAGAAGTCCGGCAAGCTCGCCAACCTCCTCGCCGAGATCGAGGCGGACCCGATGGCTGAGGCCTCGGTGGGCATCGGTCACACCCGCTGGGCCACCCACGGGGCGCCCACGGACCAGAACGCGCACCCGCACCTGGCCGACGAGGGCAAGCTCGCCGTCATCCACAACGGCATCATCGAGAACTTCGCGCAGCTCAAGGCCAAGCTCGTCGCCACCGGCGAGGAGTTCAGCTCGCAGACCGACACCGAGGTGGCCGCGAAGCTGATCGGCCAGTACTTCGCCGGCTCCGCCGCGGGTGACCTGACCGAGGCGATGCGTCTCGCGGCCAGCGAGCTGGAAGGCGCGTTCACGCTGCTCGCCGTCCACGCCGACCAGCCCGACCGTGTGGTCGCCTCACGCCGCAACTCACCACTGGTGGTGGGCCTGGGCGAGGGGGAGAACTTCCTCGGCTCCGACGTCTCCGGATTCATCGACTTCACCCGTGAGGCCGTGGAGCTGGAGCAGGACCAGGTCGTGACCATCACCACCGACGACGTGGCCATCATCAACTTCGACGGCACCCCCGCCGAGGGCAAGCGCTTCTCGGTGAACTGGGACGCCGCCGCCGCCGAGAAGGGCGGCTACGGCACCTTCATGGAGAAGGAGATCCACGATCAGCCCAAGGCCGTGGAGGACACCCTGCTGGGGCGCACCGACGCCTCGGGCCGCCTGGTGCTCGACGAGCTGCGCATCGACCCCGGAGAGCTCAAGGACATAGGCAAGATCATCGTGCTGGCCTGCGGCACCTCCGCCTACGCCGGCATGGTCGCCAAGTACGCCATCGAACACTGGGTGCGCGTGCCCGTGGAGGTGGAGCTCAGCCACGAGTTCCGCTACCGCGATCCGATCATCGATGACTCGACGCTGATCGTCTCGCTCTCCCAGTCCGGGGAGACAATGGACACCCTGATGGCGGTCCGCTACGCCAAGGAGCAGGGCGCCCGCACCCTGGCGATCTGCAACACCAACGGATCCACCATTCCGCGCGAGTCGGACGCGGTGCTCTACACCCACGCCGGACCCGAGATCGCGGTGGCCTCCACCAAGGCCTTCCTGGCCCAGATCACCGCCTCCTACCTGCTGGGCCTCTACATGGCACAGCTGCGCGGGAAGCTCTTCCAGGGGCAGATCGAGGACATCCTCGCGGACCTGCACAAGATCCCTGCCAAGATCCAGGAGATCCTCGACGGGGCCGATGACATCCGCAAGCTCGCCCGCGAGATGGCCCAGGCCCCTTCGGTGCTCTTCCTCGGGCGCCACGTCGGCTACCCGGTGGCGATGGAGGGCGCGCTCAAGCTCAAGGAGATCGCCTACATCCACGCCGAGGGCTTCGCCGCCGGCGAGCTCAAGCACGGCCCGATCGCGCTGATCGATGAGGGTCAGCCGGTCTTCGTCGTCGTCCCTTCCCCGCATGGCCGGGATTCGCTGCACGCCAAGGTGGTCTCCAACATCCAGGAGGTCCGCGCCCGCGGCGCCAAGACGATCACCGTGGCCGAGGTCGGCGACGCCGACGTCGTGGACTACTCCGAGACGGTCTTCTACGTCCCGGAGACCCAGCCGCTGCTGATGCCGCTGCTGACCACCGTCCCGCTGCAGATCTTCGCCTGCGCACTGGCCGCCGAGAAGGGCTACGACGTCGACCAGCCGCGCAACCTGGCCAAGTCGGTCACCGTGGAGTGACCATCTAAGTGGAGTGACCATCTAGGTGGTGTGTCCCTTTGAAAGAGAGTGATCCCGCGCAGAAGGAGCAGCACATGATCGTCGGAATCGGCGTCGACGTCGTCCTGGTGACCAGGTTCGAACACCAGCTGCGCCGGACTCCGGCGCTGCGGCAGCGGCTCTTCGTCCCGGCCGAGCGTGAGCTGAACACGCGCTCCCTCGCCGCGCGCTTCGCGGCGAAGGAGGCGGTGGCCAAGGCGCTGGGCGCCCCGGCGGGGATGAACTGGCAGGACTGCCAGGTGGTCATGGACTCCGCGGGTGCGCCTCATGTCGAGGTGTCCGGGACCGTGGCGCAGGTGGCCGAGTCCAAGGGCGTCAAGCGCTGGCACCTCTCGCTCTCCCACGACGGTGACGTGGCCACCGCCATGGTGGTCGCAGAGGGCTGACCATGACTGCATCCTCGCTTCCGCTCTATTCCGGCACCCAGATCCGCGCCGCTGAAAGGCCCCTGGTCGAGGCCGGCGAAGGTCCGGCCCTGATGCGCCGCGCCGCCTATGGCCTTGCCAGCCAGGTGCTGGAGCTGCTCCGCAGCGCCGGTGGAATCTATGGGGCGCGGGTCGTGGGTCTCATCGGCGCCGGCAACAACGGCGGCGATGGACTCTACGCCTTGGCCGAGCTGCGCTCCCGAGGCGTCGATGCGCACGCAGTGCTCCTCGCTGACCGCGCCCACCCGCAGGCGTTGGAGGGCTTTCTCCGCGCCGGCGGTCGGCTGCGTGAGGACGTCCCTGCAGACACGACGGTGCTGATCGACGCGATCCTGGGCACCGGAGCCCGCGGCGCCTTCGTCCTCCCCGAGGTGTCCGGGCTGACCGACGCGGCGCGCACCAGCACCGTCGTCGCCTGTGACATCCCCTCAGGAGTCGACGCCGACACGGGCCGCTGCCCCGGTGACGCCCTGGCGGCCCAGCACACCGTCACCTTCGGAGCGGCCAAAGTGGGGCTGCTGCTGGGTCAGGGTGGTCTGCTCAGCGGGGAGATCCACACCGTGGACATCGGAATGGATGACCGGCTGCCCACTCCTGCGGCCTGGGAGCTGACCGGACCTGAGCGCAACGCCCCGCGACCACGACCGGGGGACCATAAGTACAGCCGCGGGATCCTGCAGGTGGTGGCCGGCTCCGCACAGTTCCCCGGGGCGGCCGAGCTGACCGTGGGCGCCGCCATCACTTCAGGCGTCGGGATGGTGCGGCTGCAGGCCGAAGCCAGCGTCTCATCCTCGGTGCTGCAGTCCTGGCCCGAAGCCGTGATGAGTCACGGGCGCGCAGAGAAGGCCATCGAGGGTGCCACCGCCGCCGCCATCGGACCTGGTCTCGGACGTGATCGGTCCCGCCAGGTGGAGGCCGAGACCATGCTGCGCGCCACCGTGGAATCGCGGATGCCCTGCGTGCTCGACGCCACCGGCCTGGAGCTGCTCCGCGGTGATCTGCTCAGCGCCGGAGAACTCGGTGCCCAGCTGATCCTGACCCCGCACCTCGGCGAGGCGCGACGAATGGCCGAGGTGCTGGAGGACGAGTCCCTGCAGAGCCTGCTCGCCGAGGATCCGGACACCCTCGAAGCGACCCGCGCGCTGGCCCGGGCGCTGGGCGCAACAGTCCTGCTCAAAGGGCCCAGCACGGTGGTGGCGGGCCCCGACGGCGCCGCGCCGCTGATCGTGCGCTCCGCGACTCCCGGGCTGGCCACCGCAGGCACCGGTGACGTGCTGACCGGGATCATCGGGGCGCTGCTGGCCACCGCGTCGAGCGCGCAGAACCTGGACTTCGCCCGCATCGCAGCCGAGGGCGCCCGGCTGCACGCCGCCGCCGCGCAGCGCCTGGATCCCCACGGTCGGGGACACTTCGGAGCCAGCGCGCTCATCGGCGCGCTGCGCGAGTAGCGCCGCCGCCCGAAGTGTCCGTGGCTCTCGATAGGGTGGTCACATGAGCATCATCGGCGACCCCCGCGCCACCCCCCATCCCGAGGCCGCCGAGCGCGCGGCGGTGATCGACCCCGCCGCGATCAGGCACAATGTGCGCACCATCGCCTCCTACGTGCATCCGGCCAAGGTGCTCGTGGCGGTGAAGGCCGAGGGCTACGGGCACGGGGCGGTCACCGCCGCCCGGGCGGCCCTCGACGGCGGAGCGGACTGGCTGGGCACCGCTCATGTCAGCGAGGCGCTGGTGCTGCGCGCCGCCGGAATCCAGGCGCCGATCCTTGCCTGGCTGCACACCCGCGGGACGGACTTCGCGGCGGCCATCACCGAACACATCGACCTGGGCATCTCGGGCTGGGAGATCCACCACGTGGCCCGCGCCGCGGAATCCCTGCAGAAGCCGGCCCGCGTGCATCTGAAGATCGACACCGGGCTGGGCCGCAACGGCTGCACCATCGAGGATTGGCCCGACCTGCTGCGCCTCGCGGCGCAGTTCCAGGAGCGTGGCCTGCTCAGCGTGGAGGGCATCTTCACCCACCTCGCCGTGGCCGACGAGCCTGACCGCCGTGAGACCGACGAGCAGCTTCAGGTGTATCGGGAGGCGCTGACCCTGGCCGAGGAGCACCGGATCGTGCCAGACCTCCGCCATGTGGCGAACACCCCCGGCGCGTTCTCCCGGCCTGACGCCCATTTCGACATGGTGCGGGTCGGGGTCGGCGTCTACGGGCACAGCCCCTTCGCCGACCGGACCGCCGAGGACCTGGGACTGCGCCCGGCCATGGAGCTGCGCACCTCCGTCGCCAATGTGAAGCGCGTGCGTGCGGGCCAGGGCATCAGCTACGGACTCACCCACCGGGTGGACCGCCCCACCAGCCTGGCCCTGATCCCGCTGGGCTACGCCGACGGCATCCCGCGCGTGGCCGTCCACGCCCCGGTATGGATCAGCGGCAGGCGCTACCGGTCGGTGGGCCGGGTCGCGATGGACCAGTTCGTGGTCGACCTCGGAGAATTGGACACCGACGTCCAGGTCGGCGACGAGGTGGTGATCTTCGGAGGAGACTCCGGGATCGAGGCGGCTGACTGGGGCAGCGCCGCCGGAACCATCAACTACGAGATCATCACCCGGATCGGGGAGCGCGTCCCGCGCATCGTGGTGGACTCTGAGCTGACCCCGGCCGCAGGCGGCGCCACGAGTTCGGTCCACGCCGCCGCGTCACCCGCCACACCGGCCACGCCCCCGCGGGGTCCGGCATGAGCCACGGCCAGGACCCCGCCGCACCGCTGGAGGGGGAGCGGTGGAGCGTCGAGGTCATCCTGGATGACCTGCACGCCACCGCCGGGTTCGCCGAGGATCTCGCCAGCCTGTTGAACCCGGGCGTGCTGCTGGTGCTCACCGGAGGTCTGGGAGCGGGCAAGACCACCTTCACCCAGGCCCTGGGCGGCGCGCTGGGGGTCAGCGGGATGGTCAGCTCGCCGACCTTCATCCTCAGCCGAATCCACCGAGCGCAGGGCGACGGGCCGGACCTGGTCCACGTGGACGCCTATCGCACCGACCCCGACGGCCTGGAATCCCTGGACCTGAGCTCCACGCTGACCGATTCCGTGACCGTGGTGGAGTGGGGCCGCGGGATGGTCGAAGCGGCACTGGTCGGGGTGGAAGGCTCCTGGCTGGACCTTGAGCTGATCCGGGGTGAGGGCACCGAGTCCTCGCCGCGAGCGGGTGGGCAGCAGACCGAGATCGTCACCGACTTCTCCGAGACCGAGGCCGATGTCTTGGGATCCCGACGGCGCGCCGTGCTGCGCGGCTACGGGCCTGACTGGGCGCGGCCCCCGCAGCTGGGACGAACTACGATGGAGGGGTGATTCTCGCGATCGACTCCTCCGCCGGCGCCTCCGTGGCCGTGCTCGACCACGGCCACGTGCGCGCCCAGTGGCGCACCTCCGAGACGACGACCCATGCTGAGGTCCTCGCCGAGGCGGTGGCGCACACGATGCGCGAGGCCGAGGTGAGCGGAGCCGGTCTGTGCGGCGTCGTCGTCGGAGTGGGTCCCGGGCCCTTCACCGGGCTGCGGGTCGGACTCGCGCTGGCGCATTCGCTCGCCGAGGTATGGGGTGTCCCGCTTCATGGGGTGTGCAGCCTGGACTCGATGGCGCAGCGCGCCGTGAACTCCCCGGCCGAGCCTTCAGCCGTGCCCGGGGAGTTCCTCGTCGCCAGTGACGCCCGCCGTCGCGAGGTGTACTGGGCCCGCTACCGCGCCGACGCCCACGGATTCGCCGAGCTGCTCGACGGGCCCCAGGTCAGCGCGGCCACCGAGCTGCCAGATCTGCCGGTTGTCGGCGTGGGCGCGAGCCTGTATCCGGAGGCCCTGACCCCGCGCGCGGCGCCGGAGTCGCACTGGCTGCCCGATGCGGTGGAGCTGGGCCAGCTCGCCCAGCGCGAGCTTGGGCGTGACCGGCGAGTCCCGGGCCAAGCTGGGGCGCACCCGGCGGCCCAGCCCGACAGCGTCGCCAGCGCGGTGCTGCGCGAACCCCTTCCGCTGTACCTGCGTGAGTCTGACGCCAAGGTGCCCGCCCAGATGCGCGCGAAGCAGGCGTCATGACCGGCACGAACCCGCCCATCCCCACGGACCCTGCCGATTCACCGAACCAGGCTGACCCTGCGCCCGAGCCATTCGGCGTCATCCCGATGACCGCTCTGGACGTGCCGGAGGTGCTCGCCCTGGAGAACCGGCTCTTCCCGCATGATGCCTGGCCGGAGAGCTTCTTCTACGACGAGCTGGGGCACACCTCCGCCACCGGAGGCGCCGAGCCCACCCGGCGCTATTGGGCGGCCCGGGATGCCGCAGGTCGGCTCGCCGGCTATGCCGGCATGATGTGCGTGCTGCCGCTGGCCGATGTTCAGACCCTGGCGGTGGCCCCCGAGGCACAGGGCCACGGACTCGGCACCCGGTTGCTGCGCCTGCTGATCCTTGCCGCTCGGGAGCAGTCCGCCGAGCAGATCCTGCTCGAGGTCCGCGCCGACAACCCCGGGGCGCAGGCGCTCTACCGGCGTGAAGGCTTCACTCACATCCACACCCGGGCGCAGTACTACCCCGACGGCGAAGATGCGCTGATCATGCAGAAGCCGTTGACCGACCTCACCGCGCCCAGCTCAGCGGCAGACCTCAGGAGTCCGACCCCATGACCAACACCTCCTCGGCCCGCGGCGCCCCGCTGGTGCTCGGCATCGAGACCTCCTGCGACGAGACCGGCATCGGGATCGTTCGCGGGACCCAGCTGCTGGCGAACACCGTCTCGTCCTCCATGGAGGAACACGTCCGCTTCGGCGGCGTGATCCCGGAGATCGCCGCACGCGCCCACCTCGAAGCCTTCATCCCGACGCTGCGCCAGGCACTGGACACCGCCGGGATCGAGCTGCGTGAGGTCGACGCCATCGCGGTCACCGCCGGTCCCGGGCTCGCCGGAGCGCTGATGGTCGGCCTCTCCGCCGCCAAGGGACTCGCCCTTGCCGCGGACAAGCCGCTCTATGGGGTCAACCACCTCGTCGCCCACGTCGGCGTCGGCCTGCTCGACCCCGCCGACGAGCCTGGTGAGCAGCAGGGCCATGCCGCGACCGCGGCCGGAAGGGGCATGCGAGCGCTGCCGGAGAACACCGGAGCGCTGCTGGTATCCGGCGGCCACACCGAGATCCTGCGGGTCGGCTCGCTGACCAGTGACGTCGAGCTGCTGGGATCCACGATCGACGACGCCGCCGGTGAGGCCTTCGACAAGACCGCACGGCTGCTGGGGTTGGGATACCCCGGAGGCCCCGCCATCGACGCCGCCGCAGCCTCCGGTGATCCGCGCGCCTTCCGGTTCCCGCGCGGTCTGACCATGCCGAAGTTCGAAGGCTCCGCCGAGGCGCCGGGGAAGCATCGGCACAACTGGTCCTTCTCTGGGCTGAAGACCTCGGTGGCCCGCGCGGTGGAGCAGTTCGAGGCCGCCGGCCGACCGGTCCCGGTCGCGGACATCGCCGCCAGCTTCCAGGAAGCGGTGGTGGACGTCATCACGGCCAAGGCCGTGCGCGCCGCGGCTGAGCACGGCATCACCACGCTGATGCTGGGTGGGGGAGTCGCGGCGAACAAGCGGCTGCGCGAGCTGCTGGCGCAGCGCTGCGCCGAGGCAGGGATCGAGCTGCGGATTCCACCGGTGAGCCTGTGCACGGACAACGGCGCCATGGTCGCGGCCCTGGGCGCGCAGCTCGTCGCCGCCGGTGTCGCCCCTTCCTCGCTGCAGATCCCGGCAGACTCCTCCCAGCCGGTGCAGCTGATCAGCGTCTGATTCAGCCGGTCTGAACGCTCAGGCCCGCGCGGTCAGACCCGCCGCGGCCCATTGATGGACATCCGGGTCCGCGCGGCCGCATCGAGCACCACCTGCCGCAGATCCCCCTGGTGGGTCTCGGCCACCTGGCGCTGACGGATGTAGCCCGCGCCGTCGCGCATCATCTGCTCCACCAGGGCGAGCTCATCGGCACAGCCGAGCTCCTTGGCCACCGGTTCGAGCCGGTTCAGCTCCTGCTGAAGGTGATCGGTGACCAGCATCTCGTCGCCGTCGGCGTTGAGGATGATCTCGGCGTCCAGGCCGTAGCGCGCGGCGCGCCACTTGTTCTCCTGCACGAACCACGGCGGCATCGAGACCACCTTGCCGCCGTTCTCCAGGTCCTTGACCGTGGAATGCACGATGCACTGGGTCAGCGCCGCGACTCCAGCGATCTCCTCCAGCGTGGCCAGTCCGTCGCAGACCCGCAGCTCCACGGTGCCCAGCCGTGGCACGGCGCGGACGTCCCAGCGCACCTCGGTGACATCGTTGATCACCCCGGTGTGCTCCAGGTCGCTGACGGCCTTCTCATAGCCGGACCATTCCTCGAACTGGAAGGACGCGCCCGCGGTGGGCAGCTGCTGGAAGACCAGCGCCCGCTGCGAGGCGTAGCCGGTGTCCTCCCCGGACCAGTAGGGAGAGGAGGCGGTCAGGGCCTGGAAGTGGGCGTTGTAGTTGCACAGCGCGTTCACCGCCGGCATCGCCTGGGCCACGTCGTCGAGCCCCACGTGCACATGCACCCCGTAGATCACCATCTGTCGGCCCCACCACTGGGTGCGCCGGATCAGCTCCGCGTAGCGCTCCTTGTCCGTCACCTCCTGCTCGGTGGGGGCGGCGAAGGGATGGGAGCCCTGGCAGTACAGCTCGACGTCGAGCGGCTCACAGTGGCGCATCACATTGCGAGCGGTCTCGCGCAGCTGGTCCACACCGGTGTTCACATCCGGGCAGACATCGGTGATCAGCTCCACCGTGTTGGTCAGCAGCTCCTGCTTCACGTAGGGGTGCTCGTCCTCCGGACGAAGATCCGGCATGTCCTCATGACAGGCGCTGAGAATCTTGTCCGCCACCGACCGGAGGTCTCCGGACTGTCGATCCACCAGCGCCAGCTCCCATTCAAGGCCAAGGGTGGAACGTCGTGATTCAGCGAAGGGTAGTTCCAACTTGGCTCCTCAGGGTGTCAGGGCCGGCGGCCGCATCACCACACAGAATACTGCCCCGACCGGCCGATCCCGGATGCCCGGCCCGTCGTTCGCTCAGGCGTCGGACCCACCTGGGTGGTGACCCGCGGGGTCGGACGCGGCTGTCCAGGCTGCGCGGATATCCTGACTGACATGTCTTCTGCCGGTTCCTCGCGTCGTCGCCCGCTTCTGGCTGTGGCGCTGCTGTCTTGTCTGCTCCTCAGCTCCTGCGCCGGGGCGGGCGATCCCGATGCCCCCGAGGGTGAGTCGACGGATGGGGCCTCGCCGAGCGAGCAGAGCGCCGAGGAGGCCGCCGCGGCCGCGGAGGAACAGCGCCGCGCCGACGCCGAGCAGGCCCAGGAGGCCGCGCTCGCAGGACCCGGGCAGCCGCACCAGGAGCGCGCCGCCGAGATCGTGACCGAATATTCGCTCGCCGAGCTGGCCGGGTCCGTGCTGGTCGGGGAATACGCGACCACCGATGCCTCCGCGATGGCGGACCTGATCGAAGAGCTGCACCTGGGTGGCGCCATCATCATGGGCGCCAACGTTCCCGCCTCGGACGGGGGTGTCGACACCGAGGAGCTGGCCGAGGAGCTGAGCGCCCTGCGTGACGCCGGCGGCGAGCGTGAGGTGCCCCCGATGATCAGCGTGGACCAGGAGGGTGGTCTCGTCACCCGGGTCGGCGCACCGCTGACCGAATGGCCCACGCCGATGGCCTACGGCGCGGCCGCTTCAGGGCTGGGCGCGTCCGAGCAGGACGACCCGGAGGCACGCGGGCAGCACGACGAGCAGGACGACGATCCGCTCGCCCGCTCCGGTCACCGCCTGCTCGCCACGGAGCTGGCCGAGCTGGGGTTCACCACCAGCTTCGCCCCCAACGGAGACGTCACCGTGGGGGCCTCGGATCCGACCATCGGCTCACGGTCCTTCGGCTCTGACGCCGCGTCAGTCGCCGCACTGACCATGGAGAGCATCCGCGGCCTCGCCGACGGCGGGCTGGCGGGCTCGGTCAAACATTTCCCCGGACACGGTTCGGTCACCGAAGATTCACACCAGACGCTGCCGGTGCAGAGCGCCAGCCTGGAGGAGCTGCGCACCCGCGACTGGGCACCCTTCGCTGAGGCCGCCGAAGCTGGTGTCCCGATGATCATGATGGGCCACATCGAGGTGCCTGCCCTGGAAGCAGGCGTTCCCTCCTCACTCTCGGCCGCCGCCTACGCAGAGCTGCGCGAACTCGGCCACGACGGCGTGGTGGTCACCGATGCGCTGAACATGGGCGCCATCGTCCAGGGCTACGGCGGCGATCAGGCCGCGGTGACCGCCCTGGAGGCGGGCGCGGACCTGCTGCTGATGCCAGCCGATGTCCGCGGCGCCCACATCGGCCTCGTCGCGGCCGTGGAGTCAGGTGAGCTTGACCGGTCCCGCCTCGAGGAGGCGTCCGAACGCGTCGCCGCGCTGCAGCTCTGGCAGGCCGAGCTGGCCGCCGGAGACCTTGCCGCCGGGCCCGGGGCGCAGCTGCCCGAGGAGCTGCGCAGCGAAGAGGCAGCCGGCGATGAGACGGATCCGGACCAGGCCGAAGCGGACGGGACAGCAGGCAGTCCTGCCGAGGAAGCGGAGTCCGGCAGCGCCGCAGAGACCGCGGTGCAGCTGAGCGAATCCGCGGTGACCCTGGTGGCCGGAGAGTGCGAGGCCGATCTGGGCTCGTCCGGCATCACCATCGTCGGCGGCAGCGACCAGGACCGCTCCCGGCTGACGCAGGCCGCCGAGGCTGCCGGCCTCAGCGTGGGCACCGGAACCGTGGTGAACCTGGTGGGCGAGTCCAGTGCCGCTGGCGGAGACGTCGCGGTGGCCCTGGATCGCCCCGAGGTGCTGGCCGGAGCCGATGCCGCGACCCAGATCGCGCTCTACGGCCGCACCCAGGAATCCTTCCTGGCGCTCGCCGCGGTGCTCGCCGGAGCACAGGCGCCTGGAACGCTGCCGGTGGAGGTCGGGGAGCTGCCGCGCGGGCACTCCGCCTGCTGAGTCTGCTCACAGCGGTTCCACCACCGCGAAGACCCGGTCCTCGCCCAGCCGGGTGACCACCACCGTGGCGTGATGCTTGCGCCCCTTGGGCCGCTTCTTCGGCAGGACCTGCTGGCGCAGCTGTTCCGGGACGATGTCGACCCCACGCTTCTTGATCTCCAGGCTGGTCACCCCGGCGCCAGCCGCCCAGGACTTGAGCGCCTTGACGTTGAAGGCCTCGACCTCGAGCACCCGGAACTGCCGGGAGAGCCGGTGGGACGGGTCCGTCACGGGTGCATCCGTGCAGAAATAGGCGATGTGCTCGTCGAGCATGTGACCGTCCAGGGAGTCGGCAAGCTCGACGACCAGGCCGGACCGGATCACCGCAGGGTCCGGTTCATGCAGCACCCCGGCGAGCCCGGTCCGCCCGGCTGGTCCGAGCTCGACGCCGGCGCCGAAGTCAGCCGGACTGTTCAGCTCCACGGGTGCGGCGGTCCCGCTGTGCAGCAGCGTCGCGGTCCGGCGCACTCCGGGTCGGGCCAGTGCGTTGAACCAGAGCACCACCTCCACGAGGTCCCCGTCCACGGAGACCCATTCGGCCTCGCAGTCGGACGGGATCAGCTCATGCGGCAGTCCCGGGCCGAGCTTGACCCCCATCGGGGTGCCGGTGCGCGCCAGAGCGGTCACGAAGCTCAGCGGCGGGGAGAAGGACTCGGGATCCCAGAGCCGGGCGGGCCCGGTCGATGCGGCGTCCTGGGCTGCATGCGGGTCTCGGCGGGCGGGATCCAGCCACAGACCCCAGCCGGGGGGAGCACCGGCGTGAAGCAGGCCGAAGGTCTCTGCGAAAGCCTCCGCGGTGCCATGCTGGACCGCTGCCTCCGGAAAGGGATGCAGGTTCATGGTCGCCGCTGCCGCGATGCTCTGATCGGCCTCCACGGCCGTCACCGCCAATCCCAGCGACGCCGCAGCCAGCGCATCACCGCCCAGGCCGCAGCCGAGATCGATCACCCGGTCAAGGTTCGCGGTGCGGAAGCGCTGGGCATGGCGCGCCGCCACCGGCAGCCGCGTGGACTGCTGCAGTCCCTCGTGGGTGAAGAGCATCCGCTCGGCGAAGTCACCGAACTTCTTCCGCGCAGCCGCGCGCAGACGTGACTGTGTCAGGGCCGCCGCGACCAGGTCCGGCGGGTGGCCGGCTTCGCGCAGCCGCATGTTCAGTCCGAACGCCGCGTCCTCGTCATAGGGCGGCAAGGAGTTCAGCAGCTCCCACCCCTGGGGAGTGAGAACTGGGGCGAGCGGATCAGCAGCGTGGGAGGACATCGCTCCTACGGTACCGGTCGCCAGGAACAGTCCCGGGCTTCAGAGATGCACTCCAGCCCGCCTGACGCCAATACGTCACGACATGCTGCGCGAATCGCTTCTGCTGTCATATTCGAGGCGCCGTTTGCGCTTAATTAGTTAAGTCGGTAGCTTCTATTTAGCTAAGGCGACACTAAGTCTCCACGTCACTCCGCTGGTTCACTCCGGCACTCTGCATCGTGAAAGGTAGGGCCATGCCCATTGAAGAATTCACATCCGAGGACATCGCGTCTCAGTGCCCTGGGTGCGAGAATGTCTCCCACGAGGGGCCTGTGCGCAGCGCCTCTCGGGCGCATCGATCCAGGATTCTGGGCACGCTCTCCATCGGCGTCATCGCGCTGCTCGCCCTGAGTGCCTGCGGGTCGCAGGCCGAGGCCGAGGAGTCGGAAGCCGCCCAGGCGGAAGCAGGCGGGCCGGAAGCCGCCGAAGCGGAGGAGGGTGAGACCGAGGCCGCCGAGGCTGAAGCTGAAGGCGCAGGCGCGGCGACGATCACCATTGAAGATGACCACGGCACGCACGAGGTCTCCACCGATTCGCAGAGCGTCGTCGTCACCGACAACAGGTCCTATCGGACCTTGGAAGCTTTCGGGGTCGAGCCCACCGCCGCGGCGCGCAGCCTGATGGATGCCCAGACCCACGCCTACGCCGCGGATGAGTCCATCCTGGACCTGGGCAATCACCGCGAGCCCGATCTGGAGAACGTGGTCGCGGCAGAGCCCGATCTGATCATCAACGGGCAGCGCTTCCAGGACTACTACGACGACCTCCGTGGACTGGCGCCGGAGGCCGCCGTCCTGGAGTTCGAGCCCCAGCCAGACGCTGACCTGGTCGAAGAGCTCATCCGCAAGACCGAATCACTCGGCGAGGTCTTCGGAAAAAAGGATGTCGCCGCGGAGCTCGTCGAGGAGCTTCAGGCCGAGATGGCCCGGGTCCAGGACGCCTACGACGGCGAGTCCACCGTGATGGGGCTGCTCACCTCCGGCGGTGACATGAGCTATGTCGCCCCAGGTCCTGATGGCCGCGCCATCGGGCCGGTCTTCGACACGTTCGACCTCACTCCCGCACTGGAGCAGGAGGGTGAGAACGAGTCCCACGGCGATGACATCTCGGTGGAGGCGATCGCCACCGCGAATCCAGACTGGCTGCTCGTGCTGGACCGCGATGCCCGGATCACCCAGGAGGAGGGCGAGGAGTACAGCCCCGCTGCAGAGATCGTCGAGGAGTCGGCCGCGCTGGCCGACGTCTCCGCGGTGGAGAACGGTCAGATCGTGTACCTGCCGGAGAACTTCTACCTCACCGAAGACATCCAGGCCTACACCGAATTCTTCCGCGACTTCGCAGACGCACTCGAGGCCGCGGAATGACCGCAGTTCACTTTCTTGCCAGTCGGTGAATGATGGTCGCCCGACGGTCCCACGCAGGCCTGGACAACCTGTGTGGGACCGTCCTTGATAGCGCCATGCCAGTATTCGCTATTCCGAATCAAACGTGACAGACAATGCAAGGACTTGCATAGTTATGCTTCTGCTCCTGGAAAGCCTCCCATGCCTGAAACCCCTCCCGCGGCGCTGAGCCGCGACGGACACGCGCCTCCGGAGACCCCGCCGGAGTCTCCGGAGGCGCGCGGGACCCGCAGGCAGCGCCTCTTCACCCCGGCGCTGGTGATCGGGATCCTGATCACCCTGGGGCTGCTGCTGCTCTCGCTGACCACCGGGCAGTACGACGTCTTCTCGGAGGACGGGTTCTGGATGTTCGGCATCACCCGCGTCCCGCGCACCATAGCGCTGGTCCTGGCGGGCGCCTCGATGGCCATGTGTGGACTGATCATGCAGCTGCTCACCCAGAACCGCTTCGTGGAGCCCACCACCACCGGCACCACCGAATGGGCGGGGCTTGGACTGATCCTGGTGCTCTGGCTCTTCCCCGGCGCCTCGATGCTGGCCCGGACGGGCGGCGCCGTGACGATGGCCTTCATCGGCACCGTCATCTTCTTCCTGTTCCTGCAGCGGGTGACCCTGAAGTCCTCGCTGATCGTGCCGATCATCGGCATCATGCTGGGCGCCGTGGTCAGCTCCTTCACCACCTACATCGCGCTGATGACCGACCATCTGCAGACCCTAGGCATCTGGTTCGCCGGATCCTTCACCCGCGTGGTCGAAGGGCGCTATGAGCTGATGTTCCTGGTGCTGGTGGTGACCATCCTGGTCTTCATCACCGCCGACCAGTTCACCGTGGCCGGACTCGGCAAGGACATGGCCACCAACGTGGGCCTGAACTACGCCGCCGTGCTGTTCATGGGCACCGCCATGGTTGCGGTGGCCACCGGGGTCACCGCCACCGTGGTGGGCACGCTGCCTTTCCTGGGGCTCGTGGTGCCCAACATCGTCTCGCTCTTCCGCGGCGATGACCTGCGCAGCAACCTGCCATGGGTCGCGCTGCTCGGGATCGCGACCGTGACCGTCTGCGACCTGATCGGCCGCACCATCCGTGCGCCCTTCGAGATCCCGGTGGGTCTGGTGCTGGGGCTGGTCGGGGCCGTGGTGTTCGTCGGCCTGCTCCTGCGGCAGCGAAGGAAAGGTGGGCTCCTCACATGACCGCGCAGCTTGATCGCGAGCGGCGCACCCCACAGGTCTCCGCCGGAACCGCCACGACCTCCGCCGGCACCACCCCCGCACCGCGACGCCGACGCTCCGGGGCGATCACCACCCGACGCCATGGCCTGCGCTGCTGGGGCGTCATGGCGCTGCTTGGCGGGCTCTCGGTGTTCTTCACCGCCGGGATCCTCAGCTACGACAACCCGATGCCCTTCGGCTCTGACGGATACTGGCTGATCGCGGGAATGCGCGTGGAGACCGTGCTGGTCATCGGCGTCGTCGTCTTCTGCCAGGCGATGGCCACGGTGGCGTTCCAGACGGCGACCAACAACCGGATCATCACCCCCTCGATCATGGGATTCGAATCGCTGTATGTGGCGATCCAGACCGGCGCGGTGTTCTTCTTCGGCATCGCCGGGATCACCCTGGTCACCGGACTGCCGCAGTTCCTGATGCAGGCCGCTGCGATGGTGCTCTTCGCCACGATCCTCTACTCCTGGCTGCTGAGCGGGAGGTTCTCCAACATCCACATCATGCTGCTGGTGGGCGTGGTGATCGGCGGCGGACTCGGCTCGCTGTCGACCTTCATGCAGCGAGTGCTCACCCCGAGCGAGTTCGATGTGCTCACCGCCCGACTCTTCGGCAACATCGGCAACGCTCGCGCCGAATACCTGCCCTATGCGATCCCGATCGCGCTGGCAGCCGCGGGCGTGCTGTGGTGGCGGGCGCGACGGCTCGATGTGGTCGCCCTGGGACGCAGCACCGCAGACAACCTCGGGGTCAACCACAGGCGGGAGGTGATGATCATCCTGACACTGGTCTCGGTGCTGATGGCCATGAGCACCTCGCTGGTCGGCCCGATGACCTTCCTGGGCTTCCTGGTCGCCACCCTTGCGTATCAGTTCGCCGACACCTACTCCCACCGGATGCTGTTCCCGATGGCCATGCTGATCGGCTACACCGTCCTGGCCGGGGCGTACTTCATCATGCGCAACATCTTCTACGCCCAGGGCGCGGTGACCCTGATCATCGAGCTCATCGGCGGAGTCGTCTTCCTGATAGTCCTGATGCGAAAGGGCCGCCTGTGATCAGCCTGACCGAGGTCACCAAGAACTACGGCGCAGCAGGGGCCGGCGACACCGTCGCCATCGGCCCGGTCAGCGTGGACATCCCCGCCGGCGGGATCACCGCGCTGGTGGGCCCCAACGGCGCCGGAAAATCCACGATCCTGACCATGATCGGGCGGCTGCTCGATGTGGATTCCGGACGGATCGAGGTGGCTGGGCACGACGTCGTGAACTCGCCGTCGAGGACCATCGCCAAGATCCTCTCCATCCTGCGCCAGGAGAACCACTTCGTCACCCGGCTCACGGTGCGCCAACTGGTGGGCTTCGGCCGGTACCCGCACTCGCAGGGCCGGCTCACCCAGGACGACGAGCGGCACATCTCTGAGGCCATCGACTTCCTGGACCTGACCGCACTGGAGGGGCGGTACCTCGACCAGCTCTCCGGTGGTCAGCGCCAGCGCGCCTATGTGGCGATGGTGCTGGCGCAGGACACCGACTACGTGCTGCTCGATGAGCCGCTGAACAACCTCGACATGCAGCATGCGGTGCAGATGATGCAGCAGCTGCGCCGCGCCGCCGACGAGCTGGGCCGCACCATCGTCATCGTGCTGCACGACATCAACTTCGCCGCCCGCTACTCGGACAAGATCCTGGCCATGAAGAACGGCGTGGTGGTCGAGCACGGAACCCCGGAGCAGATCATGCAGGATGCGGTGCTGAGCAGGGTCTTCGACACCGAGGTCACCGTGATCGAGGGTCCGCGCGGGCCGCTGGCGGTGTACTACTGAGAGCTCGTGGTGATCGAGTTCACTCCTGGGCGGTCGCGGATCAACCCTATGGAGGCCTCGTTCTTCGCGCTCGCGCTCGCGGACGTGAAGAACGAGAACGCTCGGGAAGGAGAGGCATCAATGACCTGCAGACCGAGCAGCTCTAGTTGGTGAGTGGTCTCGAGGCGATGGTCGCGGATGGGCTCTATGGCGATCTGTCCTTCACCGCCGACCTCGGCCCCCATCATCCCCGGTAAGTCGGTGGTGTTCGATGCGTCGAGGGTCACTGCGAACGACACCGTGCTCACGGCTGCGGTGCAGTCGGTGTGGAATGCCCCCGGAAGTAGGTCAACGCGCGCCCGAAGAGCAACGCCAGGGGTGTAGAGGGCGATGACTGAAACCACCTTCGCGAGCCATCGATGACCAGGGCGGGTCCAACGTCGATACCGCAGGCCCGCCCTGGTGCACCAAGTGTCAGCTGCCCCGGACGTCCTCAGCCGAGGACTTCGCGGAGTCAGCGACCGTGTCCTTCTGGTCCTGAACTTCAGACTTCACGTTCTGAGCGCTGTGCGTGGCGGAGTCCTGAACCCGCTGCGCCGATTCCAGGGCGGGCTCCTTGAGCTCCTCGGCCATCGACTGCGCCTGGCGCTTCGCGTCATCCACCAGCGGCTGAGCCTGATCCTCAAGCTTCGCCGCTGTCTTCTTCTCCGGCTCAGAGGCCGGAAGGATGGACGCCGCCAACCAGCCCGCCCCCAGAGCGATCAGACCCGCCGCGAGCGGGTTGCCCCGGGTCTTGCGCTTGAGCTCCTGGGGTGCCCGCTGGGCGCTCGCGGCGGCACTATGGGCATTCTCAGAGACCTCCGAAGAGGCATCATCGGCTGACCCCATCACACTGTCCTTCCAACCTCCAACGGTGCTGCGAATCTTCTCGGTCTGGCGCTGGGCCACCTTCGACGGGGAAACCTTGTCGGCGACGGCGTCAACGTCTAGGGAGAGGCTGTTGCGGGTCCGCTCGATATCGGCGCGGATCTCATCGGGGCTCTGCTGTGTCATCGGGTCTCCTTGGAAGGGGTGAGAGCATCAGGGATTTCCTTCAGGGTCTCCGCGGTCTGCGGCGCTCCTTCGGCCTGATCGAAGTTCTTCTTGCCGAGCACCGCCAGCACGGCGGCGATGATCGCCCAGATCGCAGCGACGATGACCGCAGACCAGGCGCTGCCGATCGCGGTGGCACCCAGGGCGGCCCAGAGGGCGACGGAGAGGAAGAGCAGCACAAAGTGGCCGGCGACTCCGGCGCCGCCGAGCATGCCGGCACCCTTTCCTGCGTTCTTCGCGGTCTCGCTCAGTTCGGCCTTGGCGAGGGCGATCTCCTGCCGGATCAGGGTAGAGAGGTCACTGCTGACGTTGGACATGAGCGAACCCAGGGATTCCTCTTCCGCTCTGCGCTCCAACCCAGGCGTGGATCCTGTCCCAGATGTGGGTTCTGGGTCCATGGGGCGACGGGCATGGCTGCTCATCGGCCAGCACCGCCGGCGTAGGGATCGGTGCCGCCGGTGTAACCCGGGGTGGGACTGGCGGGACCGGTCTCATAGGCCGGGGCACCAGCGCTCTGGTGTCCGGACACCGGAGCTGCCGGTGAGCCGGATCCTGACCGGGCCGTCCCTGGTCCGGCCGGGGCAGTGCCGGAGTCGGCACCACCGGCAGCAGGCCCGGTTGCGACGGCGCCTGCGTCATCGGCGTGGTGCTGCTTGAGTCCTCGGGTCAGCCGGCCGGCGGCGAAGCCGACACCGGCTGCGATGGCAAGGAAGGCAACCGGACGACGCCGCGCGAAGCTCTGGACCTCGTGGAGGACCTCCCTGGGGTCATGGTCCTCAAGCCAGGTCGCCGTGGCCTCGGCCCGGGAGCTCAGCTGGTCCAGGAGGTCGTTCGCGACACCTGGTTCGGGCTTCTCACCGCGAGCGATGCGCGCGACGTCGTCGCTGAAGGTGCGCACCGTGCCCGCTGCGCGGTCCAGCTGCTCAGACGCCTGGGACTCCAGCATCGTGCCCGCCTCGCCGCCGAGGCGCTTGGCCCCGCGGACGGCGTCGTCCTTGACTCCGGCGGCTTCCTGGGCCGCGGTGTCCTTGACTGCTCGTCCGGCGTCCTTGGCGTCGCCGGCGACATCTTGGGCTGCGCCCTTGGCCTGATCCGACTTCTTCTGGGTCTGAGACGCAGAATCGGACGCAGAATCGGACGCAGAATCGGACGTGGAACCAGACGTGGAACCAGACGTGGAATCGGACGTGGAACCAGACCCGGAGCCGGGACGCCCCGAGTGCTGTGGCTGCCCGGAGATCGGCATGGTCCCAAGTGGGAGATCGTTCGTTGCAGAACCCGTTTCCCTGCCGGGTGAGGTCGACGGAGGCGTCGGGAGCGTATGGGCTCGTGACGCGTCCTCTCCGCCGAGATTGCTATGAGGGGTGCTGTGTGGGTTTGACATGATTACCTTTCGTCGTGTCCTCGAATTCGCGGCGAACCGAGGTTGAAAAGAGAGTCTGGAGATCAACTGGACGGGCGACGCCCGACATCTCAGCGCCGGACAGCTTCATCCGGTCCGACTGCTGGTTCGTCTTGGCTGCGGCCTGCAGACCTGCGCAGATTACGTGCGCGCTGGACATCCTCCTGATGCTTCTTCGCCTTCTTATCGCTGGCCTTGGTGTCTCGGGCTGGCAGCTGGAGGTTCTCCTCTGCAGGCATTCCAGCCTGCAGCTCACGGCCGCGCTCGACTTCGCTATCAACCTCCGCACCGAAGAGCAGGATCGCGTTGACGATGTATATCCACAGCAACAAGATGATGACCCCGGCCAGCGCCCCATAGGTGGCGTTGTAGTTGCCGAAGTTGGACACATAGAAGAAGAAGCCCACAGAGGCCAGTACTGCGACCACGATGGCGATGACGGCACCGACGCTGACCCAGCGGAACTTCGGTTGATGCACGTTGGGAGTCGCATAGTAGAGCAGAGCAACGACGAACACGACGACGAACGCCAGGACGAACCATTGGGCGATGCTCCACACCGTGATCGCGGTTGAGCCAAGCCCGATCGCGCTTCCCACGGCTTCTGCGACCGGTCCCGACAAGATGAGGATCATCAGGGCAACCGCTCCCAGGACCAGGATCAGCGCTGTCAGGAGGTACATCTGCACATTGAGCTTGATCCCACCACGACCTTCAGGAACCTCGTGGATGATGTTCATCGCCCGGCCGAAGGCCTTCACGTAGCTGGAGGCCGACCACAGCGCGGCCAGCAATCCGAGGATGAGCCCCAGCCCCGGAGCAGGGGCTGTCAGGACAGACTCCAAGGCAGGTCGGACGGTGCCCCACGTGTCGGAGGGAACAATGCCCTCCGCCTGATCGAGGACCGCGGTGACGGTTCCTCCGCCCTGCCCGAAGAGACTCAGCACCGAGACCACGGCGATCAGTGCCGGGAAGATGGAAAGGACAGTGCGGTAGGTGAGGCCGGCGGCCAGATCGGTGCAACCGTCCGCGGAGAATTCGCGGATCGTGGTCCTGAGGATGTACTTCCACGTGGGTTTGGTGATCTCAGCAGGAGAGTCAGGCTTGCGATCGTCTTCCGGGTGAGGAGCGTCCGCCGGATCACTCTGGGTATTGTCGCGGGAGCTGTGAGACATGAAACGTGCCTTTCTCCGGGTGTGTAGGGAGCACGAGCTCCTGGAAACGGTGACGGTCTGGGTCTAGTCGCCTGGCCACTCTCCGGTGAGCCGCTGAAACGCCCGAGGTCCACCGCGATCTACGAGGGCATCGACAAAGGCGAAGAACGCTCCGTGTACAGCAGCCGCGAGAAGCACCTCACCGACGAGCCCGGATGGCTGGGAGGAGGGCTGCGGTCGCGGCGAGAGCCCCGACAGTCTCACCGAGCTCGCGCCGACTGAGCAGCGGAAGGGTTCTTCGTGCCTGTAGTCGGCGGGGCCCCTGAGGATTCTCGTGTTCAGCGGGTGTCATGGCGAGTGTGTTCCTTGACCTCGGCAACGTCTTGCTTGACGTTGGTGATCGTCCGTTCCAACCCCAGGGCGGGTGTGGTGATCAGAACACCGACGCCAAACCACGCCAGGAGGCCTCCGACGCTGAGGAACCCAGCACCGATACCGCCCTGTCTAGCCTTCGCGGTCAGCTCCGCCTGGGCGAGTCGCACCTCGTCGCGGACCAATCGTGAGGTCTGTTCTGAGAGGCGGGTCAGCAACTCTGGAACTGTAGGTTCGGGCGGCTTAGCGGGGTGACTCATGATGTGTGCCCTCTACATGTGAAACGACGTGCAACCAGTAGTTGCTGCTGGCATTCGAAGGTCAAGCTGCCCCGTGCCGCAGGACCGGTAGATGGATCGGGCCCAGGAACCGGCCATCACGGATTTCCCGATCAGCAGGAGATCCTGCATCTTGCGAGAGTGCCCTCCGGGCACCCGGGGCCTGTTCTTGATGGCACCTACCAGGGGTCGGATCCCACTCTCAGACCCGCCCCCGGTAGGTGCTCGACGTCAGACCCTGAATGCGCAGGCTGCAGAGATGTCACTCACCGCTTCGCACCGGGCTCAGCGTCGCCTTCAACGTCGATCTCTTCCTTGCGGACCTCGCCGGAGACGGTTTCGGTGTCCTGGACGGTGCGTTTGCCGACATTGACCTTCTCCGTGGCCACGGTCTCCTTGTCGACCACGGGGCGCTCCTCGCGCAGCGTCACCACCTCGTCCTGGCGACCCGCATCATCGATCGTGCCTGCAGAGCGCGCCTCGGCAGAGTTCGGGTCGACCGTCTCCCGCTCGACGACGAGCTCTTCGCGCTGGACGGGCACTTCAATGCTCTGGTTCTCGGTGCGAACCCGCTTGCGCAGGCGCACCTGGCCTGCCTCGCGCTGCTCGGTGCCGACCTTCAGCCGCTCCTCATGAGCGACCATCTTGTCGGCATCTGCGGCAGTGGTGTCAAGACCGGGACCGCCAGCGTCTGTTCCCTGGCGTCCGGTGCCGCGATCAGGGCTGTAGTAGTCCCAGAGGCGCTGCTCCTCTTCAACGCTGAGGTGTCCGTCGACGTCGATGTTGGGGGCATCCTTGATGTAGGCCTTGGTGAACGGCACCCTGAGACCTTCGGGGGAGTAGTCGGTCGCGCCGAAGGGAATGAAGGTCTCTTTGGCGCCGAAGAGGCCGATATTCACGGTGACGAACTCGGGTTCTTGAGTCTGACTGTCCACGTAGACCTGACCGACGGAGCCGACCTTGGCTCCCTCACTGTCATATACATCTGCGTTCTCGATCGAGTCGATGTCGAAGTTGCTGTTGACCATGGTCATTCACTCGCCTTCCCATGCCCCCGAGCTTCGGGGGTCAAGATTATTGAAACGAACATTTATATGCCAATTGATTCGAGTTAAATAATTGCTGGAATCAACTGCACCGTCTATGTCATCGCGGCAACCGTGCCTGCAGGTGCTAGAGGGTGCTCCCGGCTCCGACCGAAGCGTTCGTAGCAGGCAAGCACCCGTCGTCGCGTCATCGCTGCGGCTTCGGGGTTTCAGCCTGCTCTGGAGATTACACTGTAAACACAGCCCTGAGCAATAGTCATCCAGTCGGAATCTGAGGATCACGTGGCAGCACGCCGCGCTGCGCCGGGCAAGGCGGCCCGACCTGCCAGGGCCCATCGGCGATCGCTTCTGGTCTGGGCATCCGAGTCGATGTCCAAGACCTTCGATCCTGGGCATGCGGTTCCAGCGGTGAACTCGACTGAATCTGCGAAGAAACTCCGCCGGAGTACCATGGATGAGCGCACGCAGAAGCGTTCACCAGCTGGGCGTCTTTTGGGGAAGTCACCTATCAGGTATCGGGGTAAACGCAAATGGATCGGACAACCGACGCTGCAGGTTCAGACAAGGCGCGACCCGGGCTCAGCCGTGAATTGGTTGTGAGGTCGGCCCTGTCGTACATCGACACGCATGGTGCACAGAAGCTGACGATGCGCGCCCTCGGTGCCAGCCTAGATGTGGAGGCGATGGCGCTGTACAGGCACGTCTCAGGGCGCGAAGACCTGCTCGAGAGCGTCGTCGCTGAACTTTTACAAGGGTTGGAAGACGATCTCGACAAGCAGCTCAGTGAGACGTGGCAGGGGTATCTTCAGACATTTGCCCATCAGGTTCGCCAGATCGCGGTCGAGCACCCTCTGGTCTTCCCGCTCGTCGCGACCCGCCACCCTTCGGCACCGTGGCTTCGCCCCCCACTGCGCAGCCTCTCCCTGGTAGAAGGCTTCCTGCGCGCGCTCATCGACCATGGTTTCAGCGACTCTGCCGCAGTTCACACCTATCGAATAATCAGCAGCTTCCTTCTGGGGCACCTGCTGCTGGAATCAGTCGTCCGCGGAGCTGAGGTCTCATCCGTAGAGGTTCCCCTGGACGAGGGAAATGCGATTGTTCCTGAAGGGGATTCCGGACTCGACCTCAGTGCAGTCCCAGTGGTAATGCGTTTGAAAACAGCCCTAAGCGAGGATCACTCAAAAAATGAATTTGAGATCGGCTTGGAAGCATTAATTGATCGCATTGAGTTCTATATCAGCCAATAGGTTTAAGTTCGTTTTATTAGCAATTCTATTGCTGGTTATTGGATGTATATTCTCTGGTCGCGAACGCGGTGGGCATGCCTTTTTGGAGCCGATACTTATATCTCGCGGCGGGTCCGGCGGAAGCTTTTTCGGATTCACGGGGTGCGCTGGGAGACGAGTCTTTCACGACCGTCATCCCAAGCGATTTCATACCACGAAGGGCTCGAAACCAGGGGGCGTACCTGCGCTCCGCGTAGACGCGCGACTCCGCAGCGCGAACACGTGGCATCGGCGCCACGCCTGAATCGGGCGACAGAGTCGCCAAGAGTGACGTACGAGCGTAGGCCCGACCAGATCAGTACGACTCGAAGAGATGGATCATCCCTGGAACGATTCGGATCGGTCTCTGGAAGCCGCCCCTGCAGTCTCAGCTGATGAGACTGCCTCGGCTCGGGTGCCGGGCTCCCACGGCCTCGTCCTATCATTTTGGGTCTGCGCCGCACTCGGCGCCTCACCATCAATCCTTCTGTGGAGATGCCCAGCAATGTCTACCTCTCTTGACCCCTCTGTGCCCAGCGCCTCGAAACGAAGAGTCGATGACGTGGCCGATGAGAACCTCACCGTCCCGCGCCGCCGGATCATCATGGCCTCGCTGATCGGGACCACGATCGAGTTCTATGACTTCTACATCTACGCCACCGCGGCCGTCTCGATCTTCCCGCTGCTCTTCTTCTACGGCGACGAGGGCTCCGCGCTGCTGGCCTCCATGGCCACATTCGGTGCGGCCTTCGTGGCGCGGCCGCTGGGCGCGATCATCTTCGGCCACTACGGGGACAAGGTCGGACGCAAGGCCACCCTGGTCGGCGCGCTGCTGACCATGGGCATCGCCACGTTCCTGATCGGTCTGCTGCCCACCTACCACCAGGTCGGGCTCTGGGCGCCCGCGATGCTGACCATCCTGCGCTTCTGCCAGGGACTGGGACTGGGCGGGGAATGGTCCGGTGCCGCGCTGCTGGCCTCGGAGACCGCCCGGCCGGGCAAGCGTGCGCAGGCGGCCATGTGGCCGCAGCTCGGTGCTCCCTTCGGCTTCATGCTCGCCAACGGCCTCTTCCTGCTGCTGGCCACCCTCTTCGCCTATGACTCCACCGCGCGTGACCTCGATGATCCGTTCCTGGTGTGGGGCTGGCGCCTGCCGTTCCTGCTCTCGGTGCTCATGGTCGCCGTCGGGCTCTACGTCCGGCTGCGGATCGAGGAGACCCCGGTGTTCGCCAAGGCCATGGCCGGCAACGAGCGGGTCAAGACCCCCATCGGGGAGGTCTTCCGGCGCAACTGGTGGGAGATCATCCTGGGCACCTTCATCATGCTGGCCACCTACGGGCTGTTCTATCTGATGACCACCTGGGTGCTCTCCTACGCCATCGGCAGCGCCGAGGTCGGAGGCCTGAGCTACGGCTACCAGGACTTCCTGGTGCTGCAGATCGTCGCCATCACCTTCTTCGCGATCTTCGTGCCGGTGGCAGGCCGACTGGCCGACCGCTTCGGCCGACGCCCGATGCTGATCGTGGTCACCCTGGCGATCATGGCCTTCGGACTGAGTTTCCGCTACTGGCTCTCCGCCGACTCCATGGGCACCGGCGAGGACCTCAACGTCTGGCAGATGCTGGCCTTCCTCGCCGTCGGCATGACGCTGATGGGTCTCACCTTCGGTCCCATGTCCGCGGTGCTGCCGGAGCTGTTCCCCACGAACACCCGCTACACCGGATCGGGTGTGGCCTACAACGCCGCATCCATCCTCGGTGCGGCGCTGACCCCCTTCGTGGCGGCCTGGCTGGTGCAGGCCTACGGCGTCGGCGCGGTCGGGCTGTACCTGGCCGGACTGGGCGTGCTGACCCTGATCGCGCTGATCCTCGCCCCGGAGACCTCGAAGAAGTCCCTGTACACCGAGGCTGCCGAGTAGCCAGCCGCCGACAGCTGCCCCGTCCAAGGCCACGGCCCTGGGCGGGGCAGTGCTGTGTCCCGGGTCATCCAGGACCCGGCGAGAGCCGGCTCAGCCGTCGATGACCGCGACCAGCTCATCGAGGAACCCGCCGAAGTCGGTGCCCCGACGCAGGATCCGCTGCAGCGACTCCCGTTCGCTGAGCACCTCCACGAGCTGCTCGAAGACGGTCTGGAACGCATCGCGCTCGGACTCGGAGAACGCCGCCAGGGCCACGACCTGGATGCGCCCTTCGCCCCAGCGGATCGAACCCTCGGCGATCCCGATCGAGAGCGCGGTGCGCCGCGCCGTCATGGTCAGCGCGTGCGGGACCGCGAGGGACTCGGTGAAGGCCGTGGAGGAGAGCCGCTCGCGCTCGATCGTGCCGCGCACATAGTCCTCATCGATGATGCCCTGGGCGAGGAGCGGTGCGCTGAGCTGGCGGATCGCATCTTCTTCGTCCTTCGCCCGGAGCGGGCGGAGGAAGGCATCGGGGCTGAAGTAGCGCTCCAGCTCTCCGCGCAGCCGGGTGAGCCGCCGGGTGCGACGACGCCTCGACGCCACCGCGGCGATGCGCTGCATGTCGGCGTCGGTGATGAACGGGGCAAGCTGGACCGTGCGCTCATCGGGCACCGGGGGTTCGATCGTGGTCAGCACCAGATCGGTGTTCATTCCAGCCCAGTCGGGATCCGTCCGGGTCTCCACCGCGGTGACCTCGATGCCAGGCCCGAGTGATTCATCCAGCCGCGAGCGCAGCAGGTCATGGAGCTCGTAGTAACCGGGGCAGACGATGGTCGCGGTCAGCGCGGCCTCGGCGCGGCGGCTGCGTTCCAGTCGGCCGCCCACATGCATTGCGATGTAGGCGATCTCATCCTCGCGGATCAGCACGTCCAGCTGCTCGGTGATGTCGCTGGCGATGGAGACCGCGACCTGGAAGATCATCGGATAGCTGGACTTCAGCGACTTGGTCAGCGGATTGCGTGAGAAGGCCTGCTCCCGCGCCCGATGGACCAGATTCTGCACGTGCAGGCTCAGTCGCCGGATGAAGTCGGCGTGGGCGATGTCCACCAGATACTCCTCCGCGGCGTGGCCCACGGCGCGGATCACCGCCCGCTCCACCTCGGGGTCCAGCGGCACCTCGGTGCCCGCGCTGCCGTCCGAGGCGACCACCCGGGTCAGCACCAGCGAGGCCAGATGCTGCAGGTCGCCCTGGCCCAGACTCACTCCGAAGTGCTGGGAGGCCAGAGCCCCGACGACGCCGGCCAGCCGTTCCTGCTGGGCGCTGGGCTGCAGATGGGTCCCCTCCAGCGGGTGGCCGTGGCTGACCCGGTCGGCGGCGATGGCCACGTGCAGGACCACATCGGCGGAGGCGAACTCGTTGACGTAGTAGCCCTGCTCGGCCAGCTGGGCCGCCAGTTCTCGCTTGAACGGACCGAAGGCCTCCGCCTCCAGAGACCCCAGTCCCGCCGCACGGCGCAGGCCCTCGCCGTCGAAGGAGCCGTGCTCCATCTCTTCATGGGCGAGCTTCGAGACCAGCCGCCGCTGGGCGAGCTCATCGCCGACCAGCAGCGCACGCGCGCCTGAACGTTGGATGGTGTTGCCGGTGCCGGCCAGCAGCTCGCGGACCCGGACCAGATCGGCCTCCACCGTGGCCATGGAGACATAGAGGCGTTCGGCGGTGCGGCGCAGATCGATCCCGTTCTGCGCCTCGAGCAGCTCGTGCACCAGGCCGTGGAGCCGGTCCCGGGTCGAGGCGCGGCCGGAGTCGCTGCGCAGCGCTGCCAGTGCGGCCCGGTCCGCCCGGTATCCGGCGGGCCCGGATTCGATCAGCGCCGTCGGCTGGGCAGATGCCGAGTGTGCGACGGTCGAACGAGGTGCCGCGGAGTTTGAGGTGCTGGAGTCGGAAGAGGCCGGGTGAGGAGCAGCGGCCTGAGGTCCAGCGGGGGCGCGTGCATTGAGCTGAGCGATATAGGACCTGACGCTGCGCGGGGTGACGCCGAGCAGGTCAGCCAGCGAGCCTGCGGTGATCCACCCGGGCTCACGCAGGAGCAGGTTGATCAGCTGCTCCTGGCGTCTGCTCATCCGGTCCACGCTCAAACCTTACCGGCCGGCCACATCGGCCGGGCGATTCTTCCTCCCCGGCGGAAAGAACTCTCGGCCCCACGCCGGTGCAGTGTGCCCTGAATCACTGCACAATCGAGGAGGAAGGAGTGTGAGATCAATGGAGATCCTGGTGGTCTGTGGTGCTGGCGCGTCCAGCACCTTCGTGGCACAGCGTGTGAAGAAGGCGATGCGCCTGGCCGGCGTGCCCTACGCAGTGCGCGCAGGAAACCAGGCCTCCCTGCTGCATGATCTCGACTCCGCAGATCTGATCCTCCTGGGCCCGCATCTGGCGGACTCGCTGGAGGACATCCAAGGACTCACCGCGCCGGCAGGCACCGTGGTGAGACTGCTTCCGGCAGACATCTACACCGACCTCGAAGGCACCAGCGCCTTGGCGCTGATCCTCGAGGCCCTCCCCATGCCCGACGCGGCCGCCGCCGCATCAACCCGAAAGGGACTCTCATGAGCTCCACTCGCACTGTCACCGTCGCCTCCTCCCAGGGGCTGCACGCACGTCCGGCCAAGCTGTTCGTGGAGGCCGCCCAGGCCTCCGGCGCGCAGGTGACGATCGCCAAGGGTGAGAAGTCCGTCAACGCGGCCAGCATCCTCGGGGTGCTCTCCCTCGGCGTGGAGAAGAACGATCAGGTGGTGCTCACCGCCGAAGGCGGGAACGAGGAGCAGACCCTGGAGAGTCTGGAGCAGTTCCTGACCACCGACCACGACGAGGCCTCCTGATGCCGGAGCTCTCCGGAATCGGCGTCGGAAGGGGCATCGCCGCGGGACCCGTGGCCCGTATGTCCGCTCCGCCGCCGGCGCCCGCGGATGAAGCCTCCGCGCTCAGCGCCGACGCTGAGACGCAGCGGGTGCAGGTGGCAGTCGCCGAAGTGGCCGCCGAGCTCGAAGCCCGCGGCCGCACCGCCGGCGGCATGGCCCGCGACGTGCTCGAGGCTCAGGCCATGATGGCCCAGGACCCGACCCTGCACGACGCCGTGGCGACCCGGCTGAAGGCGGGCAAGACCGGCGAATACGCCGTGCACGAGGCCTTCGCCGAGTTCCGCGCCACGCTGGAGGCGCTCGGCGGCTATCTCGGCGAGCGCGCCTCGGACCTCTCCGACGTGTCCCAGCGCGTGATCGCCAGCCTGCGTGGGCTGCCCGCCCCGGGCATCCCGGACCCCGGACACCCGTTCATCCTGGTGGCCGAGGATCTGGCGCCGGCGGACACCGCGCTGCTGAACCTGGACCAGGTCCTCGCACTGGTGACCATCCAGGGCGGACCGACCTCGCACACCGCGATCCTGGCGCGCGAGAAGTCCATCACCGCCATCGTCGGCGTCGCCGAGGCCGAGAGCCTTCTGGAGGGCCAGCAGGTGATCGTCGACGCCGGAGCCGGCGCGGTGATCGCTGATCCGACCCAGGAGCAGCTCGACGAGGCCGAGGCCCGCCGCGCCGCGCATGCGGCGGAGGCCGTGGCACCGGTGACTCCGGGCGCCCTGGCAGACGGCACCGCGGTGCCGCTGCTGGCGAACCTCGGCTCGGCCAAGAGCTCGGCCAAGGCGGTGGCGCTGGGCGCCGAAGGTGTGGGGCTCTTCCGCACCGAGTTTCTCTTCCTCAGCGCCGACGAGGCGCCCTCGGTGGAAGAGCAGCGCGAGGCCTACCAGTCGGTGCTCGAGGCCTTCCCCGGCCAGAAGGTGGTGGTCCGAGCCCTCGACGCCGGCGCTGACAAGCCGCTGAGCTTCCTCAACGACGCGCCCGAGGAGAACCCGGCACTGGGTCTGCGCGGACTGCGCGCGCTGATGGCCAATGAGCAGATCCTCACGGACCAGCTCACCGCCCTGGCCCAGGCGCAGGAGAACACCGATGCCGACGTCTGGGTGATGGCTCCGATGGTCTCCACCGTGGAGGAGGCCGAAGCGTTCACGGCGCTGGCCAAGGAGCACGGCCTGCAGACGGCCGGGGTCATGGTGGAGGTCCCCTCGATCGCGCTGATGGCCGATGAGCTGCTCACACGCACCGACTTCGCCTCCATCGGCACCAACGACCTGACCCAGTACACGATGGCGGCCGACCGCCTGCTCGGTTCCGTGGCGTCCCTGCAGGATCCCTGGCACCCCGCGGTGCTGCGGCTGATCCGTGAAGTCGGCGCCGCCGGGATCGCTTCGAAGAAGCCCGTCGGAGTCTGTGGCGAGGCCGCCGCGGACCCGCTGCTCGCCGTCGTCCTGGTCGGACTCGGCGTGAACACGCTCTCGATGTCTCCGGCCGCGCTCGCAGATGTGCGGGCCGAGCTGAAGCTGCACACCTTGGAGGAGGCACGCTCCATCGCCGCCGCCGCGCTTGCTGCCGCCACCGCGGCGCAGGCGCGGGAAGCCGCACAGACCGCGGCGCAGAAGTCCTGAACCACGACTGAACAACTGAATCATCGCCTAAGTCGCTGAGATCGGCCCTCGTTCCAGGGCCGACACCTTTGACGCACCCGCAGGGGGCGTCTCACCATCACAAGAAAGAGGCTCCGTCATGACAACGGTGTCAGCTGAGACGAAGGATCGGGGCGGCACACGTGTGGCCGTCCAGCGATTCGGCTCATTCCTGTCGGGCATGATCATGCCCAACATCCCCGCCCTGATCGCCTGGGGCATCATCACCGCGCTGTTCATCGAGGTCGGTCCGTTCCCGAACGAGGCGCTCGCCTCGATCGTCGGCCCGATGATCCATTACCTGCTGCCGATCCTGATCGCCATGCAGGGTGGCCGGATGATCTACGACACGCGCGGTGCCGTCGTCGGCGCGATCGCCACCATGGGCGTCATCGCTGGCTCCGACTGGCTCGTCGCCCAGTTCAACGCGACCCTCCCAGAGGGTGCCGGCGAACTGGGGCAGGTCCACATGTTCATCGGTGCGATGATCATGGGTCCCCTGGGCGCCTACGCGATCAAGCAGCTCGACAAGCTGTGGGAGGGCAAGATCAAGTCCGGCTTCGAGATGCTGGTCAACATGTTCTCCGCAGGCATCGGCGGCTTCCTGCTGGCCCTCGCCGGCTTCTACTGGGTCGCTCCGGCGATCAACGCGCTGATGGATGTCATGGGCAACGCGGTGCGCTGGCTCATCGAGACCAATCTGCTGCCGCTGACCTCGGTCATCATCGAACCAGCGAAGGTCTTCTTCCTCAACAACGCCATCAACCACGGTGTGCTGACGCCCTTGGGCATCGCGGATGCGGCTGAGAACGGCCAGTCGATCCTGTTCCTGCTCGAGGCCAACCCGGGGCCCGGCTTCGGCGTCCTGCTGGCCTTCTCGATCTTCGGCACCGGCATTGCACGGGCCACCGCCCCCGGTGCTCTGCTCATCCAGTTCGTCGGCGGCATCCACGAGGTCTACTTCCCCTACGTGCTGATGAAGCCAGCGCTGCTGATCGCCATGATCGCCGGTGGCGCCACGGGCGTCGGCACCAACATGGTCTTCGAGTCCGGTCTGCGAGCCCCCGCCGCACCGGGTTCGATCATCGCGGTGGTGGCGCAGACCGCGCAGGGCTCCTACGTCGGGGTCATCCTCTCGGTGATCCTCTCGGCAACGGTGACCTTCTCGGTCGCTTCGGTCATCCTGCTCTCCAGCCGGAAGCGTGATCTTGCGGCGAATGAGGACAGCTTCGCGGCGGCCGTGGCGAAGACCGAGGCGAACAAGGGCAGGTCCTCCTCGCATCTGGCGAACCTCTCCGCCGCGACCCAGGTCCCGGCGCAGAAGATCACGAACATCATCTTCGCCTGCGACGCCGGCATGGGCTCCTCCGCGATGGGCGCCTCGGTGCTGCGCAAGAAGATCTCCGGGGCAGGCATCGAAGGCGTCACGGTCACCAACAAGGCCGTCGCCTCGCTGCCGGGGGACGCCGATCTGGTCATCACCCAGCAGCAGCTCACCGATCGGGCACGCGCCAAGGAGCCGCAGGCGGTGCACGTCTCGGTGGACAGCTTCATGAACGCCCCGGAGTACGACGACGTCGTCACGCTGATCCGGCAGAGCGAGGCCAGGTCCTCCGGGCGGGATGCTGATGACGGCGTCGACTCGCACGAGTCCTCCGCCGGGGGAGTCGCCATGGACACCCGTGTGCGCAGCGACTCACAGATCCTGACCCGCTCGCAGGTCCGCATCCACACCGGCTCCGCCACCCAGGACGAGGCGCTCACCGAAGCGGCCGAGATCCTCGGCGCAGCCGGCGCGGTGACCGAGGAGTACCTCAGGGCCATGAAGGAGCGCGAGGCCACGGTCTCCACCTACATGGGCAACGAGCTGGCCATCCCACACGGCACCAACGACGCGAAGTCAGCTGTTCTGGCCTCGGCGCTCTCGGTGACCCGCTACGACGGCGGCGTGGACTGGGCCGGAGAGAAGGTCACCTTCGTGATCGGCATCGCCGGGGTCGGTGACGAGCACCTGGAGATCCTCTCCAAGATCGCTGAGCTCTTCTCCGACGACGCGGAGGTCGCCAAGCTCAAGCAGGCCTCCTCCGAGGAGGAGCTGTTGACGCTGCTCTCGGCGGTCAACGCCGGCTGAGCCTGGGCTGACACCGGTGCCCGCGGGCACCCGCTGAGCCGAAGGGGGTGCGTCACACGGATCACCGGTGGCGCACCCCCTTCGCCGCTGCACACACCACATACATCTGAGCACTCAACCTTCGGGAGTCAACATGCTGGCAGTCCATTTCGGCGCGGGAAACATCGGCCGCGGCTTCGTAGGAACCCTGCTGCACGAGGGAGGCTATGAGGTGGTCTTCTCCGACGTCGCAGCACCCCTGGTGGACGCGCTCTCGGAAGCGCGCAGCTACACCGTGCACGAGGTCGGAGCCGGTGGCGTCGATCGGGAGGTCACGAACTTCCGGGCACTGAACAGCACCGAGGACCCGCAGGCGGTGGCCGCAGAGGTCGCCTCCGCCGATGTGGTCACCACCGCCGTGGGACCTGCCATCTTGAAGTTCATCGCCCCGCATGTGCTCTCCGGCCTGCTGCAGCGCCCGGCCGAGGCCCAGCCGCTGCAGATCATGGCGTGCGAGAACGCGCTGGGCGCCACCGACACGCTGCGCGACCATGTGCAGGAGCTCGCCGGGGAGCAGTGGGAGATGCTCTCGGCCCGGGCAGTGTTCGCCAACACCGCGGTGGACCGGATCGTCCCGGGACAGCCCGTCGACGGAGGAGTCGACGTCACCGTGGAGCCGTTCTACGAATGGGCCATCGAAGCAGGACCCTTCGGTGAGGACCGGCCGAACATCCCGGGCGCCCACTTCGTGGACGACCTCGGCCCCTATATCGAGCGCAAGCTCTTCACCGTGAACACCGGCCACGCCGCCACCGCCTACCTGGGGTTCCGCGCGGGCCGCAGCACGATCGCCGAGGCGCTGACCGATGAGACGGTCTTCGCCGGAGTCCGTGCCGCCCTCGAGGAGACCTCGGCGCTGCTGGTGGACAAGCACGGCTTCGCCCCCGAGGAGATGGCCGCCTACCGAGCGACCATCCTGGAGCGCTTCCGCAACCCGGAGCTTCCAGACACCGTGGATCGGGTGGGTCGGCAGCCGCTGCGCAAGCTCTCCCGGCACGAACGCCTGATCGGGCCCGCCGTGGAGGCGGCGGAGCGCGGCCTGAGCGTGGAGGGGCTGCTCGCCGTCGTCGAGGCGGCGCTGCACTTCGAGTCGGCCGCCGATGAGCAGACCCGGCAGCTGCAGAAGCTGCTCACCGAGCTCGACGCCGACGCGCTGACCACCCAGATCACCGGGCTGCAACCGGCAGATCCGCTCTACAGCAGAGTCCGCGAGCTGGTCACCGCCCGGCAGGGCTGACCACCCGCACCACCCCGGGGACTTCCCTCCACACGCTGACCACACCCGTTTGTCGCCATGCGGAGGATCTGCTGGGGGAGGATCAGTCGATGATGCTGGCCACGACCTGGCCGGCGGTCACGGTGGACCCGGCCTTGGCCTTGAGCCCCTTCAACCGGCCGGCCTTGTGCGCGGTGATGGGCTGCTCCATCTTCATCGCCTCCAGGACCAGCACCAGATCTCCTTCGGCGACCTTCGCACCGTCCTTCGCGGCCACCTTCACGATCGTGCCCTGCATCGGTGAGGTCAGATCATCCCCAGAGACCGCCGCGGCGGAGGTGCTGCGCGCCTTGCGCCGCTTCTTGCCCCCGGCAGGCTTGCCGCCGAGCTTGCCGCCGGCCAGGGCCGCGGGCAGGTTCACCGTGATGCGCTTGCCGTTGACCTCCATCACCACCGACTCGCGCGGCTCCTCATGGCCGTGGGCCGGGTGGGCCATGAGCGCGTTGTACGGCGGGATCTGGTTGTTGAACTCGGTCTCGATCCACCGCGTGTGCACGCTGAAACTCTCCGCGGCGGGCGCCCGGCGTCGTGCCAGCCGCTCCGCGGCCTGGGAGACCGCGTTGCCGTGGCCGCCAGCTGCTCCTGCGCCTGAGGAGGGCTGGGTCGCGGCGGCAGGGACCAGCTCGGGGGCGAAGGCGATGTCTTCGAGCACCGCACGGTGGAAGGGCAGAACCGTGGGCATGCCTTCGACCTTCATCTCCTTCAGCGCGCGTCGGGCACGGCGCAGCGCCTGCTCGCGGGTGGCGCCGGTGATGATGACCTTGGCGATCATCGAATCGAAGGCTCCGGAGATCGTCTCCCCGGCGTGGACGCCGGAGTCCACCCGGACGCCGGGCCCGTGCGGAAGATCGAAGGTCTCCAGGGTGCCCGGTGCGGGCATGAAGTTGCGCCCCGGGTCCTCCCCGTTGATGCGGAACTCGATGCTGTGCCCGCGGATCTCCGGATCCTCGTAGCCCAGGCGCTCGCCCCGGGCGATCCGGAACTGCTCACGGACCAGGTCGATGCCGGTGACCTCCTCGGAGACCGGGTGCTCGACCTGCAGCCGGGTGTTGACCTCCAGGAAGCTGATGGTGCCGTCCTGACCGATGAGGAACTCACAGGTGCCGGCGCCCACATAGCCGGCCTCACGCATGATGGCCTTGGAGGACCGGTAGAGCTGCCGGTTCTGCGCCCGGGTCAGGAACGGCGCCGGGGCCTCCTCGACGAGCTTCTGGTTCCGCCGCTGCAGCGAGCAGTCCCGGGTGGAGACGACGACGACGTTGCCATGTTCGTCCGCCAGGCACTGGGTCTCGACATGGCGCGGGGAGTCCAGGAAGCGTTCGATGAAACACTCGCCGCGACCGAAGGCGGAGACCGCCTCGCGCACCGCGGATTCGAAGAGCTCGGCTATCTCGTCATGTTCACGCACCACCTTGATGCCGCGGCCGCCGCCGCCGTAGGCGGCCTTGATGGCCAGCGGAAGTCCCTGCTTCTCGGCGAAGCGCATGACCTCTTTGGCGTCCTTGACCGGTTCCTTGGTGCCCGGCGCCAGCGGCGCACCCACCCGCTCGGCGAGCTGCCGCGCCGAGACCTTGTCTCCGAGGATGTCGATGGCCTTCGGCGAGGGCCCGATCCAGGTCAGCCCGGCGTCGATCACGGCCTGGGCGAACTCGGCGTTCTCGGAGAGGAACCCGTAGCCGGGATGCACGGCGTCGGCGCCGGTGGCCCGGGCCGCCGCGAGGATCTTCGGGATGCTCAGGTAGCTCTCGGCGGCTGTGGCGCCGCCGAGGGCGTAGGCCTCGTCGGCCATGCGCACATGCACCGAGTCACGGTCCGGGTCGGCATAGACGGCGACGGCGGCCAGCCCCTCGTCCTGGGCGGCGCGGATGACGCGCACGGCGATCTCGCCGCGGTTGGCGATCAGGACCTTGGTGAACTCGGTCATGGTTCCTCTCTCTGCTTTCGCTGTCGCCCACCGGTGAGGGTGGGTCTGCAGGCGCGGGAAGTGCCGCCCCTGGGAAGTCTCAGGTGTGGGTGGCCGCGGGCGGCGGGGACCACAGGTCGGTGATGGAATGCCCCAGCTCGGCGAGCATCGAGTGCAGCGCCGCGGGGGAGACCCCGATGACGGAGAGGTGGTCCCCCTCGATCGCCTCGATGAAGGCGGCGCCGCGGCCGTCGATGGTGAAGCCGCCGGCGCAGTTCAGCGGCTCGCCGGACTCGGCGTAGCGCTGGATCTCGGCGTCGGTGGGCTCACCGAAGCTGACTCGGGTGGAGACCGTGCGCTGGGCCCGGGTGCCGGTGGAGGCGTCGATCAGGGCGTGGCCGGTGTGCAGCACCCCGGTGCGTCCGCGCATCTGCTTCCAGCGCTGCACCGCGACATCGACCTCGAAGGGCTTCCCGTAGCTGGCGCCGTCGAGCTCGAAGACCGAGTCGCAGCCGAGCACCATCACCGAGGGTCGGCTGTTGATGCCGGGCAGATTCGCGACGGCGGCGGCCTTCAGGTCAGCGAGCAGCTGAGCCTCCATGGCCGGGGTGAGCTGATCGCCGTCGAGCTTCTCCTGGGCGGCGGCCACCGCGGCGGGCTCGTCGACATCGGAGACGCGGACTGTGAAGATCACGTCGGCCTGGGTCAGGATGCGGGCTCGGCTGGTCGAGGCGGAGCCGAGGATCAGGCGGGTCATCGCAGGCCCGCCGCATGCTTCCAGGAGTCCGGCCCGGGCCGACCCCACAGGCCGAGCCGACGGCGCCGCTGCAGGGTGCGGTCGCTGGGGCCGGCGCTGCCGGCCCCGTTGTGCTCGACCTCCGAGGCTCCGGCCAGGGTGCCCAGCACGGCGGTCACCGCGGCGAGCTCTTCATCGTTGAGAGTCCCTCCGGCCATCTGCAGGTCCGAGCCGTCCACGGCCTCGGCATCCTGCTCAGCCTCGGAGTCCTGCTCAGAGCCAGAGCCCGGCTCGGCCTCAACGGACGCATCAGACACGAGCGTCGCGGCAGGCTCGGCCGCGTCGGTGGAGACGCTCGCCGCGGCGTCGGCCTCGGGGAGCTGCTCGGTGCTCAGGATTGCGTGGGTCATGGTCTGAAGCCCTTCTAGAGCGGAATGTTTCCGTGCTTCTTGGCCGGCAGCGCCTCGCGCTTGTGCTGGGTGGCGCGCAGGGCGTTGGAGATCTGCCAGCGGGTCTCGGCAGGTTCGATCACCGCGTCGATGTAGCCGAGCTCAGCCGCCTGGTAGGGGTTCAGCAGCTCGGCCTCGTAGTCGGCGATCAGCGACTTCCGGCGTCCCTCCACGTCCCCGCCGGACTTCTCCACCGCGGCGAGGTCGCGCCGGTAGAGGATGTTCACCGCGCCCTGGGCCCCCATCACCCCGATCTGCGCGGTGGGCCAGGCCAGGTTCACATCGGCGCCGAGCTTCTTGGAGCCCATCACGATGTAGGCGCCGCCGAAGGCCTTGCGGGTGATCACCGTGATCTTCGGCACCGTCGCCTCGGCGTAGGCGTAGAGCAGCTTGGCGCCGCGCCGGATGATCCCGTTGAACTCCTGGTCGGTGCCGGGCAGGAAGCCCGGGACGTCGACCAGGGTCAGGATCGGGATGTTGAAGGAGTCGCAGAAGCGGACGAACCGGGCGGCCTTCTCGGAGGCGGCGATGTCCAGGGTGCCGGCGAACTGGGTGGGCTGGTTCGCGACCACGCCGACCGAGCGGCCCTCGACCCGGCCGAAGCCGATGGTGACGTTGGGGGCGTAGAGGCTCTGCAGCTCCAGGAAGTGGCCGTCATCGAGGATCTGTTCGATCAGGACGCGCATGTCATAGGGGGCGGAGGAGGAGTCCGGGATCAGCGCATTGAGCGCCTCGTCGCCGGTCTCGATCTTGGGCCGCTCCTCATGGTCCTCGATGGGGGCCTCCGCCAGGTTGTTCAGCGGGAGGAACTCCAGCAGCTCCTTGGCGAACTCCACGGCGTCGGCCTCGTCGGAGGCCATATAGGCCGCCGTTCCGGTGACCGTGGAGTGGGACCGGGCCCCGCCCAGGGTCTCCATGTCGACGTCCTCACCGGTGACGGACTTGATGACGTCGGGCCCGGTGATGAACATGTGGGAGGTCTTGTCCACCATGATCACGAAGTCGGTCAGCGCAGGGGAGTAGGCGGCGCCGCCGGCGGCAGGGCCCATGATCAGGGTGATCTGCGGTATCACTCCAGAAGAGTGGACGTTGTTCCGGAAGATGTCGGCGAACATCGCCAGCGAGGACACGCCCTCCTGGATGCGCGCCCCGCCGCCGTCGTTGATCCCGATCACCGGGCAGCCGTTGCGGGCGGCGAACTCCTGGACCTTGACGATCTTCTCCCCGTTGACCTTCGAGAGGGATCCGCCGAAGACCGTGAAGTCCTGGGAGTAGACGGCGACGAGGCGATCATCGATGGTGCCGTAGCCCGAGACCAGTCCGTCGCCCAGCGGATGGCGGGTCTCCATCCCGAAGGAGCTGGAGCGGTGCACCGCCATGGCGTCGAGCTCGACGAAGGAGTCGGGATCCAGGAGCATGTCGATGCGTTCGCGGGCGGTGTTCTTCCCGCGGCTGTGCTGCTTGGCGACGGCTTCCTCCCCGGCAGGGGCATGGGTCTTGTCGCGTCGCCGGCGGAAGTCGGCCAGCTTGCCGGCGGTGGTGGTGAGATCTGACGTCATGGCTGCGCGGTGGCACCTTTCCGATCGCAGGCTGGAGGAAGTCCACAATTCAGCGGCCAGTCTATCCACGGGTGGGGGCCGTTCCGCTGTGGACTCTCTACAAAAAGCCAGACGGGACTTGCATGCTTGGACGGAGCCAGACGCTTCCACCCATGGTTACTCACCGGTAGGGTGCTCCTATGACCCAGTTCACAACACCTGACACCGAACCTGCCGCGAAGACCAGTCCCGCCGCCGCCGGCGAACTCACCGGACGCACCGCGCTGATCTCCGGCGGATCCCGGGGCATCGGACACGCCATCGCCGTCGCACTGGCGGCCCGTGGAGCCAACGTGGCGCTGCTGGCCAAGACCGACACCCCGCACCCGAAGCTCGCCGGCACCGTGCACACCGCGGTGGAGGACATCCGGGCGGCCGGCGGTCAGGGACTGGCCGTGGTCGGCGACGTGCGCCGCGATGAGGACGTGCTCTCCGCCGTCGAGCAGACCGTGGAGGCCTTCGGCGGGATCGACATCGTCATCAACAACGCCTCGGCGATCGATCTCTCACCCACCGAGGTGCTGGACATGAAGCGCTACGACCTGATGCACGACATCAACGTCCGCGGCACCTTCCTGCTCTCGAAGACCGCCGCTCCGCACCTGCGCACCAGCGCCGCGAAGCACCGGGCCCCCGCCGACGGCACGGCCTCGGGGTCTGCGGCAGGAGCAGCGGCGGAGCCGGAATTCACCCCGCAGATCCTGACCCTCTCCCCGCCGCTGGCGCTGAGCGAGGCCGGCCTGGACCCGATCTGGCTCGGTCGGCATCTGGCCTACACGATGTCCAAGTACGGGATGTCGATGACCACCGTGGGTCTGGCCGCCGAGCTCGAGCCAGACGGCGTGGCGGTGAACTCGCTCTGGCCCGCCACCTATATCGACACCGCCGCGATCCGGAACCTGGCCGCGCTCGCCGGTGAGCAGGGCGAGACCATGATCCGCGGAGCCCGACGGGTGGACATCGTCGCCGACGCCGCCGTGGCCGTGCTCTCCGGCCAGGTCACCACGGCCGCGCCCGATGGGAAGCTGCGCCCGATCAGCGGGGCCTTCCTCACCGACGAGCAGGTGCTGCGCCAGCTGGGCGTCGAGGACTTCACCGACTATGCGGTGGATCCCGAGGCCGAGCTGATCCCCGACGCCTTCCTCTGAGGGGTCCCCGCCGATCCCGTGGCCTAGCCTGGGCTCATGACTGCCGCGCTGCCACCACTCGATGAGGCCCTGCTCGCCCGACGCCTCCACACCGACGCCGGGGGAGCCTATGCCCGGATCCAGCGGATCGAGTCGGTCGGGTCCACCAACGAGTGGCTGAGTCAGGTGCTTGCCGAAGAGGCGCAGTCGCGACCGCAGCCGACACGGCAGGCGACGACGGCGTGGCCGCACCTCTCGGCGCTCACCGCGGAGGAGCAGACCGGTGGTCGGGGTCGACTGGGTCGGCTCTGGAGCTCACCGAAGGGGGCGTCGCTCTCGACCTCGATCGTGCTGCGCCCGCAGCTTGATCCCGCGCTTCTGGGCTGGGTCTCGATGCTCGCCGGTCGGGCGCTGGTGGACACGCTGCGTCAGGACTGCGGACTGGATGCCGAGGATCAGCGCGCGGTCCTGAAATGGCCCAACGATGTGCAGGTGACCCAGGCCTCCGGACCGGCGAAGAAGGTCAGCGGGATCCTGGCCACCGCGGTGCCGGGCGCCGTCGTGCTGGGGGTCGGGATCAACGTGCTGCTGACGCCTGAGCAGCTGCCCATCGAGAACTCCACCTCGGTGCTGATCGAGCTCAACCGCCGGGGCGCGGATGCGGAGATCGGATCAGGACCCGCCGCGGGCAGCCAGGAGCCGGGGCAGCTTCGCACCGAGCTGCTGTGCTGCTTCTTGGAACGCTTCGCGGAGCTGCTGGGCCGCATCGAGGACGCCGCACGGCAGGACCCCGCGACGGTGGACGAGGTGCTGATCAACACGATCGGTCAGGTGCTGACCACCCTTGGCCAGGAGGTCCGTGTGGAGCTCCCCGATGGCAGCGCCGAACGCGGGGTGGCGCAGCGGCTGAGCTCCCAGGGCGCGCTTCAGGTGGAGGTGATCGCGCGGCGCGCCGCCTCGGAGCGTGACTGGGAGCCCTGTGCGCCCGTGCTCAGAGCCTTCTCCGCCGGAGACGTGACCCATCTCCGGGCGGTCCGCGGCGGTGCCCAGCCACCCCCGGTAGACTGACACGGCAGATCGCATATGAACTTGCGCGCCCTGGCTAGGGGAGCGTGGACGAAGACCGGCAGGAGGCTGTGGCTCGCGATGAAGCTCAAGCTGGTCGACGGCGAGCAGGTGGTCATCCGCACCCGCGCCCACCACCGCGCGCTGCTCCCCGCGCTGCTGAACTTCCTCGTCACCGTGATGGTGATGAGCTTCCTGCTGGGTTACATCGCCCGCGCCGATCAGCCCGAGTTCGTCGAGCACTACCAGCACATCGGAGTCTTCGTGATCTGGGCCGGCGGGCTCCTCGCGCTCGCCTTCGGCACACTCAAGCCACTGCTGACCTGGGGCAACCGCATGACCTACCTGACCAGTCACCGCCTGGTGCAGAAGAACCTGCTCGGCGCCGCGCAGGCCAGCGTGGTGCCGCTGGGGCTGCTCTCCGAGGTGCAGCTGAAGCAGTCCCGCCTCCAGTCCACGTCAGCGGCGGGTGACCTGGTCCTGCTCCATGGGGCCTATGGTCAGCACCAGCGCACCCGGCTGAGCAACATGCCCGACGCCGCGCATTTCCAGACCGTCATCGCCGAGGAGCTGGGCGAATATCGCCGGCACGTCGCTGCCCAGTACGCGAGCCAGGCACCCGCTCCTGGAGGATACGGAGAAGCACACTATGCCTGAGCCCGGCACGCCGCCAGGACACGACCCCAGACCGGTCTACCTCGGCGGCGAAGACACCGACGCCTCGTGGCGGGCAGTGCGCTACACGCCCCCCGGTGCCAGCCGCGGCCTCGAGCTCAGCGGTGAGCCCTCCAGCCTCTCCCCGGAGGCCGCCGGCTCCGCCGAGGCGGCAGGAGCCGAGGGTCCGCCGCGCGAGGTGTCGGTCAACTACTCCTCCGCTGAGCTCGAGGCGGCCCGCCAGGACTGGTCTGACTTCCATTCCCCGCGGCTGCAGGGCCAGGTCCGCCAGACCGTTCTGCAGGAAGCCGGGGAAGGCCGCATCACCGCCGGCCCCGACGGCGCCGTGGGGGCTGAGGGGCTGGTCGATCGCAGCGCCGGCCTCGCCGCCCGGGAGGCGCAGACCGAGCGCGACACCGGCGCCGACGCAGATGACGGCGCCGGCGCCGCGGCACTCACCGGCCATGAACGCTCCCCGGAGACCGCAGCCATCCCGATCCCGAGCATGGAGCAGCGCGAATGGCACCGCACCATCCGTGAGCTCGAGCGCCGGCTGCTCGGGGCCGAACGCACCCTCACCTACCGCGAAATGGCTCATCAGCTGGGGGTCTCCACCCGCTCGGCCCGGCGGCTCTGGCGGGCGCTCGGCTTCCCCAACCTCGATGACGACGTCAAGGCCTTCACCGAGACCGACGTCGAGGCGCTGGCCACGATGATCGAGCTGGTCCGCGACGGTCACCTCAACGAGGAGACCGCGATCTCGATGACCCGATCGGTGGGCCAGATGACCGACCGCATGGTGGTCTGGCAGATCGAGGCCCTGGTGGAGGACAAGATCGCCAACGGCCAGCTCTCCGACGCGGTGGCGCGCACCCAGGTCGTGGAGACGCTGCCCAAGCTGATCGACCCGATCCAGAAGCTCATCGGCTACACCTGGCGCCGCCAGCTCTCGGCCGCCCTGCAGCGCCTCACCGTCCGGGTGGAATCGGGCCTGGCGGCCACCGAGCAGGGGCGCACCGGGGCCGAGGATGACGCCGCCCTGCCGCTGGCCCGCGCCGTCGGCTTCGCCGATCTGGTCTCCTACACCTCGCTGTCGCGGCAGATGAACGAGCGCACGCTGGCGCATATGGTGCAGCACTTCGAGTCGAAATGTGCCGAGATCATCTCCATCGGCGGAGGCCGGCTGGTCAAGACCGTCGGGGACGAGGTGCTCTACAACGCCGAGACGCCCGAAGCCGGCGCCGAGATCGCGCTGGCCCTGGCGGAGTCCATCGCCGCCGACGACGTCCTGCCCGAGGCGCGGGTCTCAGTGGTCTGGGGCCGTGTGCTCTCCCGGATGGGGGACATCTACGGACCCACCGTGAACCTCGCCGCCCGGCTGACCTCGCTCGCGGATCCGGGCATGATCCTGGTGGACCAGGTCACCGCCCAGACGCTGGATTCCGACCCGGATTACCTGCTGGTCCCGCAGCCTCCGCGGATCGTGCGCGGCTTCGGCGAGGTCCAGCCGTACATGCTGCTGCGCGGCCAGGGGGCCGGGATCCTCGCCGATAACCGCTGAAGCCCCGCCTGGGATCAGCGCTGGCGCAGTGCGAAACGCGCCACACCGTCCCCACATGGACCGGCACCGTGACAAGATGGTGATGTGGCAGCCAGCGCAGACAGTCCAGAGGAACCCCGGGAGCAGCCGGTCCAGCCCGCAGGCCTCTACCTCGACTACGGATACGGGTCCCACGTGGGCCTTCGCCGTGAACTCAACGAGGACTCCTCGGTGATCACCGACACGCTCTTCGCCGTGGCCGACGGCATGGGTGGACATGAGGCCGGAGAGGTCGCCTCGGCGCTGGCCGTGCAGACACTGGCCGATGGCTGGAACCAGGCCGAAGGACGAGTCGCCCGGGATCAGATCCAGACCTTCCTGGCCGAGGCGGACCAGCGGATCCGCGAGGCCACAGACTCCAAGGCCGGCACCACGGTCTCCGGGGCGCTGCTGGCGGACCAGGGAGAAGGCTTGAACTGGCTCGTCTTCAACATCGGCGACTCCCGCACCTACCTCTTCGAGGATTCCCGGCTGCAGCAGCTGAGCCGCGACCACTCCCAGGTCCAGGACATGTTCGAATCTGGGCTCATCACCGCGGAGGAGCTGCACAGCCACCCGCAGCGCAACGTCATCACCCGGGCCCTGGGTGCCGGCGACATGTGGGACGCGGACTACTTCAGCTCCCCGGTGCGTGCCGGTCAGCGACTGATGATCTGTTCCGACGGACTCAGTGGAGAGCTGAACGACTCCGAGATGGAACGCATCCTCGGCGCCGGGCGCAACGCCCAGGACACCGTGGATTGGCTGATCCACCAGGCACTGCGAGCCGGGGGACGTGACAACGTCACCGTCGTCGTCGTGGACGTCCAGGAGCAGGACGGTTGACCTTCTCCCGGCACGTTGACTAGCGTCAGCACCAGTCATCTGTTGCCACAGACCGCGTGCGCCGGACGGTGCAGGAGAACCTGCGCGACCTTCCTCGCACATAGGAAGGATCACCCATGCAGCTGTCGACTCTCCGGGGCGTCTACGAGGCCGAAGGCCCCTTCGCCACCGTCTACCTCGAAGCGCGTTCCCCGTCCGCCGAGGCCGCGAACGAGATCCGTCTGCGCTGGCACGACCTGCGCTCGCAGCTGGCTCATGCGGGCACTTCCGAGGCGGCCCTGACCTCTCTGGATGAGGCCCTCGCGAGCGCCAAGGCGCAGGAGGTCCAGGCCGAGGGTCGCGTGCTGGTGGCCGACAGGTCCCGCGTGGTGCTCGAAGAGCGCTTCGACGCCGCCCAGGAGACCGGGGATCTCGCCGTGCTCGCGGAGCCGCCTCGGCTTGGCGCCTATATCCGACATCGGCTCGCCGCGGCCCGGATGCTCGTGGCCATCGCTGATCAGAAGCAGGCCGTCATCCGCCGTCTCGTCGTCACAGGAGACGACCTGCTGGACGCCGGCTCTGAGGAGACGGTCCGGGGCAGCGTCGAATCGGTGCACAAGCCCCGTGAGGGCGCAATGAGCCACAAGCGGATCCAACGCTCAGCCGATGAGGCCGCTGCGCGGAACATCCGAGACATCGCCGCCGGCGTGGCGGAGATCGCCGACTCTTGGCGGCCCGACGTGATCGTCGTCGCCGGGGAGGTCCAGGGGCGCCGTGCACTGCATGAGGAGCTTCCGCATGCGCTGCGGAAGCTCACGGTGGAGGCCGAGACAGGCGGCGGCATCCCCTCGGGCAGCGCCGATGAGGGCACCGAAGAGGCGCTTCGCGAGGAGCTGTCCGTCATCGCTCGTCGCGTGGTGATCCGGCGCGCCGACGAACAGACCGAGCGCCTCGGGGAGGCCCGCGGAAAGGGGCGTTCTGCGGAGGACCCTGAGGCCATCCGGGCCGCCCTTCGACTCGGTGCCGTGGAGACCCTGCTGCTCCGGCCGCGTGAGCGCGATCCCGAAGAGGACGAGCTGCTCGCCGGAGCCGCCGGCGTCGGCGCGTCTGTGGGGATCCTCGGCACCCAGGCACAGGGGTCGGTCGCCGCGATCCTGCGCTATGAGGTGCCCGTCGAGGACCTCACCGACTGAGCCGTCGAACGGCTCCGCCCTCTGCGGAGGAGATCGCTCCGGCACGACGACGGCGCCCGCTCACCGATGAAGGTGGGCGGTCGCCGTCGTCGTGCCGGCCGATAGACTGGGCCGAGTTCATCCACCACCGATCCCCGAGGGAGCTGCATGTCTGAGATCTCGCGCGCAGACGTTGAGCATCTGGCAAGACTCGCGCATATCAGCATGACTGAGCAGGAGCTGGAGAAGATGGCGCAGGAGCTGGCCGTCATCGTGGACTCCGTGGCGACCGTCTCTGAGGCCGTCTCCGGCGAGGTCCCCGCCACCAGCCACCCGCTGCCGCTGACCAACGTCTTCCGCGAGGACGAGGTCGGCCATGTCTTCACCGCTGAACAGTCGCTGCTCAATGCACCTGACGCTCAAGCCGGCCGTTTCAAGGTCCCGGCGATCCTGGACGAGGAGTGACCCCCGATATGACCACCCACACCCATGAGCTGATCCGGCTCACCGCCGCCGAGATGGCGGCGCAGCTGCGTGCCGGGGAGATCACCTCGGTGGCGCTGACCCAGGCGCACCTGGACCGGATCGCCGCCGTCGACGGCGGCGAGCGCGGCATCCACGCCTTCCTGCACGTCTCCGCCGAGGAGGCGCTGCGCACCGCGGCCGAGGTGGACGCGATCCGCGTCGCCGGCGGCGCCGAGGCCGAGGCCCTGCACCCGCTGGCCGGAGTGCCGATCGCGGTCAAGGACCTGATCGTCACCGAGGGTCAGCCCACCACCGCCGGTTCCAAGATGCTCGACGGCTGGATGAGCCCCTACGACGCCACCGTGGTGACCAAGCTGCGCGCCGCGAAGCTGCCCATCCTGGGCAAGACCAACCTGGACGAGTTTGCGATGGGCTCCTCCACCGAGCACTCCGCCTACGGGGTGACCCGCAACCCCTGGGACATCACCCGGATCCCCGGCGGCTCCGGCGGCGGCTCCGCGGCCGCGGTCGCCGCCTTCGAGGCGCCGCTGGCACTGGGCACCGACACCGGCGGTTCGATCCGCCAGCCCGGAGCCATGACCGGCACCGTGGGCGGCAAGCCCACCTATGGCGCGGTCTCGCGCTACGGGGCCATTGCGATGGCCTCCTCGCTGGACCAGATCGGCCCGGTGGCACGCACCACCGAAGACGCCGCGATGCTCCATGAGCTGATCGCCGGACACGACCCGAAGGACTCCACCTCGCTCACCGGGGAGGTCCCGGCCCTGGCCGAGACCGTCCGCGGCGCCGATGTCAAAGGCCTGCGGATCGGTGTGATCAAGCAGCTCCAGGGCGAGGGATATCAGGAGGGCGTGCTGGCCCGGTTCCACGAGGCGCTGGACGCGCTGCGCGCCGCCGGGGCCGAGATCGTGGAGGTCGACTGTCCCAGCTTCGAGTACGCGCTGGGCGCCTACTACCTGATCATGCCCTCGGAGGCCTCCTCCAACCTCGCGAAGTTCGACGGTGTGCGCTACGGCACCCGGGTCCTCCCCGAGGGCGGGCCGCTGACCATCGAACGGGTCATGGGCTCCACCCGCGCCGCCGGGTTCGGCGATGAGGTCAAACGACGCATCATCCTGGGCACCTACGCCCTCTCGGCCGGCTACTACGACGCCTACTACGGCTCCGCACAGAAGGTCCGCACGCTGATCCAGCAGGACTTCGACGCCGCCTTCACCGAGGCCGACGTGCTGATCTCCCCGACCTCGCCCACCGTGGCGTTCCCGCTGGGGGAGAAGGACGACGACCCGCTGGCGATGTACCTCAACGATGTGGCCACCATCCCCGCCAACCTCGCCGGGATCCCCGGACTCTCGGTGCCGGGCGGCCTCTCCGACGGGCTGCCGGTGGGCATCCAGTTCCTCGCCCCGATCCGCGAGGACGCCCGGGTCTACCGGGCCGGAGCGGCACTGGAGAAGCTGCTGGCACAGGACGCCGAACCATTCTGGGCCCAGGCCCCGGAGTTGGCTGAAGCGGCGGCTCACCCCGCCGGGAAGTGAAGGAAGAGATGACTGACACGCTGACCGACGCATCCCCGCTGAGCTTTGAAGAGGCGCTGGAGCAGTTCGACCCGGTGCTCGGCTTCGAGGTCCACGTGGAGCTCAACACCAAGACCAAGATGTTCTCCTCGGCGCCGAATGCCTTCGGCGACGAGCCCAACACCAACGTCAACGAGGTCTGCCTGGGACTGCCCGGCACCCTGCCGGTGGTCAACGGCAGGGCCGTGGAGTACGCGGTGAAGCTCGGCCTCGCGCTGAACTGTGAGATCGCCGAGTACTGCCGCTTCGCGCGCAAGCAGTACTTCTATCCGGACACTCCGAAGAACTGGCAGACCTCGCAGTACGACGAGCCGATCGCCTTCGACGGATACCTCGACATCGAGCTCGACGACGGCGAGATCTTCCGCGTGGAGATCGAACGCGCCCACATGGAGGAGGACGCAGGCAAGCTGACCCACGCCGGCACCTCCGGGCGCATCCAGGGCGCGGACTACTCCCTGGTGGACTACAACCGTTCCGGGATCCCGCTGGTGGAGATCGTCACCAAGCCCATCGTCGGCGCCGGCGCCCGAGGTCCGGAACTGGCTCGGGCCTACGTCTCCGCAGTGCGCGACATCGTCAAGGGCCTGGACATCTCGGATGCGAAGATGGAGCGCGGCAACGTCCGCTGCGACGCCAACGTCTCGATGATGCCCAAGGGCACCACGACCTTCGGCACCCGCTCAGAGACCAAGAACGTGAACTCGCTGCGCGCCGTCGAACACGCGGTCACCTTCGAGATGCGCCGCCACGCCGGAATCCTCGCCGCCGGCGGCACCATCGTGCAGGAGACCCGGCACTGGCAGGAGGGCACCCGCACCACCAGCTCGGGACGCCCGAAGTCCGACGCCGATGACTACCGCTACTTCCCGGAGCCGGACCTGGTCCCGATCGTCACCACCGCCGCCTGGGTCGAGGAGCTGCGCTCCCAGCTGCCCGAGCCGCCCGCCGATCGCAGGCGGCGGCTGCTCGCCGCCTGGGGCTTCTCGGAACAGGAGTTCCGTGACGTGGTCGCCGCCGGTCTGCTCGACGAGCTCGACGAGACCGTGGCCGCCGGGGTCGCCCCCGCCGTGGCACGCAAGTGGTGGATGGGTGAGATCTCCCGGCTGGCCAACGCCAGGGATCTCGAACCTGCCGACCTGGGTGTCCAGCCCGCCACGATCAGCGCGCTGAACGCGCTGATCGAGCAGGGCCGGATCAACGACAAGATCGCCCGGCAGGTCCTGGAACATGTGATCGCCGGGGAGGGCGCCCCGGAGGAGATCGTCACCGCCCGCGGGCTGGAAGTCGTCTCCGACGACTCCGGTGCGCTGACCGCTGCGGTGGAGAAGGCCATGACGGAGAACCCCGACGTGGTGGAGAAGATCGCCGCCGGCAAGCTCAAAGCCATCGGGGCGCTCATCGGCCCGGTCATGAAAGAGACCCGCGGCCAGGCCGACGCCGGCAAGGTCCGCGAGATCGTGCTGGCCAAGCTGGGGATCGACGGCTGATCCACCCCGCGGCATCGCTGCCGCAACACGGCTGCACAGCCGACCGACGGCCCAGAATCTGCTCCCCGAGCATGAATCTGGGCCGTTTTTGTGTTCTATGGCACAATTCTCTCTTGTGCAATATTCCGCCACCTGGAAACATGCACGATACACATTCATTGCGTGTCGCAAACTGACGGAAACAGTCGGGGAGTAGATTATTGCGCAACCCGGGGCTGTACCCCGGAGCGCGAGGTCACACGCGCTTGCACCGATCATCGAATGAGGGAATGACATGAGCACCATGAGTGCATACGCCTTCTTGGCGGCAGCGGGGGAGGAAACCTCCAGGCTGCAGCAGACCGCCGACACCGTGGACGGCTACTTCGCCGGCGTCACAGAAGTCTTCGCAGGAATCATCTTCGCCACCATCCCGCTGGGCGGCTATGACGCGCCGGTCGTCGTGCTGTGGTCCATCCTGGCGGCCATCGGCTTCACGATCTACTTCGGCTTCGTGCAGTTTCGTACGCCGAAGGTCAGCTTCGAGGTGCTCCGCGGAAAGTGGACCACCGAGAAGGACCCCGGTGAGGTCTCCCACTTCCAGGCGCTGACCTCCGCGGTCTCCGCCACTGTCGGTCTCGGTAACATCGCAGGTGTGGCCGCCGCGGTCTCCCTGGGTGGCCCGGGCGCCACCTTCTGGATGATCATCGCCGGACTCTTCGGCATGTGCACCAAGTTCGTCGAGTGCACGGTGGGCGTCAAATATCGCTATATCGATGAGAACGGGATCGTCCACGGCGGACCCTTCCAGTACCTCAAGGTCGCCTACCGCCGGCTCGGTCGCATCCCCGTGGCCATCATCACTGGTCTCTTCGCGATCGCCATCATGCTCTTCGGCGTGGTCGGCGGCGGCATGTTCCAGTCGAACCAGGCCTTCGGCCAGCTGCGCGCCGCCACCGGCGGCGAGGAGGGCATCTTCGGCTCTGAGCTCGCGGCCCTGATCTTCGGCCTGGTGTTCGCCGGGCTCGTCGGCGTCGTCATCATCGGCGGCATCAAGTCCATCGGTGCGGTCACCGCCAAGCTGGTCCCCGCCATGGCCATCATCTACGTGCTGGCCTGCCTCATCGTCATCGCGGTGAACTTCGCCAACCTCGGCGAGGCCTTCGGCGCCATCATCAACGGCGCCTTCTCCCCGGAGGGCATCTCCGGCGGCGTGCTCGGCGTCATCATCATCGGTGTCACCCGTGCGGCGTTCTCGAACGAGGCCGGCATCGGTTCCGCGCCGATCGCCCACTCTGCAGTCCGGACCCGCCGCCCGATCTCCGAGGGATTCAACGCTGCTCTCGAGCCCTTCATCGACACGGTCGTCATCTGCACCATGACCGCCCTGGTCATCATCTTCGCCTGGACGCCTGAGTACCAGGAGGCACTGGATGCCGGCGGTGCCGAAAACCCGGTGGGCCTGACCTCCGCAGCCTTCGACTCCTTCCTGCCCGGCTTCAACATCGTGCTGACCATCGCAGTGCTGCTGTTCGCGTTCTCCACGCTGATCACCTGGTCCTACTACGGCATCCAGGCCTGGCGGCACCTCTTCGGCACGTCCAGGATCGGTGACAACATCTTCCGCACCATCGTGCTGACCCTGGTCGTCATCGGCTGCCTGGTCTCCACGCAGAACATCTTCGACTTCGCCGATTCGGCGCTGTTCATGTGCATCTTCATCAATGTCATCGGCCTGGTCATCCTGGCGCCGAAGGTCAAGGAAGAGATGAAGCAGTACCTGGCCGACCGCAAGGCTGGTCGTCTGCTGGAAGATCCGGAGCCGCTGCCCCACGAGCTGGCAGAGCGCCGCTGATTCCAACAGCTCTTCGCGGGACCTCGCAATGAGCGACGAAGCCCGGTGGTGCCTCTCGAGGGGAGAGGCGTCACCGGGCTTTCCCGTGCCAGGTGGGCGAAGGTCTTACCGCTCTGGGCCCTGCGCATGGGCCCTGCGGCGTCAGACCTCGCGCAGGAAGAACGGGAACCGTGCTGACTTCTCGGGCAGGAAGAAGTCCCGCTCGGGCATCGGACGGAACCCCTCGGAGCGGTAGAGGGCGTGTGCGGTGGTCATCGAGGTCAGGCTGCACAGGGTCAGCGCCTGGATCTCCGGCCGCGACTCGGCCAGCCCGATGATGTGGCGCACCATTGCCCGGGCGATGCCCCGACCCTGGTGCTCCGGAGCCACGGCGAGCATCCTGAACTCCATCTCACCGTCACGTGCCACCTCGGCCATCGGACCTCCGGCGTCGGTGACCGCCACCGCGGCTGCCACCGCGGCGCCGTCGTCGGTGGGGACCTCGGCGACCAGCACCTGGGAGCTTCGGGCGCGGGTCTCGACGTCGCTCAGGTGAGAGACGTAGGAATCCCCAGCGGTCAGGAAGCCGCCGTCGACATAGGCGGCCACGGTCAGCTCCGCGATCCGGTCCCAGTCGGCGTGAGTGGCGGCGCGGATGCGCATCTGGGTCGAGTCCGTCTGCGCAGGACCATCCTGCACGTGGGCGCTGTCCACAGTGCTCAGCTGGTCAGCGGAGCTGGGGAGAGCTCGCTGGGGTCGATGCCGATGTCTCCGATGACGCACCAGTCCGGGGTCTTGCTGCTGTCCGCCGCGAGCGGACGGCGCACGAACACTCCGGCCTCCTCGGCGATCAGCGCGCCGGCCGCCCAGTCGTGCTCCCAGATGCCGTACTCGGCGTAGGCGGTCTGGGTGCCGTCGGCCACCATGCAGATGTCCAGGGCGGCCGCACCCAGGCGGCGGATGTTGCCGAAGTGCGGGAGCATCGCGGTGACCGCCCGGGTCTGCTCGGCACGCCGGTCCGGGTCATAGCCGAAGCCGGTGGAGAGCAGGCCGGCGTCGAGCTCCCCGACCGGTCCGCCAAGCCGCGTCGGCTCGGAATCCCTGTAGGTGCTCCAGGCGCCGGCCCCGGCGCTGGCCCACCAGATCCGCGCGAGCGCCGGGGCGGCGACCACGCCGGCCAGCCAGCTGCCGTCGGGGCCCTGCAGGCCCACCGAGGTGCCGTAGTAGACGATCCCGCGGACGAAGTTCGTGGTGCCGTCCAACGGGTCGATGGACCAGCGGTAGCCGCTGGGCTGGGCCGGAGTGGTGGTGCCGTACTCCTCGCCGGAGACCTCGTCGGAGGGTCGGCGCCGGTTGATCACCTCACGCACCGCCTGCTCTGCGCGCCGGTCGAAATCGGTGACCAGGTCCGAGGCGGAGGACTTGGTCTCCACCCCGGAGTGCTCCTGACCCAGGATCAGCCCCGAGGGGGAGACCTCGTCGCGCTCGGCCAGGACGCCAGCGCCTGCGGCGGCGGCCTCGTGGGCGATCTCGAGCAGCTCGTGCAGCTTCTGCGGGTTCGGCTTCGTCATGCATCGTCCAATCCGTCGGGACCTTTGTTCAGCAGTACAGTGAACGCTTCTTCATCGAGCACCGGGACGCCCAGCGCCTCGGCCTTCTCCAGCTTGGTGCCGGCGTTGGCTCCGGCGACCACGTAGTCGGTCTTCTTCGACACCGATCCGGCCGCGCGTCCGCCGCGGGTGATGATGGCCTCTTTGGACTCGTCCCGGGAGTAGCCCTCCAGGGATCCGGTCACGACCACGCTCAGGCCCTCCAGCGTGCGGGGGGCGGACTCGTCGATCTCATCGACCATCCGGACCCCGGCGGCGGCCCAGCGGTCCACCACCCGGCAGTGCCAGTCGGTGCTGAACCAGTCGGTGAGCGTGGACGCCATTCTCGGGCCGACCCCGTCGATCCCGGCGAGCTCCTCTTCGCTGGCGGCGCGGATCTTCGCCATCGAGCCGTAGGCGTTGGCCAGCGCGCGGGAGGCGCTGGGCCCGACGTGCCGGATCGAGAGTGCGACCAGCACCCGCCACAGCGGCTGGGCCTTGGCCTTCTCGAGTTCGGTGAAGAGCCCGACGGTGTTGGCCGTGGGCTCGGAGGCCTTCTTCACGGCCCCGTCCTTGGTCAGCTGCGCCTTGGTCCAGAAGTACAGCGAGGGCGCCCACTTCCCGGTGGACTCGCGCTGCCCGGTCTCGGGATTCCTGCGCCGGGTCTCCCGCCAGACGTAGACGTCCTTGAGATCCTCCACGCGCAGGTCGAAGAGTCCTGCCTCGCCGTGGAGCACCGGCTCCTGGGGTGCGGGGGCGCCGTCGTCGTCGAGGTCCAGACCGATGCCCGAGGCGTTCGTCTCGTCCCAGTCGATGAGCTCGGGGATGGGGCGGCGCAGATCCGGGTTGGTCAGCGCCAGCCCGGCCTCTTCGCCGAGCGCCTCGATGTCCAGGGCGCCGCGGGAGCCGATGTGGATGACCCGTTCGCTGACCTGGGCGGGGCAGCTCTCGGCGTTGGGGCAGCGGTAGTCGACGTCGCCCTCCCTGGCCGGGGCGAGCTCGGTGCCGCAGATCGGGCAGTGGGTGGGGAAGCTGAACTCGACCAGCTCATCCTCTCGGTTCCTCCGGGCAGGCAGCACCGGGCCCACCACTTCGGGGATGACGTCTCCGGCCTTGCGGACGATCACGTCGTCGCCGATGAGTACTCCTTTGGCCTTGACCACGTCGCGGTTGTGCAGCGTGGCGCGGGAGACGACCGAACCGGCGACCTTCTTGGGCTCAAGGATGGCGAAGGGGGTGACCCGGCCCGTGCGCCCGACATGGACCATGATGTCCAGCAGCCGGGTGTGCACCTCCTCGGGCGGGTATTTGTACGCCGCGGCCCAGCGCGGCACCCGGGAGGTGTGTCCCAGGCTGCGCTGTGCGGCGAAGTCGTCGACCTTGATGACGACCCCGTCGATCTCGTGGACCAGCGCGTGGCGCTTGGCCTGGTGGTCGTCGAGGTAAGCCTCGATCTGTGAGTAGTCAGCGAGCAGCTGGGTGTAGGGGCTGACCGGCAGACCCCAGGCGGCGAGCTGCTCGTAGGCGGCGTGCTGGCTGCCAGGTTCGAAGCCGGTGCGCGCGCCGATGCCGTGGACGAACATCGACAGCGGCCGCTCGGCGGTCTTGGCAGGATCCTTCTGCCGCAGCGACCCGGCGGCGGCGTTGCGCGGGTTCGCCAGCGGGGCCTTGCCGGCCTCGGCGAGCCGCTCGTTGAAGGCATGGAACTCCGCGGTGGGGATGAAGATCTCCCCGCGGACCTCCAGCTCCTCGGGGTGATCCTCCCCGGCGAGCTCCGCGGGGATGTCGGCGATGGTGAGCACGTTATGCGTGACGTCCTCCCCGGTGGTGCCGTCGCCGCGGGTGGCGGCGCGGATGAGCCTGCCCTTGCGGTAGAGCAGGTTGATGGCCAGACCGTCGATCTTGACCTCGACCAGCCACTTCACGGTCTCCTCCGGGCGCTGGACCGCCAACGCGGCGCTGGCGCGGTCATACCAGGTGCGCAGCTCGGAAGGTGTGAAGACGTCTTCGAGTGAATAGAGCCGCTGCAGGTGCTTCACCGGAGAAAAGGCCTCGGCCGCCTCGCCGCCGACCTCCTGGGTGGGGGAGTCCGCCGCGATGATCTCGGGGTGCTCGGCCTCGATCTGCTCCAGGCGTTCGAAGAGGACGTCGAACTCGGCGTCGGAGATGATCGGCTCGTTGTCCTGGTAGTAGGCGATCCGGTGCTTGCGCACCTGACCGACCAGCTCCACATACTCCTCGCGCAGCGCATGGGAGGGGACGGCCTCGGAGGCGTCAACGGCGGGGTTCTCGGTTGATTCGCTCACTCGGATGAGTCTAGTCCTGACTAGGTTGGGGCACATGGTCTTCATCAAACACGCTCCTGCAGATCACCCCCAGGCCACCATGGTGGAAGCCGCCGGGCTGCGCTGGCTCACCCAGGCCGCCGACGACGGCGGGGCGCCGGTGGTGCCGGTCCTCGCGGCCTCGCCCGGGGCGGGTTCGGGGGCAGGATCTGATGCCGGGTCCGGATCGGCTCCGGCATGCTGGACGACGCCGAGCCGCCCGCGCTGATCCATGGGGACCTCTGGGCCGGGAACGTGTTCTGGACCCCTGCCGCGGCGGGGGAGGTGCAGGAGGTGCAGTCGGTGCTCATCGATCCGGCGGCCCATGCCGGGCACAGGGAGACCGACATCGCGCTGCTGCACCTCTTCGGGTTCCCGCAGCTGGGCGAAGTGGTCAGCGGCTATCAGTCGCAGCACCCGCTGCGCCAGGGATGGCAGGAGCGGATCCCGCTGCATCAGTTCTTCTGCCTGGCCGCGCACTGGCTGCTGTTCGGGGCTGGCTATCGCGGACCGACGCTGAGCGCCGCGGGAACGGTGCTGCGGCGCTGAGCGGCGCTGGGCCACGGCTCGTTGCCAGCGGCCAGTGGGTCAACGGCCAGTGGGTCAGCGGCCAGTGGGTCAGCGCTGCAGGGCGTCGCGCAGCGCCTCGACGGGTCCCCGGACCTGGTCGAAGGACTCATCGAAGACCTCAGCGGGCATCATGTACGGGTCCACCACCTCGTCCTGTGCCGTGGGGGCCTGCGCGTGATCGCGCCGCCCGGCAACCAGCGGCACCAGAGCGGCGAGCTTCTCCGCCGCGGTCCCTGAGGCCGCCATAGCCTCGTCGAAGGTGGCCTCGTCCAGCGAATCCAGGAGTCGGACGAACTCGCGCAGGGTGAAGACCTTCTGGGCACTCTCGGGAACATCGGCGAGGATGTCGCGCACATGTCCGCGGGTGGCGGTGAGGACGAGATCGGCGCTGCGGATCATCTCGACGCTGAGCTGTTCGGCCTGGAAGTCTGCGGTGTCTGCCCCGTACTCGGCGAGCCGGTCCTTCATCTGGGCTTCCATGTCATCGCCCACGTGAGCGTGGGTGCCGGCCGAGCGGACCCCGATGCCGTCCTCGGCGGAGAAGACCTGGGCGAGCAGCCGATCCATGGCGGGGGAGCGGCAGATATTGCCGGTGCAGACGGCGAGCAGGGTGTAGGTCTCAGTCATAGCTTCCATCTGACCACACCCACCAGCGTCGGGCAGACCTAGACTCTTGATCGTGAAGCCAACGACGCCGGAGGTCTCCGGTCAGCAGCCAGCCAGCGCCACCGACCCTGCGCCCGCGACGGGAGCGCCGGTGCCGATGAGTCGTCGCTTCCTGGGCTGGGAGCTGGCGATCGTGCTGGGGCTCTCGCTGGGCCGCTCCGCGGTCTATGCGGTGCTGCAGCTGGCCGAGCGGCTGACCCTGGCGCCGCTGGCCGAGCAGAGCTCCACGGTGCAGACCTCTCGCTCCCGGGCGGAGTTCTTCGACCTCAGCTACCAGGTGCTGGACTCGCTGTTCGCGCTCTTCCCGGTGGTGCTGGTCTGCTATCTGTTCTTCCTGCAGGGGGTGAACCCGTTCCGGCGCTTCGGGCTGGATCTGCGCCGTCCCGGCCGGGACCTCGCCCTAGGGGTCGGACTGTTCCTGATCATCGGGCTGGGCACCCTGGTGGTCTACGGGGTGGGCCGGGCGGCAGGCATCACCACCGAGATCATTCCGGCCGACGTCGGAGAGCACTGGTGGACCACGCCGGTGCTGATCCTGGCGGCGCTGCGGCATTCGCTGTTGGAAGAGGTGATCATGATCGCCTACCTCTTCGACCGTGCTCGCCGGATCTGGCCTCGGGCGGGGATCTGGATGATCATCCTCGCCGCGGCCGCGCTGCGCGGGGCGTACCACCTTTATCAGGGCTTCGGCCCGGGCATCGGAAATCTCCTGATGGGGATCATCTTCGGCTGGCTCTACCACCGCTACGGCCGGGTCATGCCGCTGGTGATCGCACACCTGCTGCTCGACGTGGTGGCCTTCCTGGCGTTCCCGCTGGTGCTGCAGCTCGTCCAGCTCCAGTAGCGAGCCCGACCCGCAGCTGCCCCGACCCGCAGCTGCCCCGACCCGCAGCCTCCGCGAACAGCAGCTGCCGCAGACGCAGGTGGGGCCCTGACCGCGAACGGTCAGGGCCCCACCTTGCGATGAGAGTCAGACGAGATCAGTGATCGTCGTCCTCGTCCTTCTTCTCGACCACGAGGGTCTCGGTGGTCAGCACCAGGGCCGCGATGGAGGCGGCGTTCTGCAGAGCAGAGCGCGTGACCTTCACCGGGTCGATGACGCCGTCGGCGATCAGGTCGCCGTAGACACCGGTCTTGGCGTTGAAGCCGTGGTTCGGCGCCATCTCAGAGACCTTGGAGGCGACGACGAAGCCGTCTTCTCCGGCGTTCTGAGCGATCCAGCGCAGCGGCTGGACCAGCGCGCGGCGGACGATGCCCACAGCAGCTGCGGCATCCCCGGAGAGCGCCTTCACGTCCTCGTCCTCGTCCAGCACGGAGAGGGCGTTGATCAGCGCAGTGCCGCCGCCGGCCACGATGCCCTCTTCGAGAGCCGCACGGGTGGAGGAGACGGCATCTTCGATGCGGTGCTTGCGCTCCTTGAGCTCCACCTCGGTGGCCGCGCCGACCTTGATGACGCCGATGCCGCCGGAGAGCTTCGCCAGACGCTCCTGGAGCTTCTCACGGTCCCACTCGGAGTCAGAGGCGTCGGCCTGGGCCTTGATGGTGGCCGCGCGAGCGTCCACATCTTCCTTGGACCCGGCGCCGTCGACGAGGGTGGTCGCGTCCTTGGTCACGGTCACCCGACGTGCGGTGCCCAGCGATTCCAGATCCACCTGATCGAGCTTCAGGCCCAGATCAGGAGAGATGACCTGTCCACCGGTGAGCACGGCGATGTCCTCGAGCATGGCCTTGCGGCGGTCCCCGAAGCCGGGGGCCTTGACCGCGACCACGTTGAGCGTGCCGCGCAGCTTGTTGACCACCAGGGTGGAGAGGGCCTCGCCCTCGACGTCCTCGGCGATGATGAACAGCGGGCGCTTGGCCTGCAGGACCTTCTCCAGCACCGGCAGGAACTCTGCCATGTTGGAGATCTTGCCCTGGTTGATCAGGATCAGCGGATCCTCGAGGATCGCTTCCTGGCGCTCGGGGTCGGTGACGAAGTGCGGGGACAGGTAGCCCTTGTCGAACTGCATGCCCTCGGTGATCTCCAGCTCGGTGGAGGTCGAGGACCCCTCTTCGATGGTGATCACACCGTCGGTGCCCACGGCGTCGAATGCACGCGCCAGGAGTTCACCGACCTCGTCGTTCTGCGCGGAGATCGCGGCCACGTTGGCGACCTGCTGGCCCTCGACCTCGCGAGCGTTCTCGCGGAGTCGGCGGGTCACGGCGGCGACCGAGGTCTCGATGCCCCGCTTGATCTCACTCGGTGCCGCGCCGGCGGCCACATTGCGCAGGCCTTCCTTGACCAGAGCCTGGGCGAGGACCGTTGCGGTGGTGGTGCCGTCGCCTGCGACGTCGTTGGTCTTGGTGGCGACTTCCTTGGCCAGCTGCACGCCAAGGTTCTCGTACGGGTCTTCGACCTCCACCTCACGGGCGATGGTGACGCCGTCGTTGGTGATGGTCGGTGCGCCCCAGGACTTGTCCAGGACTACATTGCGGCCTTTCGGGCCGAGCGTGACCTTGACCGTGTCTGCAAGCTTATCGATGCCGGCTTCCAGAGCGCGGCGTGCAGCATCACTGAATTCAAGCTGCTTTGCCATGGGTTACTGCTCCTTTGAGAGTGTGAGAATCGGATCGTGATGAGGTCTGTGAAGAGCCTTCAGCAATCCGTTCTTACTTCTCGATGATGGCGAGGACGTCGCGGGCGTTGAGCACGAGGTACTCGTCGCCGCTGACCTTGACCTCGGTGCCGCCGAACTTGGAGTAGATGACGACGTCGCCCTCGGAGACGTCAACCGGGATGCGCTTGCCCTTTTCGTCGAAGCGACCTGGACCCACGGCGACGACCTTGCCCTCCTGGGGCTTCTCCTTGGCGGTGTCGGGGATGACCAGACCGGAAGCGGTGGTCTGCTCTGCTTCCAGGGGGCGAACAACGATGCGATCCTCGAGAGGCTTGATAGAGACTGACACGTCAGTACTCTCCTTTGCGTGGTGTGGATTCGGTTTATCAGCACAGGCCCGTGCAGAGCCTCCCGGTGCTTCCGGGGTGCTCGACGAGCCGAAATCTGTCGCACGCCTTGGGAGTGGCCAACCGTCGTCGCGGTGCCGGATGGTGCCCCGTCAGGCTGATATCCGCGGGTTGACGACCCGCGGACAAGCTGGCACCCGAGGGTCTCGAGTGCTAGGTGAAACTTTATAGACGGGCTTAGCACTCGGTCAAGCAGAGTGCTAAGCCTTTGGCTCCGGGCGGACGTGGACGGGACGTAGACTTGTCGCTGAGCCACCCGCTTTTGACCCCGAGAGGCACCACCGTGACTGAAACTCACCAGCAGACGAGCGCGGCCGGCGCTGCGGAGCATGATCCCTTCGGCTTCGTCGGACTGACCTACGACGACGTCCTGCTGCTCCCCGGCGCGACCGACGTGATCCCCTCCGAAGCGGATACCGCGACTCGCTTCTCCCGCAACATCGTGCTGCAGTCCCCGGTGGCCTCGGCCGCGATGGACACCGTCACCGAGGCGCCGATGGCCATCGCCATGGCGCGCCAGGGCGGCATCGGGATCCTGCACCGGAACCTCTCCATCGAGGACCAGGCCCGGCAGGTGGACAAGGTCAAGCGCTCCGAGTCCGGCATGATCAGCGATCCGGTGACGATCACCCCGGACGCGACCATCGCCGACCTCGATGAGCTCTGTGCCCATTTCCGGGTCTCCGGGCTGCCGGTGGTCGACGGCGAGTCCAAGCTGCTGGGCATCATCACCAACCGCGACACCCGGTTCATCCCGCGGGAGCAGTACCTGACCACCAAGGTCTACGAGAAGATGACCCCGCAGCCGCTGATCACCGCGCATGTGGGGATTCCCAATGAAGAGGTGCTGCGGATCTTCTCCGAGCACCGGGTCGAGAAGCTGCCGCTGGTCGATGACCACGGCGTGCTCCAGGGCCTGATCACGATCAAGGACTTCGACAAGGCCGACCGCTACCCGCAGGCCACCAAGGATGAGGAGGGCCGGCTGCGCGTCGGCGCGGCCGTGGGCTTCTTCGGCGAGGGCTTCGAGCGCGCCATGACCCTGATCGACGCCGGGGTCGACGCCCTGGTCGTGGACACCGCCAACGGTCACACCCGCGGTGTGCTGGACATGATCGCGCGGCTCAAGGCGGAACCGGCCGCGGCCGGCGTGGACGTCATCGGCGGCCAGGCGGCCACCCGCGAGGCGGCCCAGGCGATCATCGACGCCGGAGCCGACGCGGTCAAGGTCGGCGTCGGACCGGGCTCCATCTGCACCACGCGCATCGTCGCCGGCGTCGGGGTTCCCCAGATCACCGCCATCTACGAAGCCTCAAAGGCCGCCATCCCCGCCGGCGTGCCGGTGATCGCCGACGGCGGCCTGCAGCACTCCGGGGACATCGGCAAGGCGCTGGTCGCCGGGGCCGACTCGGTGATGCTCGGGTCGCTGCTGGCAGGCTCCGCGGAGTCCCCCGGAGACCTCGTCTTCTACAACGGCAAGCAGTTCAAGGCCTACCGCGGCATGGGCTCCATGGGAGCGATGCAGACCCGAGGGAAGAACACCTCCTTCTCCAAGGACCGCTACTTCCAGGCCGACGTCCCCACCGACGAGAAGCTCATCCCCGAGGGCATCGAGGGGCAGGTGCCCTACCGCGGCCCGCTCGAGGTGGTGTTCCACCAGCTCACCGGCGGTCTGCGGCAGACCATGTTCTATGTGGGCGCGCACACCATCGATGAGTTGAAGTACAAGGGCAAGTTCGTGCGGATCACCTCCGCCGGACTCAAGGAATCGCACCCGCATGACATCATGATGACGGTGGAAGCGCCGAACTACCGGCGCTAGTAAAGGAGCAGCTTTGAGCAACGAGATCCCCATCGGCCTGGCCAAGAACGGCCGCCGAGCCTGGGCTCTGGACGATGTCGCCATCGTCCCGAACCGACGTACTCGCAGCCCCGCAGACGTGAGTCTGGACTGGCGCATCGACGCGTACACCTTCTCCATGCCAGTGATCGGCGCCCCGATGGACTCGGTGATGTCACCGGCCACGGCCATCGAGCTGGGCAAGCAGGGCGGCCTCGGTGTCCTCAACCTCGAAGGTCTGTGGACCCGCTATGAGGACCCGGAACCGGTGCTCGCCGAGATCGCAGCGCTGGGCGCCGACGAGGTCTCCGCGGACAACACCCGCCGGCTGCAGCAGCTCTATGCCGAGCCGATCAAGGCCGAGCTGATCACCGCACGGCTGGCCGAGATCCGCGAGGCCGGCGTCGTCGTGTCAGGCTCGCTGACTCCGCAACGCACGCAGGAGTTCTACCGCACGGTCGTCGAGGCCGGTGTGGACATGTTCGTCATCCGCGGCACCACCGTCTCTGCCGAGCATGTCGCTCAGAACGGTGACCCGCTGAACCTCAAGGAGTTCATCTACGAGCTCGACGTGCCGGTCATCGTCGGCGGGGCCGCCGGGTACACCCCCGCGCTGCACCTGATGCGCACCGGTGCCGCCGGCGTGCTGGTGGGCTTCGGGGGCGGAGCAGCCACCACCACCCGCCGCGCCATGGGCATCCGGGTGCCGATGGCGACCGCCATCAGCGACATCGCCGCCGCACGCCGGGACTACCTGGATGAATCCGGCGGCCGCTACGTCCACGTCATCGCCGACGGCGGCATGGGCTCCTCCGGGGATCTGGTCAAGGCCCTCGCGATGGGCGCCGACGCCGTGATGCTCGGGACCACGCTGGCTCGCGCCGAAGAAGCTCCGGGTCAGGGCTGGCACTGGGGGCTCGAAGCCGTGCACCAGGACTTCCCGCGCGGACACCGCACCCGGGTCGGGACCGTGGCGCCGCTGCAGGAGGTGCTCTGGGGACCCGCCCACCACACCGACGGCTCCTCGAACCTGATGGGCGGCCTGCGCCACGCGATGGCCTCCACCGGCTACGTGGACCTGAAGTCCTTCCAGCGCGTGGACGCGATCGTCTCTCCGATGGGCCAGCAGACCCGCTGACCGCACGGCAGGCACGCCCCGTGCGCTCGCGCCGGACCGCACTCGGTCTGTCGCAGGGCTGTCGGGTGTCGCAGGGCTGTCGGGTGTCGCAGGGCTGAAGCTCCACGACATCGCACAGCGCCGCGATCTCTTCCGCGTCAGCTCAGCAGCTGCCGGACGCTTCCCCGGGACCGGAGGGGTCTCCGGGCTCCTGGTTCCGGGTGTACCGGTTCGCGGTGCAGCTGACCCCTCGGTCCCCGATGGTCTCGCCGCCGTCCAGCGGTGAGCTCGGCGCCCCCTGTGGCAGGGTCTGATCGGCGCACGTGGTCGGCGCCCCGACCTGCGCCCAGTGGCTCCGAGACCATCGCGAATCCCAACGGGGTCCTGTGCACGGCGTGCTGCAGACCAGGAAGCCCGCAAGCGGAGATGGCCTGCGGCAATGAGGGGGGTCGCGTCGTTGCGCGACGTCGGTGGTTCGCCACGTATACCCCGGGGGGTATACTTGTCTTGTCGTCCACCCCACTGAAGGAGCCACCATGTGCCGAGCTGTGACCTGCAAGACCTGCGGAAAGACCACCTGGGCCGGATGCGGCCAGCATGTGGATCAAGTGATGCGCGGGGTCAGCGCCACCCAGCGGTGCCCCGGACATGAGCCTGCCCCGTCCGGCGGGTTCTTCAGCCGGCTCTTCGGTCGCTGAGGCTTGCCAGCACGCCGACCCCGGAGGCCGACGTGGAGAACTACTTCGCCGCCCATTCCGAGGTTGCCGTGATCACCTCGAATGAGCGTGATTCGGCATCCTGGGCGATCTCCGCACAGTCCTCGTCATCGGGGCAGGCGTAGGACCAGGACACCAGCGCTCGAGTGGCTGCCGCGAGATCTGCGGAGTAGGACGCCGGAACGTACTCCGGGAGGCCCTCCGTCTGATTGCGGACCCAATAGCTGTAGTCGGCCATCAGCGGCAGGCCCTCGGCAAAGAGATCGCGGCACTGGGGCTCATGGGCCACACAGCCGGCACCGGAGTATTCACGGTGCCATTCTTCGAGGTCGTCCAGGTATGAATCACGGGCCTCGGCCAGCCACGCATCCTCCGGCGCGTCCGTCGCGGGGCTCTGTTCCGGCTCCGGCTCTGCCGTGACCGTTGGCATAGATGCTGACGCCTCGCTCGGCTCCACGGATTCCTCAGATGCTCCGGCGCAGCTGATCAGGGCCAGGGCTGCCAGGAAGCCGGTCCCGGCAACAACTGTCTTGTGCATGACCCCTCCAGGGGTGAGTGATGGTGCCCTCGGCAGAGGCCGCAGGCTGCGCATGCCAACGCTACCCTGGGCCCGAAGCTCACGGAGCCACCGGACACGAAGAAGCCCGTCAGCCTGGTTTATCAGGCTGACGGGCTTCTGTCGGCGGAGGATGGGGGATTTGAACCCCCGAGGGCGTGAACCCAACACGCGTTCCAAGCGTGCGCCATAGGCCGCTAGGCGAATCCTCCTGGCTGCGTCCCGCTGGCCTGCCTGATCGGCGCGGCCCTCGAGAGCAGACTTCATACTAGCGGAGAACCAGCGCAGAATGCACATCGAGCCCCCGTAGGATGGATCACTGCCAAGATCTGACCTGAGGAAAGGCGAGGACGATGCCCGCTGGACGCTACGCACCAAGCCCCTCGGGAGAGCTGCATCTGGGCAACCTGCGCACCGGGATGCTCGCCTGGCTCTTCGCGCGGTCCACCGAACGGGCCTTCCTGCTGCGCTTCGAAGATCTCGATCTTGCCCGCACGGTGGCGGGCTCCGAGGACCAGCAGTTCGATGACCTCCAGGCCATGGGGCTGACCTTCGACGCGCAGGATGGCGCCGATCGGACCCGTCAGTCCGAACGGATGGACCTCTACGGCGCAGCGATCGCGCAGCTGCAGCATGCCGAGCTGACCTATGAATGCTTCTGCTCGCGCCGCGAGATCCACGAGGCGGCGCGCGCCCCGCACGCGCCGACCGGAACCTATCCGGGCACCTGCCGCTACCTGAGCCAGGAGGAGCGGCGGCGCCGTCGAGCGGAGCGTCCCGCGGCGGTGCGGCTGCGCGCACCCCGCTCCGAGACCGGCGCGGCCACGCGGTTCTCCGTCGAAGACGTGCTGCTGGGCCGGATCACCACCGAGGTCGATGACTTCGTGGTCCAGCGCAACGACGGGACCCCGGCGTACAACCTCGCCGTGGTGGTCGATGATCATCTGACCGGGGTGGACCAGGTGGTGCGCGGCGACGACCTGGCGCCGTCTGCGCCGAGCCAGGCCTACCTGCGCGGACTGCTCTACGACCCGCAGGCAGCGGCGGAGGTCCAGTACGCCCATGTGCCGCTGGTGCTCAACGTCGAGGGCAGGCGCCTGGCCAAGCGGGACGGAGCCGTGACGCGGGCCGCCCTGCAGGAGCAGGGGATCGACGCCGCGGCCCTGCGCGACCTGCTGCTGATCTCGCTGGGACTCCCCGCCGGCCCCCTGGCTCAGGCGCTGGAGTCCTTCGACCCGAAGGCGCTGCCCGGCGACGCCTGGGTGTTCCAGCCGCCGAACAGCTGAAACACCCACACGCGGTGTCCCAGACCCGACACGTCAGACCCGGTGACCCCGGTCTGGGGCGCCGTCGAGGCTGCTCCGCTACGGGCGCAGCAAGATCTTGCCCCTGCGGCCCGGCACGAAGTTCGCCTGCGCCGCCTCGCGCACCTGATCGAAGGCATAGGTCGCCTCGGCGGTGAGCGAGAGGGTGCCGTCCGCGACTCGGGTGAGCAGCTCGGTGAACAGCTCGCCACGGCGCTGAGGCGCCAGATCGCCCATCACCCGGGAGCCCCAGAAGCCCTTGATCGTGACGTTCTTGAAGATGATGGCCCCGGAGTTCAGCGCCATCGTGCCTCCGGCCATGGCGCCGAAGATCACCAGCGTGGCATCCTCGCCGAGCTGGGAGAGCACCTGATTGCTGGCCTCCCCGCCAACCGAATCGATGCCCGCGACGATCTTCGCCCCACCGGTGACCTCTGCGACGCGGTCCTGCCATTCAGCGGACTCGGTGGAGACGACCCCGGTGATGCCCTGAGCGTCGAGCTCAGCAACACCCTCGTCGCGACGCACCAGGCCGAGCACGTTGATGCCCCGCGTCGGTGCCAGCTGGGCCAGCATCCGGCCCACCGCGCCGTTGGCCGCGTTCTGGATGATCCAGTCGCCCTCGTCCAGATCCAACCAGTCCAGCAGGGCGATGGTGGAGAAGGGCATCGAGACCAGCTGGGCGGCGACCTCATCGGCGGCGTCCTGATCCACCGGGATCAGGCCCGCGGCGGGGGCGATGAAGTACTCGGCCCAGGCACCGAAGACGCCGCCGGTGGCGACCCGCTGACCCACGGTGAGGTTCTCCACGCCCTCACCGAGGGCGTCGATGACGCCTACTGCCTCGGACCCGGTGCGGGCCGGCAGCTCCGGCTTGAAGCCGTAGGACCCGCGGATGGTCCAGAGGTCATGGTTATGGATGGGGGATAGCAGGGTCCGCACCCGGGCCTCTCCTGCACCGGGGTCCGGGGTGGGGACGTCTTCGACGTCGAGGACGTCCCAGGGCTCGCCGAATGTCTGTTGGGTGACTGCGCGCATGAAGTCCTACTTTCAATCAGAGGTATGCCGGCAGGAACAGGGGATCGAAGCCAGCTATTCCTGCACCGCCTGCTGTGACGGCTCCCACGTAGACTGGCGGCACCGTAGACCGTTGGCGGCCCAGCAGATCCACCCGCATCGCTGGAGCCGGCCACGACCAGAAGGCGAGACCCATGCCCGAAGAAGAGATGTCCGAAACCACGCAGGATGAGTCCCTCGAGAACTACACGATCGGTGACTATCTGCTGGACAGGTTGGCTGAGCTCGGCCTGACCGAGCTGTTCGGCGTTCCAGGAGACTTCAACCTCCATTTCCTGGACCACGTGGTGGCCCACCGCAGCATCCGCTGGGTCGGCTCCGCCAATGAGCTCAACGCCGGCTACAGCGCCGACGGCTATGCCCGCATCCGCGGCATCGGCGCCTTCCTGACCACCTATGGGGTCGGGGAGCTCTCCGCGATCAACGCCGTGGCCGGCTCCTACGCCGAATCCGTGCCGGTGGTCCAGATCGTCGGCGCACCGCCCAAGGAGACCCAGGCCTCGGGCCGCAAGATCCACCACTCGCTGGGCGACGGCGACTTCAAGCACTTCCTGCGGATGGCCGAAGAGGTCACCTGCGCCCACGCCGATCTTGACGCGCCCACCGCCACCTGGGAGATCGACCGGGTCCTGCGCGACGTCGTCTTCCGCCGTCGCCCCGGCTACCTCATGCTGGCCGCCGACGTCGCCGAGATCGCCGCCTACCCGCCCTCGGAGCCGCTGACCACCGATCTCCCGGTGACCACCCCGCGCGCCGTCGCCGCCTTCGAAGCGGCCGTGCGGCGCTTCCTGCCCGGGCGGCGCACCGCCGTGCTGGCCGATCTTCTCGTCCACCGGCTCGGCGCCACCGAGGAGCTGGCCTCCTTCCTCACGGATTCCCAGCTGCCCTTCGCCACGCTGGCCTGGGGCAAGACCCTGGTCGATGAATCGGACCCGAACTTCGTGGGCATCTACGCCGGTGCCGCCTCTCAGGATCGGGTGCGCGAGGTCATCGAGGGTGCCGATGCGCTGATCACCCTCGGGGTGGAATACACCGACAACACCACCGCCGGCTTCTCCATGGACCTCGACTCTGCCCGGATGATCGACGTCTCCCGCTTCGGCGCCCGGGTGGGCCATGAGGTCTTCACCCCGATCTCGCTGCAGGACGCGCTCGCAGTGCTGCACCGGGTGACCACCGAGCTCGACGACGTCGCCCCGATGCCCGCGGCGGAGGCTCCGGCCGCGGAGACGCCCCGGGAACCCTCCGAAGGTCCGCTGACCCAGGACGGCCTCTGGGCCGTGCTGGCCTCGCAGCTGGAATCGGCGAACATCGTCGCCGCGGACCAGGGGACCAGCTACTTCGGGATGGCCTCCCACCGGTTCCCGGCGAAGTCAACGTTCATCGGTCAGCCCATGTGGGGCTCCATCGGCTACACCCTGCCCGCGATCATCGGCGCCGGGCTCGCGGACCCCAGCCGTCGGCCGGTGCTGCTGATCGGCGACGGCTCCGCCCAGCTGACCATCCAGGAGATGGGCGTGATGATCCGCGAGAAGCTGCCCGTGGTGGTGGTGCTGGTCAACAACGCCGGCTATACCGTGGAGCGGGCCATCCACGGGCCCGATGAGGTCTACAACGACATCGCCCCGTGGCGCTGGGAGCTGGTGCCCCGGCTCTTCGGAGCAGCGGAGGAGGACTACCTCTACCGCAGGGTCACCACCGAGGCAGAGCTGCTGGCGGCCTGCAGGGACACCATGAGCAACCGGGAGAAGCTGGTCTTCATCGAGGCGATCACCGACCGCGACGACATCCCACAGCTGCTCCAGGACGTGGCCGACGCGCTCAAGCGCTGAGCTCCATTGGCCTTCAAGCATGAGGCCGAGATACGATGAACCCCGGCCCCACGTGCGGTGCCATCCTGCTGAACTCCCCCAGGACCGGAAGGTAGCAAGGGTAAGCGGGCTCTGGCAGGTGCACGTGGGGCTCTTAATGTCTTCAGCCGCCTCATGCGGCCGGATCCGCCCCGCCAGAATCAGCCCCTGGACGGATGCCGCTTCGCCGCCGGACTCCTCACCGTGGTGTCGGCGTGCAGATATCCGGAGCGGCTGCGCCATGCCGCCGTGGAGGTTCCCGCCGCTGGTGCACCATCGTGCTGGTGACTCCCCGATTCTGGGAGGCGAGGGCAGAAGCCGGCCGGCAGCCGGCGGGGCCTCGGCCACGCTCCGGCACGGCAGAGAGCGAGCATCGCCTCGCCGCGAATGTCTGCTGAGCCTTCAGGACCCGGGGAGCTTCTAGAATCGAACCCATGGATCACCGGCCCGCGAGCACGCGCACCCAGCGGCTTCTCATCTGGCTGGGCACCCTGACTGTGATCGGACTGATCAGCGGAGCCAGCTGGCTGATGATCAATGGGACGCTGCCACTGAGCGTCTTCGGCCGCGGTTCGATCACCGCGGCGGAACAGTGCCCCTCCGGCACGCAGCAGCCGGTGGTGCCCGAGCGGGTCCGGATCTCGGTGTTCAACACCACCAACGCGCCCGGTCTGGCCCATGAGGTGGCCGATGAGCTCAGCGATCGGAGCTTCCGGGTCGCAGAGGTCGACAACGACTACTTCGCCGACACGGGCTTCGCCGGGATCATCCGGGTGGGGGATCGGGGTCTGCGGCAGGCCTATACCCTGCAGCAGCACATCCCCGACTCCATGGTGGACGTCGATGAGCGCGACGACTACAGCGTGGATCTGATCCTGGGGTCGGAGTTCGCGGTCCAGGACATGGAAGAGGCCGGGGACCTCGACATGGTCCCCGGCCTCCTGCGCTGCTCCGCAGACTGAGCAGCCTCAGTCAGCCGCAGCGGCTGTTCCTGTCCAGATCAGAGGAGCTCAGCCCGGTTCAGCTCAGCGTGCGTCCTTCCAGCGGCGGGCAGCGATGAAGCTGCGCACGCCCAGGACGATGTAGATCACCAGCACGATCACGGTGACCAGCGAGGAGATCACGGCTCCCGGGTTCTCAGACTCGCCGGCGAAGAGCTCGGGCAGGCTCATCAGCGGCATGATCATGCCGAAGGCGCCGAGCAGCGCGACCGCCAGGGCGATATGGACGCCGAGCTTGCGGTTCTTCATCGCGATGCCGCCGCTGATCAGCAGCAGCAGGCCCACCACCGAGGGGATCAGCGCCGTCATGCTGGCGAAGTCGGTGGCGACATAGCCGATGATGCCGATCACCACCAGCAGGCCGCCGACGATCAGGGTCAGTCGCGGCATCGGGCTCGCCGGAGCGGCAGGAGCAGTCGTCGTGGAGGTCGTGGGTGTGGAGGGGTTCGTCATGGTGCTCCTCATCGGGTGATGTACGGCTGAAAACATCTGTCGTGCGTCTTCTACACAGTGTAGAAGATCGACTTCGGTCGAATCTTCCGACGTTTCTTCGATTGCGCAAAGAAACGCAGATCTTTGATGAGAAAACTCTGGCGTCAGGGCTTCACAGGGCGTGAACTGGTCTTGTCACCGAAACAAGGTCCACGATTCAAAGGAGATTCAGATGACCGAGACAATTGCCTCGCAGTCGCAGACCCAGAACTCACAGCCCCAGGGTGGGCTCAGCCCCGAGACCAAAGAGGTCTTCCAGCAGAAGGTCGACGCTCTGCAGCAGGACTGGGACACCAACCCGCGCTGGGAACAGACCACCCGCGACTACTCCGCAGCTGAGGTCATCAAGCTGCAGGGCAACGTCCAGGAGGAGCACACGCTGGCCAAGCGCGGTTCCGAGAAGCTCTGGAGCCAGCTCACCGCAGAGCACGCCGAGGGCAAGTACACGAACTCCCTGGGTGCGCTGACCGGCAATATGGCGGTCCAGCAGGTCAAGGCCGGCCTGCGCGCCATCTACCTCTCCGGCTGGCAGGTCGCCGGTGACGCGAACCTTTCGGGCCACACCTACCCGGATCAGTCGCTCTACCCGGCCAACTCGGTGCCCAGCGTGGTGCGCCGGATCAACAACGCCCTGCTCCGCGCGGACCAGATCGACTACCTCGAAGGCACCCGCACGGTCGAGGACTACATGGTCCCGATCATCGCCGACGCCGAGGCCGGATTCGGCGGCCCGCTGAACGCCTACGAGCTGATGAAGTCCATGATCGCCTCCGGCGCCGCCGGCGTGCACTGGGAAGATCAGCTCGCCTCGGAGAAGAAGTGTGGACACCTCGGCGGAAAGGTGCTGATCCCCACCGGTCAGCACGTGCGCACGCTGCAGTCGGCCCGGCTCGCCGCCGATGTGCACAACACCCCCAGCGTCGTCATCGCCCGCACCGACGCGGAGGCGGCCACCCTGATCACCTCGGACGTCGACGAGCGCGACCAGCCCTTCATCACCGGAGAGCGCACCGCCGAAGGCTTCTACAAGGTGCGCAACGGCATCGAACCCTGCATCGCCCGGGCCAAGGCCTACGCGCCCTACGCCGATCTGATCTGGATGGAGACCGGCACCCCGGACCTGGAGTACGCCAAGCAGTTCGCCGAGGCGGTCAAGGCCGAGTACCCGGACCAGATGCTGGCCTACAACTGCTCGCCCTCGTTCAACTGGAAGAAGCACCTCGACGACGAGACCATCGCGAAGTTCCAGCGTGAGCTGGGCGCCATGGGCTTCACCTTCCAGTTCATCACCCTGGCCGGCTTCCACGCGCTGAACTATTCGATGTTCGAGCTGGCGCGCGGTTACAAGGACAACCAGATGAAGGCCTATGTGGAGCTGCAGGAGAAGGAATTCGCCGCAGAGGCAGACGGCTACACCGCCACCAAGCACCAGCGCGAGGTCGGCACCGGATACTTCGATGCCATCTCCACCACGTTGAACCCCGAGTCCTCGACGGTGGCCTACAAGGGTTCCACCGAAGCAGGACAATTCCACTGATCCACCGGCATTGACAAAGGAGTCAGCCATGAACGCCCAGACCAGCACCTCTTTCCGCTCCAGCACCACATCCGGAAACGAGAGCATCACCGATCCGGCCGAGGCCACGTCGAGCAACGGCATCACGATCAACGGCATCACACTCAATGCGCCGCGGGCACCGCGGCAGAATGAGGTGTTCACCGCGGATGCGCTGACCTTCCTGAGCACCCTGCACCGCGAATTCGGCGCACGCATCGCCGAACTCGAGGCGCCGGAGCTGCAGCCGCAGCGGAACTTCGCGCCCAGCCCGGTGGGGCGGCGCGGAAGTGCGGAGGAGGCCGAGGCCTCCTGGAAGGCGCTGGTTGAGCGGTACCTGGTGGAACCACCTTCGGCGTTTGCGACACCCCGGCGACTGACCCGGTCCGAGGACCGGATCTTCTCCAAGGGGGAGGCGCTCTCGGCAGGACTGGTTGACTTCGCCCTGCACATCCAGCGGCGTGCGCGCCGTCTGGTCTCTGAAGGCAGGGCTCCGTTCATCTCGCTGCTCGGCATCGAGAGCGAGGATGAGCTGGAGATCTGGCAGGAGATGTTCACCCGGGCAGAGGAGCTGGTCGGCCTTCCGGCCGGCACCATCCGGGCGATCACCTTCAGCGCCTCAGAGGACGACGCCGGCGGTGCGATCCTGCTTCAGAAGCGGGCCCGCTGACCGGCAGCTGCAGCACAGACAGAGACCCCCGGTCCCACATCCGAGTCCATGACTCGGAACGGGACCGGGGGTCTCTGTCATTGCGTCTGGATCACGCCCTGCTGGTCAGCAGGCGGTGATCGGCAGACGGTGATCGGGAGGACCTGATCACCCTCGACAGATCACTCCTTGAGGGAGTCGATCATATCGGCGTTGTCTTCCATCCAGGCCTGAGCGGCTTCTTCCTCGTTGTCCGCGTACTCGTTGACCATCATGTCCTCGAGCTCGGCGTACTCCTCATCGGAGAGGGTGAAGCTGCCCATCCACTCGGCGACCTCGGGGAACTCGCTGGAGAACTCGGAGTTGGCGATGAAGTTCAGCGTCTCTGGCTCGCCCAGCGCACCCTCGGGATCTTCGAGATCCTTCAGGTCGAAGTTGCCGTAGGCGTAGAACGGACGCCACAGCGTCACGACGATGTCTTCCTCGTCATCGATGGCGGAGCCCAGCTCGGTCAGCATCGCCGCGGTGGAGGATTCCACGAGTTCGAAGTTCTCGTCGAGCCCATATGTCGGGAACACGTCATTGGCGGTGACTCCCATGTGGCCCGAACCTGGCTCGATGCCGATGACCTGACCGTTGAAGTCCTCGGCGTTGTCGGCAAGCTCTGCGATGGAGTCGATCTCGGTGTATTCGGGCACCGCCAGGGTCAGCACGGCGCCCTCGTAGTACGCGCCGAGATCCTCGAGATCGTCACCGTATTCGTCCATGTACTCAGCGTGGGTGACCTCGGGCCATGCGGACGGGTAGACGTCGATGTCGCCCTGGGCGACGCCGGTGTACAGCGGGGCGGCGTCGTTGATCTCTTCGATCTCGACGTCGTAGCCCTCGTCCTCGAGGATGCCCTGCCAGAGGTAGGCCATGCTCAGACCATCGGTCCAGCTGGGGATGATGCCCAGGGTGACGGTGCCGCCGGCCTCGGCCTCGTCCCCGTTCTCCGCGGCGTCGTCGCCGCCGCCGCAGGCGGTCAGCGCGAGCGCTGCCGCGGCGGTCACGCCCATGAACTTCGATGCTGTGCCAGTTCGTGTACTCATGATGTGCCTCAATCTGTTGTGTGCGGGTGCGATGCGGTCTCTGGTCTGTGTTCTCGGGTGGTGGCTTCGTCCAGCGGGCGAGACCGGATCACGTGGTCTTGGCGGGGGCGGGCTCAGGGCTTCGTCGAGGACGGCCGCGACGAAGCAGCTTCGACATCCGTCCCACGGCCATGCCGCCGTGACCGATGGCGGAGGTGACGCGGTCCAGATAGATGGCCAGGACGACGACGGCGAGCCCGGCCTCGAACGCCAGGCCGATGTCCAGGCTGCCGATGGCTCGCATGACCTCGCCGCCTAGTCCGCCGGCCCCGACGAGGCCAGCGATGACGGCCATGGACAGCGCCAGCATGATGACCTGATTGACGCCGGCCATGATGGTCTTCAGCGCCAGCGGAAGCTGGATGCGCAGCAAGATCTGGCCGGGCGTGCTGCCGAAGGCATGACCCGCCTCGACCACCTCGGCGTCGACCCCCCGGATGCCCAGCTCGGTGAACCGCACCCCGGGAGGAAGCGCGAAGATGATGGTGGCGACGACACCGCTGGTGACGCCGATGCTGAACAGCGTCACCACGGGAACCAGCCAGACGAAGGCCGGCATGGTCTGCATCAGGTCCATCACCGGCCTGATCGCGCCGCTGACCCGGTCAGACCGGGCAGCCCAGATTCCGAGCGGGATCGCGATCACCAGGGCGATGGCGGCTGCCACTGCCACCAGGGCCAGCGTGGTCATGGCGTTCTCCCACTGATCGATGCTGATCACGAACACCAGCATCACGATCGAGAGGAGGCCCAGCTTCCAGTCCTTGACCAGCCACCCCAGGAGAGAGAACGCCACGGCGAGCAGGAGCGCATCCGGAGTGTTGAGCAGGTCGTCCAGGCCGCCGGTCAGAGTTGAGACGACTGTTCGGATCAGGTCGAACAGGGCGCCGAGGTTGTCGTTGACCCAGCCGAAGCCGGTCTCGATCCATTCGCCGACGTTCAGCCGGGGGACCCCGGCTCCTTCAGTCTCTTGAGCAGTGGTGATCATCGGGTGCCCACCGCCTCTGAGGCGTCATGGCCGGTGTATTTCGGCTCCGCCAGGGCGTTGAGCAGCGTCACGCGGGCGATGATCCCTTCAAGTCGGCCGGCGTCATCGATCACTGCCAGCCCTGCTTCGCTCTGCGCGGCCTGGGTCATCAGCTCGGCCAGCGGAGTCTCGGCATGCACCGAGGGGGCCGGCTGCAGCAGCCCGTCGAGCGTGTTCGCGCCCTGGGCCACTGCCGCGGCGACAGCATCTTCGTGCACGAAGCCGTGGAGCTTCTTTCCGCGGTCGACGACCGCCAGCACGTTGGTCTGGTGTTCGCGCATGAGCTTGTGTGCGGTGCGGGGCCCCTGTTCCGTGCCGAGCACCGCCACCGGAGGTTCCATGATGGCGCCGGCGGTGAGGACTCGGGTGCGATCCACGTCCTGGACGAACTGGGCGACGTAGTCGTTGGCCGGGTCGTTGAGGATCTGCTCAGAGGTCCCGATCTGCACTGTGCGTCCGTCGCGCATCATTGCGATCCGGTCGCCCAGCCGCATGGCTTCGTTGAGGTCATGGGTGATGAACAGGATGGTCTTGCCCAGCTGCTCCTGCAGCTCCACGAGCTGGTCCTGCATCTCTCGTCGGATGAGGGGATCCAGGGCGCTGAAGGCTTCATCCATGAGCATCACCTCGGTGCCGGCCGCCAGTGCGCGGGCCAGACCGACTCGCTGGCGCATGCCTCCGGAGAGCTCGTCCGGCATGGATCCGCCCCAGCCGGTGAGGCCCACCATGCGGAGGGCCTCTTCGGCCTTGCGTTCCCGGTCTGAGCGGTTGAGTCCTTGGACCTCCAGGGCGTAGGCCGCGTTCTGCCCGACGGTGCGGTGGGGGAAGAGCGCGAAGTGCTGGAAGACCATGGAGACCTTTTCACGGCGAACGCGGCGCAGATCCTTGGCGGAGAGCCGTGCGATGTCTTCACCGCCCACCTCGATGCTGCCGGCGGTCGCAGGCAGCAGACCGTTGACCATGCGGATCAGCGTGGATTTTCCGGAGCCGGAGAGGCCCATCACCACGAAGACCTCGCCCGGCTGCACGTCGAAGCTCGCGTCGATGACAGCGGCGGTGCCCAGGTCCGTGACGTCCTCGCGATCCGCGCCGCCCTTGATGCGTCGGACGATCTCCTCGGGGCGCTTGCCGAAGGCTTTGTAGACGTTCCGCGCTCGGACTGCAGGCTCGGCAGTACTGGAGTTCAAGATCATTCCTTCGTAGAAGTCGATGATTCTCGACCTTACCAAAAGCCGTATATCACCTGATTGTGACCTGTCAATGCTTGACTTCGTGCTGCAATTGTGGTGACCCGCCTCACGGTGAGCTCGGAGGTGCCAGTGGTGCGCGTCACCGGGCAGGCTTCGGTGGCGGGTATGCTTTTTTGATATGCGGACAGTACGAGAAACCTCAAACGTGAGGGAATCGTCGCAGCGCACCCAGCTTCGCTCCCTCGAGCGCGCCTCAGCAGCCTCCCAGGACGAGGGCTTCGACCTGATCGCGCTTGGCCGACGCGTGCGCCATCTGCGCAAGCAGGCCGGGATGACCCTTGATGCGCTCGCCGAGGCGCTGGGCACCGCGCCCAGTCAGCTCTCGCTGCTGGAGAACGGCCGCCGCGAGCCGAAGCTCTCCCAGCTCCAGCAGCTGGCCAAGGCGCTGGAGGTCAGCTTCGACGACCTCTTCGGCGCCGATCCGCCTTCGAAGCGCGCGGCACTGGAGATCGAGCTGGAGAAGGCGCAGCGGGGTCCGCTCTATGCGGCGCTGAACCTGCCCGCGGTGCGGATCAGCAACCGTCTGCCCATGGATGTCCTGGAATCGCTGGTCGCGCTCCAAGGTGAGCTGCGCCGTCGTCTCGAGGAGCAGGCCGCCACTCCGGAGGAGGCGCGGCGGGCCAATACGGAGCTGCGTGAGGAGATGCGCGCCAGGAACAACTACTACCCGGAGATCGAGGCGGCCGCCCAGGAGCTGCTGGACGCGGTGGATCACCGCGAAGGTCCGCTGTCCCACCATGTGGCCGCTGACATCGCCGCGCACCTCGGGTTCTCGCTGCGCTTCGTGAAGAACCTGCCCGAATCCACCCGCTCGGTGACGGATCAGAAGAACCGGATCATCTACCTGACCCAGGGAACCGCGCGGCAGTGGGACGCCCGCTCGGTGCTGCTCCAGGCGCTGGGCCATCAGGTGCTGGGTCACACCGAGCCGGAGGACTACTCCGAATTCCTGCGCCAGCGTGTCTACACCAACTATTTCGCGGCGAGCCTGCTGATGCCCCAGGCCACCACCGTGCGCTTCCTGAAGGAGTCCAAGTCGCGCAAGGAGATCGCCATCGAGGACCTGCGGGACGCCTTCGCCGTCTCCTATGAGTCTGCCGCCCACCGGTTCACCAATCTCGCCACCGAACACCTGGGGATCACGTGTCACTTCCAGAAGGTTCACGAGTCCGGGATCCTGCACAAGGCCTATGAGAACGACGGGGTCAACTTCCCGGCGGATCACTCCGGAGCCATCGAGGGTCAGACGATCTGCCGGCAGTGGACCTCGCGCCAGGTCTTCGAGGTCGATGACAAGTTCCGATCATTCCACCAGTACACCGACACCACGGTCGGAACGTTCTGGTGCACCGCGCGGACCGAGGCGCACTCCTCGGGGCTGTACTCGCTCTCCATCGGAGTGCCCTTCGAGCACGTGAAATGGTTCCGCGGCTCCGACACCACCTCGCGCTCATCCTCGCGCTGTCCTGACGATCCGACCTGCTGCCGGCAGCCCCCGGCGGAGCTCGCCGCCCGCTGGGAGGGACAGGCCTGGCCTGCCGCCCGCGCCAACAGCCACCTGCTCGCGGCCATGCCCCAGGGGGCCTTCCCCGGGGTGGACACCACCGAGGTCTACGAGTTCCTGGAACGCCACTCGCGTCAGGACTGAACACCACCAGGGCTGAATGCCGGCAGGACTGAGAAACCGGGCTGGCACCAGGATTCAGCACCAACTTCGCTCGGATTGTTGAACAATCCTGCGGAGTCAGGCATCCTTGACTCAGCTCACACTGAGACGTGGGCAACATCGGCTCGAGGAGGATCACGTGGCACAGATCGACCTGAACAGCGATGTCGGAGAGGCCTTCGGCAACTGGACCAGCGGAGACGACGCCGCCATCCTGCGCACCGTCTCCAGCGCGAACATCGCCTGCGGCTTCCACGCCGGGGACCCGCTGACCATCCGCGCCACCGCCACCGAGGCTGTGGCGAACGACGTCGTCATCGGCGCCCATATCGGCTACCGCGACCTCGCCGGCTTCGGCCGGCGGCACCTGGAATGTTCCCCCGACGAGCTCGCCGCCGATGTGCTCTACCAGCTCGGAGCCCTGGAAGGGATCGCCCTGGGGCTGGGGTCCCATATCCGCTACGTGAAGCCGCATGGCGCCCTCTACCACGCGATGATCTCCCACACCGGGCACGCCCATGCCGTCATCGACACCATCGCCGCCTATCGCGAGAGCACCGGACGCGACCTTCCGGTGCTGCTGCTGCCGGGATCAATCGCCCTGGACTATGCCGCCGAAGCCGGTCTGCGCGGAGTCTCCGAGGCCTTCGCCGATCGCAGCTACAACCCCGACGGCACGCTGGTCTCCCGGCGGGAGCCTGACGCGGTGCTCCACGACACCGAGCAGGTGGTCGAGAACATGCTGCGCCTGGCCGAGGAGTCCGTGCTGATCGCCCGCGACGGCACCCGCATCGAGACCCAGGCCGAATCCATCTGCACCCACGGCGACACTGCCGGCGCGGTGGAGATGGCGAAGGCGGTGCGGGCCGCCTTGGAGGGCGCCGGAGTCGAGATCCGCAGCTTCGCATGATCAGCACCATCCGAGAGGCTGGTCCCCGCGCGCTGCTGCTGGAGTTCGAGACCCTCGACCAGGTCCTGGCCTGCCATCAGCAGCTGCGCCGTGACCCGCTGCCCGGCCAGGTCGAGGCCGTGGCCGCGGCCCGCACCATCCTGCTGCGCTTCACCGCCCGGCCCGCCCTGCTGCAGGCCCGGACGCGTCTGCCCGGCCTTGAGCTCGGAGAGTTCTCTGCCGCGGACTCCCGGCACGTGGAGCTGGAGGTCATCTACGACGGGGAAGACCTGGATGGTCTCGCCGCGAACCAACAGATGAGCGTCGAGGCGCTGATCAACTGGCACAGCGAACAGTCCTGGACCGGAGCCTTCGGCGGCTTCGCCCCCGGATTCACCTATTGCGTGCCCAGCCCCGCTCCAGGTGAGGCGGCGCTCGGGGATCCTGGCCGCCCCGGCCCGTTGGACGTCCCGCGCCGCAGCAGCCCGCGCACCGCCGTGCCTGCTGGCGCCGTGGCCCTGGCCGGTGAGTTCTCCGCCGTGTACCCGCGGGTCTCCCCGGGCGGATGGCAGCTCATCGGACATACCCCGGCCACCCTGTGGGACCTCTCCCGCGAAGCCCACGGCGAGTCCCCGGCGCTGGTCAGCCCGGGGGACTCCGTGCGCTACAAGCCGGTGCGTGCCCGGTCGGTGACGACCACGTCCGCACGTCAGCCCGAGGAAGCACCCCAGCCCGAAACTGGGTCGTGGAGCTCGCGCGGCTCCGAGCCCGAGGACGAGGCCGCGCTCACCGTGCTCGACGCGGGTCTGCAGACCCTGATCCAGGATCTCGGCCGCAGCGGACTCAGTGACCTCGGAGTCTCCCGCGCAGGGGTCGCCGATGAGGCCGCCGCCCGCCAGGTGAACCGACTTCTCGGCAATGGTGCGCAGGCCGCGGTGCTCGAGGCGCTGCACGGGGGACTCACGCTTCAGGCCGAATCCACGGTGGTGCTCGCCGTCGCCGGCGCGCAGGTGCCGCTGACCGTCACCGGCCCGGACGGATCCAGCAGGCGCGCAGTGCTTCGCGCTCCCTTCGCCCTCGCCGCGGGGGAGACCCTGACTCTCGGGGCCCCCGAGCGTGGACTGCGCAGCGTGGTCGGCCTCCGTGGAGGCATCGCCGCCACGCCGGTGCTGGGCAGCGTCTCCGCCGACACCATGTCAGGGCTGGGCCCCGGTCCGCTCGCGGCCGGAGACCGGCTCCGCGCCGCCGGGGCCGCCACCGGCGCCGTCTCCGCGCCCCAGCTTGATCCGTCATCCGCTGAGACGCCGACGGCTGAGACGCCGACCGCGCTGCGCTTCACCTATGGACCCCGCGCGGACTGGTTCAGCGCCGAGGAGGCCGCTCGGCTGGCCGACCAGCACTGGATCGTGTCCCAGTCCTCGAACCGGATCGGGATCCGGCTCGAGGTCCCCGAGCGCACCGAGGTCGCCAGAACCAGCGACGCCGCCCGGGGCGCCGACGCGAAGACCACCGACGCGAAGACCACCGACGCGGAGGCCCCGCGTCCGCTGCGCCGGCTCAAGGAGGGCGAGCTTCCCAGTGAGGGAGTCGTCCGCGGCTCGCTGCAGATGCCGCCCGCGGGCACCCCGGTGCTCTTCCTCAACGACCATCCGGTCACCGGGGGATACCCGGTGATCGGGGTCGTCATCGACGAGGACCTTCCGCTTGCGGCGCAGCTCGCCCCCGGAGACCAGATCACCCTGGTCCCGGTGGACCCTGACACGCTGACCCCGCTGCCGCGGACCCATGCCCCGGCGGCCCCGCCGTCGCAGACCCCCACGACCCCAGACGCCTGAGAGAAGACCTCACCATGAAGCGCATCCTCATCGCCAACCGCGGCGAGATCGCCGTCCGCATCATCCGCAGCGCCCGCGAATCCGGCTACACCGCCGCAGCGGTCTACGCCGACCAGGACGCCGATTCGCTCCACGTCCAGCTGGCCGACGAGGCCGTGGCGCTGCACGGCACCACCCCGGCGCAGACCTACCTGGATCAGCAGAAGCTGCTCGACGCCGCCCGCGAGGTCGATGCCGACGCGATCCACCCCGGCTACGGGTTCCTCTCCGAGAACGCCGACTTCGCCCGCGCCGTGATCGCGGCCGGACTGACCTGGATCGGTCCGAAGCCCGAGACCATCGAATCGCTCGGGAACAAGGTCACCGCCCGGGCGCTCGCGGTCAAGGTCGGCGCCCCGCTGGTGCCGGGCACCGATGGACCGGTCGCCGGTGGGGATGAGATCCGCGAGTTCGTCGCCGCGCACGGGTTGCCGGTGGCCATCAAGGCGGCCCACGGCGGCGGCGGGCGCGGCATGCGCATCGTTCGTGAGGCGTCCGAGATCGATGAGGCCTTCGCCTCTGCGGTGCGCGAGGCCGAATCCGCCTTCGGCCGCGGAGAATGCTTCGTGGAGAGGTTCCTGGACCGGCCCCGGCACGTAGAGGCCCAGGTCCTCGCGGACACGCAGGGCAACGTCGTCGTCGTCGGCACCCGGGACTGCTCGCTGCAGCGGCGCAACCAGAAGCTGGTGGAGGAAGCGCCGGCGCCGTTCCTCAGCGCCGACCAGCGTGCTGACATCCACCGCTCCGCCCGAGCGATCTGCGCCGAGGCCGGGTACGTCGGGGCCGGCACGGTGGAGTACCTGCTCAGCCCGGGCGAAGGGGACCAGCCCGGTCTGCTGAGCTTCCTGGAGGTCAACACCCGGCTGCAGGTGGAGCACCCGGTCACCGAGGAGACCTCCGGGGTGGATCTGGTGGCCGAACAGCTGCGCATCGCCGAGGGAGAACCGCTGCGATTCACCGAAGACCCGCAGCCGCGCGGCCACTCGGTGGAGTTCCGGCTCAACGCCGAGGAACCGGCCCAGGGATTCCTTCCCACCCCCGGCCCGGTGACGCTCTTCGCCCCACCCACCGGACCCGGCATCCGGGTGGACACCGGGGTGCGCAGCGGTGACGAGATCTCCGGCGCCTTCGATTCGATGCTTGCCAAGCTCGTGGTCACCGGCCCGGATCGTAGCACCACGCTGCGCCGTGCGCGCATGGCGCTCGACGAGATGCGCATCGAAGGCCTGCCCACCGTGCTGCCCTTCCACCGCCAGGTGCTCGAGGCGGAGGACTTCCTCGCCGCCGACGGCCAGGCCAGCTTCCGGGTCCACACCCGCTGGATCGAGACCGAGTTCGAAGCCGCCTACGGCGAGTCCATGGTCGACTCCGAGCACCTTGCTGCAGCGCTGCGCCACCGCGAACACCGCATGCGCCGCACCACTGTGGAGATCGACGGCCGGGCGGTGAGCCTGGGGCTCCCTGCCGCCCTGCTCACCCTGCTCGGCAGCGGCACCGGAACAGGCGCCGGGACGACCACCGACGACGACGCTCCCACCACCTCCGCCGAGGCCGCGCCCGGCGCAGTGGTGACGAAGCTGGCCGGCAGCCTGGTCAGCTTCTCCGCCGCGGACGGTGCTGAGGTCTCCGCAGGGGATCCCCTCGCCGTGGTGGAGGCGATGAAGATGGAGTCCACCGTGGCAGCACCGCGCAGCGGGGTCTTCCATCGGGAGGAGCTCGCCCCCGGCGCGGCGCTGCGGGCCGGCCAGGTGCTGGGTGTCATCGAGTGACCCGCGTGACGCGAGGTTGAGGTGCGGGTTTCCCGTGTCCGCTAGATTGTTGTCATGACCGACGTGATGTGGAGCTCCTTGTCCGCCGAGGGACTCAGCGAGCATGCTCAGGTCCCGGAACGGGTGGCGGAGCTGCTGCGCGGGGCGATCTCGGCCGGTGCGATTCGTCCAGGCACCAAGCTTCCGGAGGTACAGCTGACCCGTCAGCTGGACATCTCGCGGCACACGCTGCGCAGCGGCTTCCAGATCCTGGCAGCTGAGGGTCTCGTGGAACGTCACCCCAACCGTGGGGTCTTCGTGCACCAGCCCACGGCCGCCGACATCGCCGAGGTCTACCGGGTCCGTCGGGTGCTGGAGGTCGGCGCGGTGCGCACCGCAGAGTTCCCCGCGGCGGAGCTGGAGCAGCTGCACCGAATCGTCTCAGCCGCGGAGGTGGCGCGCGAGCGCGGAGACATTCCCGCGATGGCCCAGGCCAATCAGGTCTTCCATCGGACCATCGCCGCCCAGGTTCGCAGCGCGATGCTCGATGCGCTCATGGAACAGGTGCTGGCGCGGATGCGTCTGGCCTTCCACGCCAAGTCCGAACAGCCCAGCTTTCATCACGCCTATATCGAGAGGAACCGCGAGCTGGCCCGGCTGCTCAGCCAGGGGGACCGGCGGGCCGCGGAGGCTCATCTGCTGGAATACCTCGACTCGGCCGAGGCTGAGCTGCTGGACCACCTGGGCAACTGATCGGAGGAAGGTATCCGGGGGCCATGCTCGACCGAGTCCAGCCCCCAGATCCTTCAACGGTCTCCGGCTCCAGCTCCCAGCTCAGCTTCGCTGCCGATAGGGATCGTACTGCGGCTTCTGATACGCGAACTCCCCGCCCTGGCGTCCCCCGAAGGGCCGGCCGTGATCGGCGTACTCCTCGCGCAGGAACACCAGCCGCCACATGCCCAGGTCGATCCGCGACCCGGTGCGCAGCGTGACCGGCGCGCCGGGCTCGGCGCTGCGACTCCCGCCCATGGACCCATGGCGGACGATCACGTACTCATCGAACTCGTCATGGAGGATCTCGGCGTGGACCGGCTCCAGGCCCTTGAGCAACAGGTCCGAGGCTTCGTCGCTGCCGATCAGTGTGCGATCAGCCACCAGGTTGAACTCCAGCGGACCTGCGCCGGGCTGGTCGGTGCGGCTCATGATCAGCCGCGGACGTCCGGCCCCGCGGGGAGCGTGGGTGGTGGTGACCCGACGTCGGATCCTTCGGTTGAACGTCGGGGCCGGGGGCCACGGCGTCTCCGGAGGGATCAGCGACGATGAGCTCTGTGCGTCGCCTGAGCCGGTGCCGGCAAAGCGCGGCAGCGACTTCAGCGAACCCAGCCGAATGTGTTTCGAACGGGTGAGCGCCCGGCTCAGCACCGTGGTCTTCACCGCTCCCAGAGAGACGATCTCTCCTGCGGGACCGATCACGGAGAGCGTCAGATCGCGGGCCGCGAGCTGGCTCGCGAACACGTCGGCGGCTCGGGTGATCGAGCGCGGCATCCCGTCGAGCAGCGAGGAGTCCTCGGTGCGGACCTCGATGTGGCGGCCTGCCGCGGTGATGGTGGCGTTGATCGGTTCAGTCGGGGTGCCGTCTGCCCCGACCTGGGCGACGCTGAAGGCGAGGTCGATGTCTAGGCGCATGATGCCTCCTGCCTCAGTTGCAGTCGATCATCGGGAGCTCGCTTCGTCACTCGTGGTCACCCGCAGAGTCCCGTTGAACTTCCAGACCGCTCGTGGCGCGTCCGGTCCGATGTCACGGGGGACCTCCACCGTCATGTCTTGGAGCGTGTAGTTCACCGCGGCGCCCCGGCCGGTGAGATAGGACCACATCTCTTGGCCCAGATCGGCCCAGTCGCCGATCTGGTGCGGCTCGTTTCCCTGCGGGTTCACGCTCTCGGTTCGGGTGCTCTCAGTCATGGCTGCGTCTCCTGAACAGTATCGGCGCCGCATCGCTGCGGCGCAGGTGGTGGGTGAGCTCTCGCTCACCGTCATCTTCACCCGGAGAAGCCGCTATTGGAAGACCTCGCGTGCCGCTGATCACACATTACGTCGTATTACGCAATGCTCAGTCGACGGGTTCGCGCTTGATCCCGACATAGACGGTGTTGGAGGAGGTCCTCCCGGTGAGGTGATTGGCGAACTCCACGACGTGGGCCTGGCAGTCATCGAAGACCGTCGAGAGCGTGACCATGAACTCCTCATCCGGCGGATCATCGGACCACAGCGTGAATACCCCGTGATCAGCGAGGTGCGCCGCCAGCGCGGTGAGCCCCTCGGTGGTGTAGAGGTCCGCGTGGCTCGGATCCAGCGTGTGCCGCGGGGAGTGGTCGACGTCGAGCAGGATCACGTCGTGGCGCTGCGCGTCCGGCGCCGGAGGCGTCCGCATCACGGCGAAGAAGTCATCCTGGCGCAGGGTGGTGCGCGCGTCCTCGACCAGCCGGCTCGAGACTGGCAGCAGCTTGCGCTGATGCCAGTCGATGACGGCCGGGAGCGCGTCGATGACCTCCAGCCGGTGGACCCGCTCATCAGCGAGCGCAGTGACCGCGGTGTAGCCCAGGCCGAGGCCGCCCACGACGACGTCGAACTTGTCACCCGTCGCGGCGGCGAGGCCCAGAATCGACATCTGCTCCTCCGCCACGGTGAAGAGGCTCGACATGAGGAACTCCTCGCCGAGCTTCACCTCATAGATCTGCGTGCCCGTGCCGGGCTCGGTGCGCCGACGCAGCATCAGCTCACCCATCGGCGTCTGCTGCCAGTCAAGCTCTTCGAACCGTGCGATCATGCGGGTGCCTCTCCTCGATTGCCTGTCCATCCTACGCAGGGTGGGGGGAGCGGCTTCAGGAGTCCTCGGTCGCGAACTGGGTCCGGTAGAGCTCGGCATAGCGCCCGTCGGCCGCGAGCAGCTCGGTGTGCGTGCCGCGCTCCACGATCATGCCTGCTTCGACCACGAGGATCGCGTCGGCGGCGCGCACGGTGGAGAGCCGGTGCGCGATCACCAGCGCGGTGCGGCCGACGAGCGCCTCGGTCAGCGCGGCCTGCACGGCGGCCTCGGAGGTGGAGTCCAGCGCGGCGGTGGCCTCGTCGAGGATGACCACCTGGGGCTGGGCCAGCAGCAGCCGGGCCAGAGTCATGCGCTGGCGCTCGCCGCCGGAGAGCCGGTAGCCGCGTTCCCCGACCACGGTGTCGAGCCCGTCGGGCATGGAGTGGACCACCGATTCCAGTCGGGCCCGGCGGATGGCGTCCCAGATCTGCTCATCGGTGGCGTCCGGGGCCGGCAGGGTGAGGTTGGCCCGGATGGTGTCGTGGAACAGGTGCCCGTCCTGGGTGACCACGCCCAGGGTGGCACGCAGCGAGGCGAACGTGGTGTCGCGCAGGTCCACCCCGGCCATCCGCACCGAGCCGGAGTCCACGTCGTAGAGCCGCGCGAGCAGTGCGGCGATGGTGGACTTGCCGGCCCCTGAGGAGCCCACGATGGCCACGGTCTGCCCGGGCTCCACGCGCAGGCTGATCCCATGGAGCACCTCTTCGCCGCCGCGCTGGTCCAGCGTGGCGACCTCTTCCAGGGAGGCGAGTGAGACCTTCTCCGCAGAGGGGTAGGAGAAGCTGACGTCGTCGAACTCGACGGCGGCTGGGCCATCGGGCAGCGGCTCGGCGTCTGGCTTCTCGGTGATCAGCGGTTTGAGGTCCAGGACCTCGAAGACCCGCTCGAAGCTGACCAGTGCGCTCATCACTTCCACCCGGGCGCTGGCCAGGGCGGTCAGCGGCGCGTAGAGGCGGGTGAGCAGCAGGGCCAGGGAGACCACGGCGCCGGCCTCGAGCTCTCCGACGATCGCGTAGAAGCCGCCCAGGCCGTAGACCAGCGCGAGGGCCAGCGCGGAGACCAGGGTGAGCGCGGTGATGAAGGTGGACTGCAGCATCGCGGTCTTGACCCCGATGTCCTGCACGCGGCGGGCGCGCCGCTCGAACTCTGCGGACTCCTCCTCGGGACGGCCGAAGAGCTTGATCAGCGTGGCGCCCGGAGCGGAGAAGCGTTCGGTCATCTGGGTGCCCATGGTGGCGTTGTGGTTCGCCGCCTCACGCTGGAGCCCGGCCAGCCGGCTGCCCATCAGACGGGCCGGCACCACGAACACCGGCAGCAGCACCAGGGCCAGCAGCGTGACCTGCCAGGACAGTGAGAGCATCGCGATGATGGTCAGGATGACCATCACCAGGTTCCCGACGACGCCGGAGAGGGTCCCGCTGAAGGCGCGCTGCGCACCGATGACATCGTTGTTCAGCCGGCTCACCAGTGCGCCGGTGCGGGTGCGGGTGAAGAAGGCGATCGGCATCTTCTGCACGTGATCGAACACAGCGGTGCGCAGATCCAGGATCAGGCCTTCACCGATCCGTGAGGAGAGCCAGCGGCTGAGGATGTTGAACCCGGCATCGGCCACGGCGATGATCGCGATCAGCACTGCCAGCCGGATCACGACCTCCACGGCGGCGGAGCCGGTGATCGCGTTGATGACCTGTCCGGCCAGCAGCGGGGTCGCCACGGCGAGCGCCGCGGTGACCACCGAGAGGATCAGGAACCAGACCAGCCGGGTGCGGTGGGGACGGGCGAACCGGCCGATGCGGCTCAGCGTCTCCCGGTTGAACGGCCGGTAGTCCTTCTTAGCGTGGGTCATGCTGTACAGCGAGCCCCATGCCGCGCGTTCCATGCTCACGCACAAACCCCCAAGATCTCCAGTGATGCCGCGCTGGCTGCAACGGCACCGTTGAGCCCACAAGCACCAACCGACGCAACGCTACTCGCATTCCGGAGGGCCCCCTCACCCCAGGTGAACCGACCCTGAAGGAGGATCTGGCTGCCGTCGCAGGGTCGTTGCCATGGGTTTCTGATGCGTCTGAGCGGATTCAGCGTCAGCCGGGGACCTGAGAATCCCCAGCGGAGGAGACGACGCATGTGACAACCATGTAAAACGTGGGCGGATTGTTCCACAATCCCTTGCTTGGATTGTTGAACAACAGTACTGTGAGCGGTGATCCACGGAATAGACGTGCGTCACATGTGCACTGCGCACGGTGTCGGCTCCGTTCCCCCTACTCACCCTCGGAGGGCTCCTGTGGCTGACGCCTCAACCCCCAGATCGTCTTCGGCGGATGCACCCCGCCATCCCAAGATCGAAGAAGACCCGCAGACCAATGGTGCCTCAGACATCGACGGCCCTCTGAGCGCCGGGCGCACGGAGTCCGACAGTCCGGAACCGAATGGTCCGATGCTGATCCGCACCCGCCGCACCGCGCTGCTCGGCGCGATGTTCCTGATGGCCACCAGCGCCGTCGGTCCGGGCTTCATCACCCAGACCGCGACCTTCACCTATCAGCTCGGCGCCGCCTTCGGCTTCGCCATTCTGATCTCGGTGCTGGTGGACATCGCGGTGCAGCTCAACGTCTGGCGGGTGCTCGGGGTCTCCGGGCTCTACGCCCAGACCCTGGGCAACCGCATCCTGCCCGGCCTGGGCTGGGCGCTCGCTGCGCTGATCTTCTTCGGCGGAATCGTCTTCAACATCGGCAACATCGCCGGTGCCGGCCTGGGCCTCAACGCGATGTCCGGCATGGACGCCCGCATCGGCGGCGGACTCTCCGTGATCCTCGCGCTGCTGATCTTCCTCTCCAAGAAGGCCGGCGTCGCGCTGGATCGGATCGTCGTCGCCTGTGGCGCGGTGCTGATCCTGCTGATGATCTTCATGGCCGTCACCACCGCCCCGCCGCTCGGTGAGGCGCTGCGCCAGACCTTCGTGCCGGACCAGGTGGAGTTCCTGGTGATCACCACGCTGATCGGCGGAACCGTCGGCGGCTACATCACCTATGCCGGCGCCCACCGGCTGATCGCCTCGGGCAACACCGGGGTCGAGAACGTCAAGGCGATCTCGCAGACCTCGGTGCTCGGGATCATGGTGGCCACCCTCATCCGCTTCCTGCTCTTCCTGGCCATCCTCGGGGTCGTCTCCACCGGTGTGGTCCTCGCCGAGGACAACGTTGCCGCCGATGCCTTCTCAGTGGCTCTCGGGGAGATCGGGCTGCGGGTCTTCGGCGCGGTCTTCTGGGTCGCCGCGATCACCTCGATCCTGGGCTGCACCTACACCACGGTGTCCTTCCTGACCACGAAGAACACCAAGGAGCGCACCAAGAACTGGTACTTCCTGGGCTTCCTGGTGATCACCACCGCCGTGTTCCTGATGCTGGGCCAGGCGCCCCAGACCCTGCTGATCATGGCCGGCGCCTTCAACGGCACCGTGCTTCCGCTGGGCTTCGCGGTGATCCTCTACGCCGCCTGGCGCCGCCGGGACCTGCTGCAGGGCTATAAGTACCCCAAGTGGCTGCTCATCCTCGGCTTCGTGGTCTGGCTGCTGACCATCTTCATGGGCTACAGCTCGCTGGGCGGTCTGGCCAGCCTCTGGACCGAAGGATGAGTCATCGCGCTGATCATTCCGGCCGTCGTCCTGGGCAGCGCCTCGCTCGAGAATCCGCCCGGGGTCACCGCTTCGCCGACGGCACGGTTCCTGAGTCGGGTCCTGGGCTGGAACAGCTGAGTCCCGCCGCGGCCCGGGCGCAGTTCCGCGCCGGGCTGCGGCGGCCCACCAGCGGGATCAGCCCGGGCTTCGCACAGGTGAACCTCCTGGCGCTGCCGCGAGAGCTGGCCTTCGACATGCTGCTCTTCGCCCAGCGCAACCCGAAGTCCTGCCCGGTCCTCGGCGTGTTCGAATCGGGCCAGTTCGACGACGCCGGCGCGGTGAGTCCGCTGCTGGCCCAGGGTGATCTGCGCACCGACATTCCCGCCTACCGGGTCTACCGCGACGGCGAGCTCATCGCCGAACCCGATGACGCCACCGAGCACTGGCGCGAGGATCTGGTCGCCTTCCTCATCGGGTGCAGCTTCACCTTCGAAACCCCGCTGCTCGACGCGGGGATACCGATAGCGCACATCGAGCAGGGCGTGAACGTGCCGATGTACAAGACCGCCATCCGCTGCGCACCGGCGGGCCGACTCAGCGGACCCCTGGTGGTCTCGATGCGCCCGCTGCCCGCAGACCTGATCGCCGACGCGGTGCGGATCACCTCACGCTATCCGGGCGTCCACGGCGCCCCGGTGCACATCGGCAGCCCCGCAGGCCTGGGGATCGCCGATCTCGGCGCCCCGGACTTCGGGGACCCGGTGGAGATCCCCGCCGGCTGGACTCCGGTCTTCTGGGCCTGCGGCGTCACCCCGCAGGCGGCGGTGATGGAGTCCAAGCCGGAGCTGGCGATCAGCCACGCCCCGGGGCACATGCTGATCACCGACCTGCCGAACGCGCAGCTTCAGGTGCCCTGAGGGCTGGGGATCACGCCGTCGTCGTCGGACTTTCTACCGTGCCCGGGGATCCGGCGCGCCACCCCCTGATGCACGTCATGGCGGCCGTGGACCAGCCAGTAGAGCACCAGGGAGAGCACGACGACCCCGGCGCACATCGCGTACATGAAGCGGTAGTCCGCATAGCTGACCAGGGGGCCCAGCAGCAGCGGGGAGAAGCCGAATCCGGCGTCGAGCATGATGAAGAAGGTCGAGATCCCGATGCTGGTGCGGTGCGCGGGCAGGTCTGAGGCGATGATCGCCTGGAGCACCGGCAGCAGCGAGCCGAAGCCGAACCCGGCCAGCACCCCGGCGGTGAGCAGCACCCCCTGGTTCGGCGTCCAGGCGAGCAGGCCCATGGCGATGATGTAGCAGATCACCGCCGGATAGACCGCCCAGTTGTCCCCGTAGCGGTCCTGGACCTTGCCCATGAAGAGCCTCGAGACCAGCACTGCGCCGGCATAGATGACGAAGAAGATCGAGGCCGCGTCGACCATGTCGAGGCTGCGTGCGTAGCCGTTGAGGAAGGTCATCACCGAGGCGAAGCCGATGCCCAGCAGCATCGCCACCAGGGAGATCTTGAAGGCTCGGGGCTCGATGATGTCCCGCGGGCGCAGGGTCAGCTTCTCGACCAGGCTGGTGCGCCAGGGCTTGTCCTCGGGCAGCCGCAGGAACAGCGAGAAGACCAGGGCGACCACCGAGACGATGGTGACCGCGACGAACATCGCCCAGAAGTCGTAGCGCTGGGTCAGCTGGATCGCGGCCAGCGGGCCGATGGCCGGGGGCAGCGAGTTCGCCAGCAGGTAGTAGCCGGCGCCCTCCCCGCGTCGGGTGCGCGGGATCATCGCGAAGACCCCGGCGTTGAGCGCGGTCTGCCCGAAGCCGAAGGAGATCCCGTGGACCGCGCGCAGCGCGATGAGCATCTCATAGCTGTCCACCACGAGGTAGGCCAGGCCGGCGAGCACGTAGACGACCAGACAGGCCAGCACGGTGCGGCGCCGGCCCAGGAAGTTCACGTACTTTCCGGCGAAGATCCGGGCCGCCAGCGCGCCCACCACGAAGGCGGAGGCGGCGAACCCGGCGGCGGTCTCTCCGGCGGAGAACTCCTCGGCGGCGTAGACCGCAAGGCCGGTGACCAGCACGAAGAACACGATGGCCAGGAAGAGGTTGATCACGATCGCCAGCAGGAAGTCCTTGGTGAAGAGAGGCTCCTTCGGCGCAGCGGCAGTCTTCTTGGCGGCGATCACAGCCCGATTGTTTCATGGTCCGCCGGGGAAACGACCGCCGGGGCCAGTGTTCTCACCCATCGTCTGGATCAGGGGGATGACCACCCCGGTGTGGCACGCTGGGGGGATGATTCACAGCGTCCGGGAGATGGGGCAGCGGGCCCTCCTCATCGAGGTCACCGCAGAGAAGGACCGCCCCAGCCTGTTGGCGCATCTGGCCGAGCATCCCTTCACCGGCCAGCTCGACGCGATCCCCGGGGTCAAGACCGTCCTGGTGGACTTCCGTCGACGTCGCGACGCGCAGGCGGCGCTGAAGCAGGCGAAGCGGCTCAAGCTGCGACGGCGCAGATCCGGGGCTGCCGACGGCCCCGCCCGAAGGGACGCCGCCGGGAAGGACCCTGCCGGGACCTACGCGACTGCGGAGAACACCGCGCGGGAGCAGACCGGCGACGCGCGGCCTGAGGTCACGATCCCGCAGTCCTATGCCGAAGGTCTGCGGCTCGAGGAGCGCGAGGCCGTGCTGGAGGTGCTGCCGGCTGCAGCCTGTCAGGAGCCCGGCCAGACCCTGGTCCAGGACATGGGCCGCTACGGCTTCGGCGGCCTCGGCGTGGGCCGTGCAGGGCCGGCTGACTTCTCCGCCGCGCGCCAGGCGAACCGACTGATCGGCAATGACGACTCCGCCGCGGTCCTGGAGATCTGCGGGGGAGGGCTCAGCGTGCGCCTCTGCCAGACCTCGATCCTCGCCGTGACCGGCGCCGAGGTGTCCCTGGAGATCATCACGCAGGAACCGGTGCCGACCTCCCGCGGAGGCACCGAGGTGGCGCAGACCACCGAACGCAGCCGCACCGCCCCGGGCCGCGCCCCGTTCTGGGTCTTCCCCGGCGAGGTGCTGCACCTCGGACCGCCCCGGCGCGGGGTCTACAGCTACCTGGGCATCTCCGGCGGACTGGAGGCGCCCGTGGTCCTGGGCAGCGCCTCCACGGACACGGTGGCCGGCCTCGGCCCGGCCCCGGTGCAGGTGGGGGATCGTTTCGCGCTTGCCGGCGCGGCCTCGCGCTTCGTGGGCATCGCCTCCGTCGCGCCCACCCCGCTGCCGCTGCCGCAGGAGACCACGGTGCTGCGCTATGTGCCCGGGCCGCGGGTCGAATATTTCGGCACCCGCCGCGCCGGGGCCGCAGGACTCTCCCGACTGGAGGGTCAGCCCTGGGAGGTCATGACCGGATCCAGCCGGGCCAGCCTGGTGCTCGACGGCGACGATCCGCTCACTCGCACCCAGCCCGATGCCCTGCCGGCGGAACCGCTGATGCGCGGCGCCATCAGCATCGCCGAGTCCGGTCAGCCCATCGTGGCGCTGGCCGAACACCCGGTCACCAGCTCTGATCCGGTGCTGGGAGTCGTGGTGCGCGAGGATCTCTCGCTGGCGGCGCAGCTCTCGCCCGGTGCTGAGGTGCGGTTCCAGGCCGTGGACCCCGAGACGCTGGGTGCCCTCAGCACTCGATGAGATAATGGCCGACGTCGCGGTGCCCGGTGAGGTCACCATGTCAGCTTCCCCCCCCCACCTGTATGACCGAGGAGTCCATCATCTCTGCCGAGTCTTCCGCCTCCCAGACCAGCAACCAGGGCGACGTCGCGCCTGCGCAGCCGCGTGAAGGCTCCGCGTCGCCCATGGAGTCCCGCCGCACCTCGCTGCCGGGCAACCTGATCCGCGGCGCCATGATCGGTACCGTGGAGACCGTCCCGGGAGTCTCTGGAGGCACCGTGGCACTGGTGGTCGGAATCTACCGGCACCTCATCGATTCGGCCTCCCATGTGGTCTCCGCCGGGCGGGCGCTGATCAGCGGACCGGATCGGCGGGCAAGCTCCATGCAGCACCTGCGCCTGGTCGAGTGGAAGGTCATCATCCCGGTCATGATCGGGATGATCGTCGCCGTCTTCACCATTGCCGGTCCCATGTCGGACGCCGTGGAGGCCTACCCCGAGCTCACCCGGGCTGCGTTCTTCGGGATGGTGCTCGCCTCGATCTTCGTGCCGCTGCAGATGGCCTGGTTCGACCGTTCCGGCCCACTGAAGGCCTCGCATGTGCTTGCCGGCATCGCCGCCGCGGGGCTGACCTTCTGGCTGGTCTCGCTGCCACCTACCGCGGTGGAGCCCACCTGGTACGTGATCCTTCCGGCGGCGGCCATCGCCGTCTCGGCGCTGCTGCTGCCCGGGCTCTCCGGATCCTTCCTGCTGCTGACCTTCGGACTCTACGAGCCCACGCTGCGGGCCGCCGCCGATCGTGACCTCGCCTACCTGGGCATCTTCGCGCTGGGCCTCGCGCTCGGCGTGATCTCCATCGTGAAGGGTCTGAAGTGGCTGTTGGACCACCGTCACCGGATCACCATGGTGGTGCTCGCAGGGGTGATGCTCGGCGCGCTGCGCACGCTGTGGCCCTGGCAGGACGAGGGCCGCGGAATGTTGGCCCCGGGTGATGATCTCGGACAGGTGCTGCTGCTGGGAGCCGCAGGGTTCGCCGTCGTGCTGGTGCTGGTGCTGGTGGACTACCGGCTGGCCCAGCGCCAGGTGCGCTGACCATGGCGAGCGCGACGACGACGGCGCGCAATCAGCCACGGACGCTGCTGCTGGTCGCCGCGCTGCTGAATCTCGTCCCGCCGACCGCCTTCGCTCTGCCCGTGGTGCTCCAGGCCAGCCCGGAGCAGTTCAGCCTCGTGGCCGCGACGGGGTCCCTCGCCGCTGCGCTGTGCACGCTCTACGCGCTGCGCATGGCGGCGCTCCCGCGGAGGATCCGCATGCTCCTGGGTGGTGTGGCGGTGCTGGCCGCGGCGTTCTTCATCGGCGGCGATGCCGCGGTGCGTGCGATTCCCGCGGAGGGCATCGGGCCGGGACTGATCCCCTTCATGGGGATGCTGCTGCACCTCTGCGCGGCGGCCACCCTGTTCACTCTGGGGCTGGTGCACCCGCGTTCGAGAACTGCAGCCCGGCAGCACTGAGGGTAGGCAGCACTGCGGAAGGACGGGTCGACGCGGGAGGCCTCTGGGCTCGGGTCCTGCGGTGCAAGGTGGCGTGCTGGGCAGCGCCGCACTTTTCCGCTACCCGCAGATGTCCTGCCGCGGGGCCTGGTGGACAGCCGATGATCGTCGAATCCTGTGGATCAACACCGATGTGATCGTGCCCAGGGTCAGGGTCGCCATGAACAGCACGCCGACCGCGAGGAAGCCCCAGCCCACGCCGAAGGCGATGAACCCTGAGAGGGCAAGCTGGGAGGCTTGGGTCATGTCTGCGCCGTACACCTATGCCTCTTTCGTGGTGCTGTGGGGTGTGCCCAGGTGGGCCCAATCTCCGCTGGAGGAATTCAGCTTCTGCCAGACCGCACCGATGTAGGCGCTCTGCAGGATCAGCGCGTAGATCAGCTCGGGAATCACCATGGCCGCGAAGAGTCGTCGTCGCCAGGGCTGGTCCCAGACGGTGATCACGCGCTCCAGGGCGAACACTGCGCCGATGAGGAGCCAGAAGGGCTCCACCCCGAGGAAGCCGTTGACCGCATAGGAGACCGTCGTCAGCCCGATCAGGGTGCTCATCAGAATCACTGAGAGCGCGAGCATGACCTGTTGGTTGATGTAGCGCCTGGTCACGTGATTCCACCCCATCTCGGTGATGTTCTGCAGGGCGCCGAGGTACCACCGACGACGCTGACGCCAGAGAGTCGGGATGTTCGGCATCGTCTCGGTGGTGCTCTGACACTCGACGGGGGACCGGACCTTCCAGCCGCAGGTCTTGAGCGTCATGGTCAGGCGCATGTCCTCGGTGATGGTCTGCTCGTCATAGATCGAGCCGAATCGCGACTCCACATCTATCAGGGCCTGCCAACGGATCAGGGCCGCGGTGCCCGACATGACGAAGGTCTTGCCCGTGCGCTCGATCTGCTCGGCATATCGGGTCCACTCGAGGAACTGGCAGAGCTCGAGATAGCCGGTGGGTGGGTCTGCGCGGAATACCGCCCCGACTCCGCCCACCTCGGGGTCCTCGAACTCTTGGAGTGCTCGTTCGATGAACCTCGGGACGATCTGGGTGTCTGCGTCCATGATCAGCACGAGCCCTCGTCGCTCGAGCACGTCCAGCGCCTGGTTCAGAGCTCCAGCTTTGCGGGCCGTGTTGTCCAGGGTCTCCATGACGTCAACGCCGAATGCTTCGGCTATCTCCACCGTGTGATCGGTGGAACGATCGGAGACCACCAGAATCCGGTCGGGTGGGACCGTCTGGGCTCGCAGTGATGCGATGGTGGCAGGCAGGGCGCCAACCTCGTTGTGGGCAGGGATGACCGCGGTGACCCGCGGTCGGACAGGGGAGGACACAGAACGGGGTTTCCTTACTGCTGCCAGCCCGGGTCTGGTGCAAGGAGACCCGACTGGATGCGTTATATACTTCAACTTTGAAGTACTCTTCGAGATTAATCTAGCGCACTCTTCGCGTGTGTCCAGGGAACGTGATAAGAGTCACAGACGGGCATCGTCCCCGGTCAGGAGTGGTACCGGGGCGGAAGGCTGCCGCGAAGGTCCTGGATTGGGTGCTCAGGGCCTGGTCCAGATGTGCAGCAGGTACCCATAGGACAGGCCCAGACGATCCGGATGGCTGCGCAGCCACTGCTCCGCGACGTGGGCTGGGAACTCCAGGTGCAGGACCCGCTCGAGGTCGCTTCGGCGGTGGAACTGCCAGCGACTCATCACGGCCGCGGTCCGTGCGCCCTTCTCCTGCCACCAGGTCGAGGGGTAGCTGTCCCGACCCTGTGCCGCGGCGGGCGCACTGGCGCGCAGCAGCGCCGCAAACTCGCCGAGCACATGGTCATTGTCGATCACCACCAGCTTGCCCCCGGGTCGCAGCACCCGGGCGACCTCCGCCAGCCCCGCCGAGGGATCGAAGAACTCGGAGGGAAAGAAGTAGGCGAAGCGGGCATGGACCACGTCGACGCTGGAATCGGCAAGCGGAATATGCTCGGCCGAGCCGTGAAAGACCTTGGCCCGTCGGCTGCGGGCCCGGGCCGTGTCCAGGAGACGCTCATCTGGTTCGATCCCGATGGTCTTCTCCGCCTCGGAGTACTTCGGCAGCCAGTAGCCTGCCCCGCAGCCGAGATCCACCAACACCTTGTGTCGCCAGTCCGCGGCCAGTCGCAGCGCCTCCCAGAGCGTCCCCTGCGGGTCGATCGCGCCGTTCTCGATCTCATAGCCCGCCGGGTCGCCGCTCTGGTTCGCTGCAGGGACGAAGTCGTTGAGCGTCATGACCTGATTCTCGCAGAGTCTGACGCGCTGACAAGGGGTATCTCCAAAAAATGAGGCCGGGAGGACAGACAAGTCGGGCCCTAGAGACTTCAACCCAGCACGGGGCTAAGCTTGAACCATGCCGCCGCGGCACCTGTCATCTTCGTTGCACCCTTTGGAGCTTTCCCTGCCCTTCACGGGCAGCTGGAAGGTGCAGAACAGTCCGGCCAGACGTATCCCGAGCCACGGCACAGACCTCTTCGGGATCCGGTACGCCATCGACTTCGTCGCTGTGGACACGGACGGACGCACCGCCGGGTCGGTGAGTTGGCGCAGCGTGTTCGCCGCTGAGCAGCCGGAGCTGTTCTTCGCCTTCGGACAGGAGGTGTTGGCGCCGCGTGACGGCACCGTGCGGGTTATCCACGACGGCGAGGACGACCATGCGGCCAGGCGCTCCCAGCTCAGCCTGATCCCGTACCTGCTCGGACAGTCCTCCCGTGTCCGCGAGGGCCCGGTGGCAGTGGCGGGAAACCATGTGATCATCGAGGACCCGCGGAGCCGGTGCTTCATCGCCCTGGTGCACCTGCGGCGCGGATCGATTCGGGTCCACCCTGGGGAGCAGGTCAGCTCAGGCGAGATCCTCGCAGAATGCGGCAACAGTGGAAACTCCACCCAGCCGCATATCCATCTCCAGGCCATGGACAGCCTGGACCTGCACCGCGCCCACGGCGTCCCGATCGTGTTTCGCGGCTTCCACGAGCAGATCCGCAGCGGCGAAGCCGCGGTGATCTGGCACGGCGTTCCCGCGAATGCCTCCGTCGTCCAGCCGGTCCGGCCAGCCCGAGCCTGATGCTGATGCTGTGAGGAGGAGGCTATGTCGATGACCAAGCTGCAGCGCGACTGTGTGATCGCTGGAGGAGGCCCCGCCGGGATGGTGCTGGGCTGCCTGCTCGCCCGCGCAGGGCTGGAGGTCACCGTGATCGAGAAGCACCCCGACTTCTTCCGCGACTTCCGCGGAGACACCGTCCACCCCTCCACGCTCACCCTCCTCGGCGAGCTCGGGCTGCGCGAGCAGTTCCTGGCCCTGCCCGTCAGCCGGTTCTCCACCCTCGATGCCGTCATCGAGGGCGAGCGTCTCACCCTGGTCGACTTCGGAGTGCTCCGCGGACCCGATGACTTTCTGGTCCTCGCCCCGCAGTGGGACTTCCTGGACTTTCTGGCCCGCGAGGCGAAGGCCTTCCCCGGCTTTGATCTGCGGATGCACACCGAGGCGACCAGTCTGATGCAGTCCGACGACGGTGCCGTCGTCGGACTGCGCGCCCGCTCGGCTGACGGTGAGCTCCAGATCCGGGCGAGACTCACGGTGGCCGCCGACGGACGGGCCTCGGTGCTGCGCGCAGCCGCCGGGCTCACCCCGGTGGAGTCAGGAGTGCCCATCGATGTGCTCTGGTTCAGCCTCCCGCAGCCCGCCGATCCGCCCCCGCCCACCCTGGGCCACCTCTCCTCGGCCGGGATGGTCCTGACCATCGATCGCGGGGAGACATACCAGTCGGGCCTGATCATCAAGAAGGGTGAATTCCGGGAGCTGCAGCAGGCCGGACTGGAGGAGTTCCGCGCCCGGCTGATCCAGGCGGCCCCGGTGCTGGATGAGGTGGTGCAGACCCTCACCGACTGGAAGCAGGTCAAGCTGCTGACGGTGCAGATCAATCGGCTCCCGCGCTGGCACCGGCCGGGGTTCATCGCCATCGGGGATGCGGCCCACGCGATGTCCCCGATGTTCGGGGTGGGGGTGAACTATGCGATCCAGGATGCGGTGGCGCTGGCCAACGCGATCACCGCACAGCTGACGCAGGGGACCGTCCCGGAGCAGACGCTGGCAGCTGTGCAGGCCCGCCGGGAGCGGCCGGTGAAGCTCATGCAACGGATCCAGGGGCGCGGACATCGGGTGATCGCTCGCTCCACGACCGGGCGCCGGGTCATCCCGGCCCCGGCCGCGAAGCTGCTTCGCCTCTTCTCACCGGTGCTCCGCCGACTCACCGCGCGCGTCATCGGGGTGGGTCTGCTTCCGGAACACGTGCGCACCCCCAGCGCGGCACGACCCGGCGCGTCACCGGGCCCGATCCCGGGACCGGGCAGAGGATCGGGCGAACCAGGCCGAGTGAGCACATCGTGAAATGTGTCGGAAAACACCGCTGTGGCACAATGAGGACAAATTGAATCATCGCCACGTCCCCTGTGTGGGAGAGTCCGGCTGGCGCCCAGAGCAGTGCAGTCCCTGCACCCCTGGGCGCGGATCCGGCGCCGAAGGAGCAATATCCTCCCCGGGAACCTCTCAGGCACTCAGTACCGTGCAGGGGTGGCAACTCTGGAAAGCAGCACGTCAGGTCTACAACCCTGATGTGCTCACCGAAGGTGCAAGCCGGTTCTGCCCCCGTCTGACGGCGGCGGCCGGTGAATCTCTCAGGTCCATCACAGAGCGGGGGAGGAACCCGCGCCATCTCCATGCCTGGAAGGTTCCTCCATGACCGTCACATCTGTCCGTCGCAGCTCCACCCTCGCCCCCGATGCCACCGAGTTCTCCGCCCGGCACATCGGACCTACCTCCGCGACTGCGGCCACCATGCTGGGTGCCCTCGGCTATGACTCACTGGCCGACCTCGTCGACGCCGCGGTGCCCGAGGCGATCCGCCAGCCCGGACCGCTGAACCTTCCCGAGGCCCTCACCGAGGCCGAGACGCTGCAGGCGCTGCGCGGCTACGCCGAGAAGAACCAGCCGCACACCCAGATGATCGGGCAGGGCTTCTACGACACCCACACCCCGCAGGTGATCCTGCGCAACGTGCTGCAGAACCCCGCCTGGTACACCGCCTACACGCCTTATCAGCCGGAGATCTCCCAGGGCCGGCTTGAGGCGCTGCTGAACTTCCAGACCATGGTCGCTGACCTGACCGGCCTCGACATCGCCAACGCGTCGCTGCTGGACGAGGCCTCCGCCGTGGCCGAGGCCATCCTGCTGATGCGCCGCGGCAACAAGAAGCGCGCCACCGCGAAGATCGTGCTCGACGCCGACATCTTCCCGCAGACCCGCGCCGTGGTCGCCGGCCGGGCCGACGCGCTGGGCATCGAGATCGAGACCGTCGACATCGCCGCCGAGGGGCTGCCCGCCGGTGAGATCTGCGGACTGGTGCTGCAGCAGCCGGCCAACTCCGGCGCCGTGGTCGACCACCGCAAGGTCATCGCTGAAGCCAAGGAGCGCGGGGCGATGGTCACCATCGCTGCGGATCTGCTTGCGCTGACCCTGATCACCTCACCCGGCGAGCAGGGCGCCGACATCGCCGTGGGCAGCTCCCAGCGCTTCGGGGTCCCGCTGTTCTTCGGCGGACCCCACGCGGCCTTCATGGCCGTGAAGTCCGGGCTGCAGCGCCAGCTCCCCGGCCGGCTCGTCGGAGTCTCCAAGGACGCCGAGGGCCGCCCCGCCTATCGGCTCGCCCTGCAGACCCGCGAGCAGCACATCCGCCGCGAGAAGGCCACCTCAAACATCTGCACCGCCCAGGCGCTGCTGGCCGTGGCGGCCTCGATGTACGCCGTCTACCACGGCCCCGAAGGCCTCACCCGGATCGCCGAGCGGGTGCACGGATCCGCCCGCACCCTGGCCGCCGTGCTGCGCGAGGCAGGCCATGAGCTGATCGCCGAATCCTTCTTCGACACCATCCAGGTCCGACTGGCCTCCCACGAAGCCGCCGAGGACGTCATCGCCGCCGCCGAGGCCGCAGGGGTCAACCTGCGCCGCGTCAACCAGGACGTCGTCGGGATCTCCACCGATGAGACGACGACGACGGCGCAGCTCGCCGCCGTCGCCCAGGCCTTCGGCGTCAAGGATGTCGCAGCGCTCCCCGAGCAGCTCGGGTCCTCCAGGCAGGAGCAGGACTACGCCTTTCCGGCGCAGCTGACCCGCACCTCGGAGTTCATGACCCACCCGATCTTCCACGAGATCCGCTCCGAGACGCAGATGATGCGCTACCTGCGCCGGCTCTCCGACCGCGACCTCGCCCTTGACCGGACCATGATCCCGCTGGGCTCGTGCACCATGAAGCTCAACGCCGCCACCGAGATGGAAGCCATCTCCTGGCCCGAGTTCGCGGGGATCCACCCCTATGCCCCGGCCCCGCAGACCACCGGCTGGCGCGAGATGATCGCAGACCTCGAGTCCCGGCTCGCCGAGGTCACCGGATACGCGGCGGTCTCGATCCAGCCCAACGCCGGCTCCCAGGGCGAATACGCCGGACTGCTGGCCATCCGGCAGTACCACCTCGCCCAGGGCGACTCCGCCCGGGACATCTGCCTGATCCCGGCCTCGGCCCACGGCACCAACGCCTCCTCGGCGGTGCTGGCCGGACTGCAGGTCGTCGTCGTCGCCACCGCAGAGGACGGCACCATCGACATGGCCGACATGGAGGCCAAGATCGCCGCGCACCCGGACCGGATCGCCGCGATCATGCTCACCTACCCCTCAACCCACGGGGTCTACGAGACCGAGGTGCGCGAGGTCTGCGCGAAGATCCATGCCACCGGCGGACAGGTCTACATCGACGGCGCGAACCTCAACGCCCTGGTCGGCCTCGCCCAGCCCGGCGAGTTCGGCGGCGACGTCTCCCACTTGAATCTGCACAAGACCTTCTGCATCCCGCACGGCGGCGGCGGACCCGGCGTCGGCCCGGTGGCCGTGGCCGAACACCTCCAGCCCTTCCTGCCCAGCACCTCCGTCGGTGCCTCCTGGGCCACCGGGGAGCATGAGGGAGAAGGCCGCGACGGCGCCCCGGTCACCGCCACCCCCTTCGGCTCCGCCGGGGTGCTGCCGATCTCCTGGGCCTACCTGGCGATGATGGGCTCCGAGGGACTGACCAGCGCCACCGCCCATGCGCTGCTGAGCGCGAACTACATCGCCGCGAAGCTGAAGGAGCACTTCCCGATCCTCTACACCGGGGAGCACGGGCTGATCGCCCATGAATGCATCCTGGACCTGCGCGAGCTCACCAAGGCCTCAGGAATCACCGCCGAGGATGTCTGCAAGCGCCTCATCGACTACGGCTTCCACGCGCCCACCCTGGCCTTCCCGGTGAACGGGACGCTGATGGTGGAGCCCACCGAGTCTGAGGACCTGGCCGAGATCGACCGGTTCATCGCCGCGATGATCGGAGTGCGCGCCGAGATCCAGGACATCGTCGAGCAGAAGATCAGCGCGGCGGAGTCCCCGCTGCGCCTGGCACCGCACCCGGCCGCCGTCGTCGCCGGTGACGCGTGGGACCGGGCCTATCCGCGCGAGCAGGCGGCCTTCCCGGTCAAGAACCTGCTTCAGGACAAATACTTCCCTCCGGTGAGCCGGATCGACGGCGCCCACGGCGACCGCAACCTGATCTGTTCCTGCCCCCCGCCGGAGGCCTTCGAACTCGAGGAGAGCACCGCATGAGAGAGACCGCGCTTACTGCCGCCCACGCCGAGCTGGGTGCCAGCTTCACCGACTTCGGCGGCTGGAAGATGCCGCTGAAGTACACCTCCGAGTTGGAGGAGCACCATGCGGTGCGCACCACCGCCGGGCTCTTCGACCTCTCCCACATGGGAGAGATCCGGATCATCGGGCCCGACGCCGCCACCTTCCTGAACACCGCGCTGGTGGGCAACCTCGCGGCGGTGAAGATCGGCAAGGCGAAGTACTCGCTGATCTGCCGCGAGGACGGAGGGATCCTCGATGACCTGATCGCCTACCGGATCGATGAGAACGAGTTCCTGCTGGTCCCCAACGCGTCGAACCGTGAAGTGGTCGCGGCGGCGCTCACCGAGCGTGCTGCGGCTGGCACAGGTGCTGGGGGGACAGGCTTCGACGTCGAGGTCTGGGACGAATCGGAAGGCATCAGCCTGATCGCGGTCCAGGGACCTGCCGCGCAGAAGATCATCAGCTCCGTGGTGCGCGCCAATGAGACCTTCCTGGTCGACGAGCTCAGCTACTACGCGTTCACCACCGTGAGCATCGGCGGCGACGAGATCCTGCTCGCCCGCACCGGCTACACCGGGGAGGACGGGTTCGAGCTGTTCCTGCCCAATGAGAAAGCCCACGCCCTGTGGCTGGCGCTGTTGGAGGCCGGGTCCGACGACGGCCTGGTCCCCTGCGGGTTGGCCTGCCGAGACTCGCTGCGCCTCGAGGCCGGCATGCCGCTCTACGGCAACGAGCTCTCCACCGAACGGGTCAGCTTCGAAGCCGGACTGCCGGTGGTCTCCTTCACGAAGGCGGAGAACTTCACCGGACGCGCCGCCCTCGAGGCTGCCAAGGCGGCGGGTCGCGGAAAGACCTCGGGTCAGCGGCTCGTCGGGCTCAAGGGCCTCGGCAAGCGCGCCGGCCGCGGCGGCTACCCGGTGCTCGCCGTCGAGGGGGACAACCCCGGTGAGACCGTGGGGGCGGTGACCTCCGGGCTGCCCAGCCCGACCCTGGGCCATCCGATCGCGATGGCCTATGTCGACATCGCCCACACCGAACCGGGCACGCGGCTCGACGTCGATCTGCGTGGAAAGCCGCAGCCCTTCGAAGTGGTCCCGCTGCCCTTCTACCGCCGCGCACGCTGACCGGGACAGGATTCGAGACACTCCATGACCATCAGCATCTTTGATCTGCTCCGGGTCGGCATCGGTCCCTCCTCCTCGCACACGGTGGGGCCGATGCGCGCCGCCCGGCGCTTCGTGACCGAGCAGCTGGGAAGTCCCGAGTCGCTGGCCCGGACCGAGTCGGTGCAGGTGGATCTCTACGGCTCGCTCTCGGCCACCGGACGCGGCCACGGCACCTTCACTGCGGTGCTGCTGGGCTTGGAGGGGTGGGACCCGGAGACCATCCTGCCGGACCAGGTCGACTCCCGACTGGCTGCCATGGAGGTCTCCGGCACGGTGCAGCTGGCCGCCCAGTGCGAAGACGACGGTGCTCCGAGCGATCCGGACGGCGCCCACGGGGACGCCCACAGCGCCGGCAAGGAGATCCCGCTGCGGGTGGAGGACTTCATCCAGCGCCCGCTCACCGTCATGGACCGGCATACCAACGCGATGACGCTCACCGCGCTCGACGCCGCCGGAGAGCAGGTGGCCAAGGAGATCTATTACTCCATCGGGGGAGGGTTCGTGCTCTCAGAATCCGATGCGGTGGCCTCCGACGCGTCGCTGGGACAGGCGCTGGCCACCCCGGACGCCGAGGTGCCCTACCCCTTCATCACGGCCGCGCAGCTCATGGAGCACTGCGCCCGCTCAGGCCTGCCGGTCTCCCGGGTGATGCTGGCCAATGAGCGCGCCCTGCACCGCGCCCGCCACGGCGGCACCGAGGAGGAAGCCGAAGCCGAGATCACCGGTAAGGTGCTGCACCTCTGGCAGGTCATGGAGGACTGCAAGAACAGCGCCCTGGAGCGCGAGGGGCACCTGCCCGGGGGGCTGAAGGTCCGGCGTCGTGCCCCTGACTGGCACGCACGGATGTGGAAGGACGATCCAGGCCGCACCCACGCCTATTGGCAGGAGTGGGTGAACCTGGTCGCGCTGGCGGTCAACGAGGAGAACGCCTCCGGGGGACGGGTGGTCACCGCGCCCACCAACGGTGCTGCCGGAATCATCCCTGCCGTGGGCTTCTACGCCACCCATTACGGGCCCGGCGCCAGCTACGCGGGGGAGGAGGACCGTGAGGACATCGCCGTGCGGTTCCTGCTCACCGCCGCCGCCGTCGGGGTGCTCTACAAGGAGCAGGCCTCGATCTCCGGCGCCGAGGTCGGTTGCCAGGGGGAGGTCGGCTCGGCCTCCTCGATGGCGGCCGCCGGGCTCTGCGAGGTCCTGGGCGGCACTGCCAAACAGGTGGAGAACGCCGCCGAGATCGCGATGGAGCACAACCTCGGGCTCACCTGCGATCCGATCGGCGGACTGGTGCAGGTGCCGTGCATCGAGCGCAACGCCATGGCCGCGACCAAGGCCGTCAACGCCGCGCGGATGGCGCTGATGGGCGACGGCGAGCACCGGGTCTCGCTGGACGAGGTCATCGTGACGATGCGCGAGACCGGCAAGGACATGTCCTCGAAGTACAAGGAGACCGCCCTGGGCGGACTCGCGGTCAACGTCGTCGAGTGTTGAGCGCTGGACGTCGAATGCTCAGTGCCGAGCGCCGTATCGTGGGCTCCGAGCGCGTGTCCTAGGCGAAGGCTGAGTACCCGGTCAGGTCGCGCCCGATGATCAGGCTCTGCACGGATTCGGTGCCCTCATAGGTGTGGATCGCCTCGATATCTGCCATGTGGCGCGGCACCTTGTTCTTCAGCAGGATCCCGTTGCCGCCGAGCATGTCGCGGGCGACCTGGGCGATCGCCCGAGCCTTCCGGGTGTTGTGATACTTCGCCAGGGAGGCCTGCGGGCCGGTGAGCGTGCCGGCCATATCCCGCTCGGTGACCGCCCGGACGTGCAGCTGCATGGAGGTGAGCTCCGAGACCATCCAGGTCAGCCGCTCCTGCACCAGCTGGAAGCTCGCCAGCGGACGGCTGAACTGCTCACGCTGCTTTGAATAGCTCAGCGCCGCCTCCACCAGCGCAGAGGCATGCCCGACGGCGGACCAGGCCACTCCCAGCCGGGTCGCGAAGAGCACCTTGGAGGCGTCCTTGAAGGTCTTTGAACCCGGCAGTACGGCGTGGGCGGGGACCTCGACGTCCTCGTACTGGATCAGCGCCTGGTGGATCGCGCGCAGCGAGGCCTTGCCCTGGATGACCTCGGCCCGATAGCCGCGGGTGTCCTGGTCGATCAGGAAGCAGCGGACGTTGCCGTCGTGGATGCCGCCGGCGACTCGGGCCCAGGTGAACGTCAGGCCGCCCGAGGCGCCGTTGCCGATCCACTTCTTGGCGCCGTTGATGACGTAGTAGCCGGAGTCCTCGTCGCCGACCAGCCGGGCGGTGGTCTCCAGCGAGACCGAGTCCGAGCCGTGCGTGGGCTCGGTGAGGGCGAAGGAGCCCAGCGTCTCGGCCGTGGCCAGTTTGGTGAGATGCTCAGCCTTCTGGTCTGCCGAACCGAAGTACGCCAGGGTGCGCAGCGCGAGCCCGCCCTGCACCGCCAGGGCCGTGCCCAGGGAGCCATCGGCCCGGGAGGTCTCCATGTTCACCAGGCCCGCGGCCATCGGGGAGAGCGTCTCCATGGAGGCTTCGGAGACGTCGACGCCGTCGGTCAGCAGACCCAGGCCGCCAGCCTTGCGGACCAGGTCAACCGGGTACTCAGCGTGTTCCCAGTGCTGCGCCATCCGCGTCTCCAGTCCGGTGGAGAACTCGCGGGCGCGAGTCCACCACTGCCGGTCTGCCGCAGGGAGGTCGTCGAAGACGCCGTAGTAGTCGAGGTCCTGCGCGGTGGAGACGTCGTAGATCGGATCAACGGAAGCATCGGGAGCATGATGTGTCATGGCACACATGTTACTTGATAGTCACAAGGTGGGGGAGCTTTGGTTTCACCTGCAAACTGTGGACAAAAGTCCACTAGTCAGAAGACGGGCGCTCCCCAATACTTATAAGTGGACGTGCATCAGTGGTGCACGATTCAGGGGAGATGACATCGGCCTTGAGGTGTTCCGAGTTACGGTGCAAGGGTTCGGAGCAGGACCTCGGCAGATGTTAATGCTCGGGCGGTGGGAACGGCACCGCCCGAGCCTCTCTGTGTCCGGGGTCTTTTCAGCGGAGGCGCAGCTCAATGTCGGACACCTGCACGCTCCAGATTCCTTCAGCGGGTGAGCCTGCCTCGATGGTGCCCCCATAGGTGGCCGCTCGATCTTCCATGCTGATCAGTCCCGTTCCTGAAGTCGCGTGCTTGGGGGCCGGTGCCTGATTCGCGTCGGTCCGGTTCGTCACGGTCAGGTCCACGGTGGCCTCCTTGACCTCGAGCTCGATGGTGCAGTCATTGATGGCGTGACCGCGCGCGCCATGTTTGACCACGTTCGTCGTGCACTCCTGCAGGATTCGATACAGGCAGGCCTCCACGGACTGGGGGATGGAGCTGAGGTCCCCATGCACCGAGGTGTCCACCGTGAATCCGAGGTCCTTCAGGCGCTCCGTGAAGCGCTGCAGGCCCGACTCCAGATCCAGCTCAGGCGCATCTCCAGGTCCGGAACCGATGATGTTCTCGCGCTGCAGCACCAACAGCACTCTGCGCAGGTCGTGGAGCGCGGCGCTGGCCGATTGGGAGATCTGGGACAGCGCCGCCGCGCGCGATTCCGGTGTCCCGGTGGCCGCAGCGACTTGCGTCTGCATCGAGATGACGGTGAGGTCGTGGGCGAGGATGTCGTGGAGGTCCCGTGCGATCGAGCGGCGTTCCCCTGAGAGCGCCTCCTGGTGTGCGGCCCGCAGCTGAACGAGCTCACGCTCGGCGGACAGGCGCGACGCGAGGTGTCTCCGAGTAGCTCGCCCGGCCAAGTAGGACAAGACCATCAGCGCGCCGGTCGTCAGGGTGAATCCGACCGCGAGTACGCGAACACTCTCCGAGAGACCCACACTGATGGCGATGCCCAGAGTCATCACCAGGTATAGGCGCCGAACCCATTGCGAGCAGTACAGCGCCGAGAGGCCGCTGAACAACGCGACCAGCAAGAGGGTTTCGAACGGGGAGTTCGTTACCACCCCGATCGCGGCGCCAACCAGGGCTGCGAGCGCACCTGCTGCTGGATGCAGCCAGAACAGGGAGACGGCGAGGATCCAGATCAAGTACCCGAACTGGAGCCTCGCGCTGAGGTACTCGGGGTCGAAGATCAGAGCCAGTGCAATGTCTGCGGAGATTCCGCCGATGGTGGCGAGGGTGAGGATGCTCAGAACTCGGCGGCTTGGTGCTACATCACTCGAAAAAGTCACTCTCAAGGATACGTCCTGACGCCCGGGGCTGGGGAGGGATTAGCAAGATGAAGATCTTGGGAACGCTGCGCAGATGAATGAACGAAGAAAACCTTCAGCTTCAACGCCTGAAATATCAAAAAAACCAAGAACAGTGGTAATAATTAAAGCAGAAATGGCGGCGATTCGGTATGCGAACAAGGCAAGTGACATTTTTTGTTCCTTTCGGGGGTATACCTTCGAAGTTTTAGCGAGTAAGCTTAGATTATGGTGTGCCTAGATTCAGGTATAGTGGACTAAAGTAGCTAATTTACGCAATTCCGCTTGGATCCGGTACCTGTCCCGTCCGGAAAGGACCCCATGAGCGATGTCGGCGAGCGGGTCGGATAAAATAGGACACCGCGCCAGGTGTCACAGGCCGAGAAAGAACAGGTTCAGCCATGCTCCGTCTCGTCGTTGCAGACGACCACCCGATCATGCGCGCGGCTCTGCGCGCCTATGTCGACTCCGCTCCCGATATGGTCTGTGTCGGGGAAGCGCAGAACGGGCTGGAGGTCATCGAGCGCGTACGTGAAGAGAAGCCCGATGTCGTGATCATGGATCTCAAGATGCCGGTGATGGGCGGGGTCGAGGCTACCGCTGCGGTCATGGCGATCGCCCCGGAGACTTCGGTGCTGGCGGTCACCACATTCAGCTCGGAAGGGCATGCGCTGCAGGCCCTGAACGCCGGCGCCAAGGGCTACATCGTCAAGGACGCCACGGCCGAGCAGGTCTTGGAGGCTATTCGCCAGGTTCACGGCAGCTCGGTGCCGATCTCGCCTGACGTGGCGCGCAAGCTTGAGTTCAATGAGGTCAATGAGGCGGAGGAGTTCTCCCTGGCGCTCGCAGGATCGGACTACCTGCCGCGGACACCACCACGAGAGACAGAAGTCCTGAGTCTCTTGGCGCGGGGATTCAGCAATCGAGAGATCGCGACGCGGATGGTCCTGACCGAGGGTGCGGTCAAGGCACACCTTGGTCGGCTCTGCGTCCGGTTCGGCGTGAGGGACCGCGTCCAGCTGCTCATCCGCGCCACGCAGCTGGGCCTCATCGAGCCGCAGCTAGAAGATGGTCGAGAAGAGTAGACCGCTGGCTGAGCGAAGCTCCGTCCGCCCCCTTCAGCCGCGCAGGCCGCCCTGCCACAGTGCATCGAACGGGGTATTCCCGGCGACCCGCTGACGAATGCCTGCAGTGACGAACTCCTTGGCCCGGCGCGCGGCGTCTCGGGCGGAGCTGCCCTTGGCCAGTTCGGCGGTGACCGCGGCCGCTAAGGAGCAGCCTGCGCCGGAGACCGCGTGCTCACCGATCTTGGGCGCGCTGAGCACCTCGATGCCGTCTGCGTCGACGAAGACGTCCACCGCCTCGGGTCCGGCGAGTCGGACTCCGCCCTTGGCGAGCACGGCAGCGCCGGAGAGTCGATGGATCTCCGCCGCGGCGGCCTGCAGGTCCTCCAGGGTCTCGACCTTCATCCCGGAGAGCTGTTCGGTCTCGAAGTGGTTGGGGGTGACGAAGGTGGCGAGTGGGAGCAGCTCGGCCTTCAGCGCCTCGTCGGTGTCCTGCGCGTGACCGGGCTCCTGGCCCTTGCAGATCAGCACCGGATCCAGCACCAGGTGCTTCGGCCTTCGCGCGGTGATCGCGGCGGCCACGGTGGAGATCGTGGCGGGGGAGCCCATCATCCCGAGCTTGACGGTGTCGAGCACCTCGGGCCCGTAGTTGCCGAAGATCGCTTCGATCTGGTCCTCGATCACCTGGGACTCGACCGGGACGAAGCGATGGTTCCACTCATCACCCGGATTGAAAGACACGATGCAGGTCAGCGCCACCATGCCGAACGTACCGAGCTCCTGGAAGGTCTTCAGATCCGCCTGCGCCCCGGCGCCGCCGGTGGCTTCCGAACCCGCGATGCTCAGCGTCATCGCGGGAGCTGCAGTGGTCTCAGGCATGATCAGCGTCCTTCGGCTCGGGGGTCGCAGCGGGGTCGGGCTCTTCGGCAGGGTTCTCCACGCGGGCCAGCGGCTGCGCCATCCAGCGACCGATCCCGAGCAGGATGCCAGCGGGGAAGCCGATCAGCGGGATGAGCATCGGGATCAGTCCTCCGGCCCCGACCACGAGCACGACAGGACCATAGAGGAGCCCCACGAGGACGTAGCCGAGGATGTGCACGGTGGGGCGCACCTGGTGTCGGTAGAGCCAGCTCACCAGCAGGGTCCCGGGAATCCCGACGACGACGGCCGCCGCGGCGATCAGCGGAATCAGCGGGGCGAGGAAGCCGTCTTCGTTCAGGCCGGGGATGAGGCCCAGTGCGAGCAGCAGGCCGCCCATGACCGCTGTGGGGACAAGCCAGGAGACGATCCACCCTGCGGCTCCGAGCCGCAGCACCGGACGCGCTGCGGTGTCCTGCTTGCGGGGTGGCCTTCTGCGGCGGACGGGCTTCTCTGGGGCGGGAGTGGTCATTGGCCTGATTCTACCGGCCGGAGCTGGTGTGGCTCAGCCGGTGTGACCCAGATGGGCCAGGGCCTGGCGGATCAGCTTCTCGCGGCCGCCGAGGAACTCCGCCTGCACATCGGGGCTGAGCACCTGATCCGGTGTCATCCAGCTCAGCTCCAGGGCGTCCTGGCGCGGGGAGCATTCCCCGGAGACGGGCACGATGTAGGCCATCGAAACCGCATGCTGCCGGTCATCGACCAGCCCGGTCTCAGAGGGGTAGGGAAAGTATTCGGCCACGGCGAACGGCACCGGCGAAGCGGGGATCTGTGGCATCACCATCGATCCCAGGTCCTTCTCGATGTTGCGCAGCAGAGCCGCCCTGATGGTCTCGCGGTAGATCACGCGTCCGGAGACCACGGTGCGGTAGAAATGCCCCTCGGCGTCTGCGGTGTAGAGAAGACCCAGCTCAGTGATGCAGCCGAGGGGATCCAGTCGAACTGGGATCGCTTCGACGTAGACCATGGGGAGCCGTCGTCGTGCCTCGTAGAGGTCATCCTCGTTCAACCATCCGGGGTTCGGATCTGGGGTTCGAATGCTCATGGTCCCATCATGCACCACAACGGAGCCCGAGGCCGGTCAGGGCTCAGTGCCGGGTCATTCCTCGTTGGCGATGTCCACCACGAGCCGGGTCGGCTCCTCGAGCAGCTGCATCTGGAACGGCCGTTCCTGGTCCAGGCCGATCAGGTACTGGGAGTGGGCTTCAAATGGTCCTTGGATGAAGATCTCCTCGAAGGCTCCGCCGCGATCGCGTTCGTAGTACTCCTGGGCGGGAAGCTCGTCTTCTGGCTCGTCCTCCGGAGCCCAGGAGGGTCCGTTGACATTGATCTCAAGAATGTGTTCGCCGGCTACCTCGATGGGTTCGCCGCGGCCCAGTTCGGCCGCGGCATCTGTGTACTCTCCGCGCCAGCTGGGGGTGCCGTCCCCGGAGTACTCGAAGACCACACGGTCGTATCCCTCATGGACACCGGAGCGGATCTCCACCAGATGATTGGGCTCCTCGCCGCGGGTGAACTCCCCGGGGAAGCCGTCAGACTCCTGGGCGTCGGTGCTGAAGTCCGCTGAGGCGGCGTCGTCGCCCTGGTCCTGATCCTCGTCTTCGGGTGCCGCGGAGGTTTCGGACTCGTCAGGCTGCTCAGACTCTCCAGGATCTTCAGACTCGGACGCCGGGTCCGGCTCTTCCGAGTCCTGCGCGCCCTCGGTGTCCTCAGTGGGCTGCTCGGAGGCGGCGTCCTCGGCGGGGGCGGGGTCCTGACCCTCCTCCGGGGAGCCGCAGGAGGCGAGCAGCAACAGCATGGCTGCTCCGAGTGCGGTGATCTGGCTTCTGTGCGGGTGCCTCATCGTGCCTCCTGTGCGGTGGTCCAACCGGGGCTGGTTCAGATGATGTCTTCGAGCGGACGCCCCATGGCGGCGCGACGCTCCGCGTGGTTGATCTTGTGCCGGCGGGATTCGGTCGCGAGGATGACCACGAAGGCTCCCATCGCGGCGGAGATGGCGACCCACACGGAGGTGACGTCTGAGAGCAGCCGGGGGAAGATCAGCCAGAACATGCCCCAGCCCATGCCGAGGGCGACCGCGATCCTGCCGCGTTCGGTCATCGCGTAGTAGGCGGCGGCCCAGATGCAGATGCCCAGGCCGAGCAGCGCCCAGAGCACCGCAGGGATGCCGGGGACGCGCCATCCCATGGCGGTCAGCCAGATGGAGAGCGAAGACATCGCTGCGACCATCGCCCAGCCGGTGAAGAGACCGGTGGTGGTATCGGAGAATCGACGTTCCAGACCGGTGCGGGCGGTGCGGAAGGTGAACTGTCTGATCGCGTCGATCAGTGCCAATGCCGCAGCGAGGGAAGCCAGCGCCGCGAGGGTGAGCATTCCGTGGTGGATGCTGGCCGTCCAGATGAGCATGAACAGCGACGCCGAGCCGACCTGCCAGCCAGAGCGGCGCTGCCGTGGGGTGGAGATCTGGGTGGTGGTCCACTGGTGGACCGCGTGGGCCAGCAGGCCCAGCACGATGATGGGCCAGAGCCAGTAGAAGTTCGCGTTCGGGGAGAGCAGCGCCTGTCCGCCGGAGTACCAGCCGCCGGCGAGCTCATCGAGCCCATTGCCGCCCAGGATGGCGGGGGAGCCGGGGAAGATGCCGAACATCCAGATCAGCGAGACCAGGGCTGCCAGGGCGCCCAGGGTGACAAAGATCTGTCGGTAGAGGTCGCTGCGCACCGGCGCGGGGTCGGGGTCCCTGGAGGGCATGTTGTAGGGCGGGATGTAGGTGAAGAGGTCTTCTTCGTCATCGGCGGACTCGATGTAGTCCCGGTCGGTGGGCCGGTGGTTCATCGCGGTGGCCGCCTCGATGGCTGCGGCCTTCTCCAGGATGACGTCGCGCTGCCGCTGCTCATCCAGGGCGCGGCGAGGCCGGGGCAGGCTCAGCGGGGACGACTCCGGCCCCCGGGCGGCGCTGCCAAGGGCAGAGCCGGAGTGGTCCACGCCGTTGGAGGGTGCTGCCGCGGGGCGTGTGACAGGCGGGCTCTGCGCGGCGCCCGCCGTGGACTGGCCCGATGCGGGTCGGCCGTTCTTCCTGCCGTTCCTGCTGCGCTGCTCGTCAGGACCGGGCTGATCCTGCGGGGCGGACCGGCGGAAGGCGGCGCCGACGCGGCGGGCGGCGCCCAGGAACTTCTCGTCAAGGTCGTCGAAGAAGCTGCTGAGGTCGGTCTCAGGAGCGCTGGCCTTCGACGGCGCGGGCCGCGCCGGCGTGGGGCGGCTCCAGCGCACCGAGGGTGCGGAAGGTGCAGGGGTCGGCGACTGGGCAGCGGCCGGTGTTGAATCTCCGGCCGGTGTGGAGTCTTCGGCGGGCGTGGTGTCTGAGCCGGACACAGAGCCTGCGGCAGGCGAAGAGTCTCCAGCAGACACGGAGCTCTCGGCGGGCGCTGAAGCGTCAGCAGGGGCCGCTGACGCGGTGGCGGGATCCTGCTTCCGGGCAGGATCTGCGCGCTCGGCCGAGGTGTCCTCGGCGGAGCTGTCCTCGGTGGACGCAGGCGAGATCTCGGTGTCCGCGCCGGATTTCTCGGCGACGGTGAGCGTCTCGGCGGACTCGTCCTGGGACTTCTCGGTCAAGCCCGGGTTCCCCCCTCTAGGTCATGGCTGGCATATGCAGTAGCTGTCGGAGCGTGGTGCCCGGACATCGTCGCTGGTCAAGCGGCTGCCGACTCTCTTCTGGACCCCCGACGCGAACGCTGTCGGGTGATCAGCACGGTGATCCCCAACCCCACCAGGGTACCCACAACGATCGCGGCCGCCGTGCTAGCCCAGGGTGGGAGCCCTGTAGTTGTTCCCGTAATGTAACCTAACCCGACCAGCCACAGGCTCCACGTGAGTGAGCCCAGCAGGCACAGCGCCACGATGGAGCGGCCGCCGAGACGCATGATCCCGGCCGTTGCCATCGAGGCGGAGCGGCCCCCCGGAATCCCGCGGATGAGGAGCAGGCCCGCCCAGGTGGAGGCGCCGCCGGCGCGCAGCGAGATGCGCAGCATCTTCCGGTGCAGCCGACGTCCCCACCTCCAGCGGTAGAGCAGCCGGATGAGCTTGTAGCGGAAGAGCAGGTAGACCCCGATGTCGCCGATGAGGCAGCCGATGAAGGTCACGGCGAGCACCAGCAGCAGCGGGAAGATCTCCTCGGCGGCCATCGTGCCTGAGGCGATCACCATGACCTCGGAGGGAAACGGCGGCACGATCGCGGTGAACGCCACCGCCACTGCCATGAACAGGAAGTAGTAGAGCCCCCACTCCTGATAGAGCGCCGGATCGCCGAGGTCACTGATGCCGAAGGCGATCGCGGGATTGGTCACTGCGGGGTCTCCTGAAGGGTTCGAGACGAGATGAAGCTGCGTGGCACCCCGGTCATCGGGTCGGTGAAGGTGAGTGTCTTGGCCAGCAGCTGGAGCGGCTTGTCGAACTCATCAGGGGCGTCATCGAGAAGTTCGGGATAGAAACGATCATTCAGAATACCGAGACCGAGAAGTGCCATGTGAATGCGCAGCTGGTGAGTCTTTCCGGTGTGTGGATTGAGCCGGAAGTGGCCGACGTCGTGCCCTGAGCGGCTGCGTCCGGTGGAGAGCAGCTCGATCTGGGAGGAGGAGTTCGCACCGGGGATGGCCTCGGTTCGACGCTTGCCCTGCCGGGCTGTGCGGTCATGCGGGCGCTTGCCGGAGTGTTCCGGGGCGTATGAGGCCAGTTGGGAGACCACCACGCCCTTGGTCTTCTCGATCTTGTTGCGCACGGTGAGCGGGAACCGCGAGGCCATGGTCTCGGGGCTCATCCCCGCCGGGGTGGCGCTGACGCATTCGTATGACTTCTCCACCACGCGGTTCTCGAAGAGCAGCTGATACGCCCCCCGGGTGTCGGGCTGTTTGGAGAACAGCACGACGCCGGCCGTGCCCCGGTCCAGCCGATGGATCGGCACCAGGTCCGGGAGGTTGAGCGTGTTCCGCAGCCGAACCAGCAGTGATTCCTGGACATAGCGGCCTGCCGGGGTGGTGGGCAGGAAGTGTGGCTTGTCCACCACCACCAGGTGTTCATCCTCATGGATGAGCTCCTCGGTCACCGGCAGCGGGATCTCCTGGCTGACCGAGCGGTAGTACCAGAGGAACTCGAGGTCGCCCAGCGGGGTGGACGTGCTCAGCGGCGCCCCGTGGACGTCGACGACGTCGCCGTCATCGAAGCGCCGGGTGATCCCGCCATGGTCGATGTGTCCGAAGGTCTCCAGCACGTAGTCATGGACGGTGTGCCAGGGCCCGTTCAGCGGGACCCGCAGGCGCGTGGCATTGACGCCGTTGCGCACGGGGAGAGGAGACTTCTGCGTCACAGGTCAGTTTCTGGGCAGGTCAGCGAGCCGGGGCGGCTCAGCCCCAGACCGGCGCCTCGGCGCGGGCGGTGGGCTCGGGCTGCCCCAGGGGCTGGTTGACCTGCCAGGACATGCCGAAGCGGTCCTTGATCCAGGCGAAGTTCGTGGCGAAGTCGTAGTCGTCGGGCTCCATGAGGAACTCTCCGCCCGGGGCCAGGCTGTCCACGATCTGATGGAACTCCGCCGCGGAGTCCACGACCACGGCCACGGAGATCGAGGGGGTGAAGCTGAACTGATGCTTCATCAGGCTGTCCTGGATCATCAGCACCTGCCCGCCGATCCTCAGCTGCGCGGTGGCGACCAGCGGGACTGGAACGGTGATGACCTCTTCGTGATCAGAGGCGTCCTGGGCATGCTTGACCGTGATCAGCGTCGTGTCGGTCGACTCAGCCTCGGTCTGCTCAGTCTCGGTGGACTCAGGCTGGGTCGGCTCGGTCTCCTTCACGGCGTCCGAACCTTTCCCGCCGTCGGAGTCCTCTGGGACTTCGGTGTCGGCAGGGTCCACGGGCTCAGCGGAGGGCCGCGGGGTGGGGTCATAGATCTCGGTGCCCGCGGGGTGGTGCACGATCTCCAGCAGCTCAGCGTCAGGGAAGACGTCGAGGTAGTGGTCGATCGCTTCTTGGGCCTGACCCTGGAACATCAGAAACGGAATGCAAAGAGTCATGACTTCACCCTAGCCGGAAATCCTGTGTTCTCTATGACTGCGCGCTGCGCGGGTGAGGCGTCATGGCAGTGATCCGGTGCGGTGATCATGGCGCGAATCTCAGCCCGGAGGGCGAGGAGTTGAAGCCGGCGTCGCGCAGCAGCTGTCCCAGCGGGTGGGTCAGGATCCGGTCTCCGTTGACCCGTTCCACCGCGATCCGTCCGGTCTTGGCCGCGCGCAGGGCCGGCACCAGCGCCCGGGAGATCAGGTCCATGGTGGATTCGTCCTCGGTGAAGAGCAGCAGGGTGCGGCCTCCGCGCTCCATGTAGAGCACCAGCCGCCCGCGGTAGAGCACCACGACGGCGCCGGCCTTGCGTCCAGGTCGGTGCGTGGAGCTCTCCAGCTCCGGCCAGTCCAGGGCCGCCCCGTAGGGATTCGCCGGGTCGGTGGCGGCGAGCACCACCGCAGCATCCTGCTTCTTCCCGCCGCCCGATGTGCTCGAGCCGGAGGCTCCCGCCCTGGGCGTCCCGGTGCCTGATTCGGCGCCGGCCTGTTCGGCGGCGTCTTCGAGGCGTTCGGAGATCCAGCGCAGCTGATCGATGGTCGCCGAGGAGGTGAACTGGGCGGCGCCGAGCTGTTCGATGAAGTATCCGCGCCGGATCTGCCCGGAGTCCTCGGCCGCGGAGAGCACCTTGTAGACCGCCGCGAAGCCGCCCTTTGCGGAGGCGCCCAGACCTGACTGCTGCTCGGACATCACCGAGCCGCGGGTGACCACCCCGTAGCGGTCCAGCAGGATCTCGGCGCGGGTGTGCGCGGCGACGGTGGCATCCACCGAACCGTTCGGGACGAGCTGCCAGCGGCCGCCCGCGCCGCCGCCGGTGGGTCCGGAGGCGGCGTTCCCGGCGATCCGGGTGCGGTGTGATTCGGTGGCCCGGCGCAGCGCCATCCGCCGTGAGGTGTGCCTCGGTCGCGCCGGTGTGGGCTGCTTCTTGTGCGCGGTGGTCCCGGTGGACATGAATCTGCGCAGCGCGGCGAAGCTGTCGGGGGCGACCCGTCCCGCCCAGAACAGCTCCCAGAGCGCGTTCTTGGTGCTCTCCCGGGAGCCTGTGAGGTCGGGGTCGAGCTGGTCGTGCAGCGCCTCGATGAACCAGGCGCCGCCGCGGGCCAGGATCTCGAGGATCGACTCCTGCAGCGCGGTGGGGGTGAAGTCTTCTCCGTTGCTGCCCAGCCCGGTGCTGCCCGGCTGGTTCAGCAGCGTCTCGGCGTCCTCCCGCGGGTAGAAGGCCAGCCAGCCGTCATGCCCGCTCAGCGCCCCCTTGCCCACGGCGAGGAACTCCCCGGCGGAGAGCAGCTCGTCGAGCATCCCCGGCCGGTAGTCGGGGATCCGCGCCGGGAGGATATAGGACTCCCAGGCGCTGGCCGGCGCGGCTGCACCGGAGAGCTGGGCCAGCGATTCCGCCACGGCGGAGACCCCCGAGGAGGAGGAGCCTTTCCCGCGGGCCGCGGTGATGCCCTGCCATTCGAGCAGGAACTGGGCGTAGGCGGGGGTGGGCACCGGCTCCACCTGGGCGCGCAGGGCGGCCAGGGAGCGGCGTCGGATCCTGCGCAGCATCTCGGCATCGCAGTACTCCACCGTGCCGGGCCGGGCATCGGCGGGGATCACCCGGTCGGGTCGGAACAGTCCCTCCACCACCCGGTGCTCGCGCACCAGCCGGGTCAGCGTGTCCACGACGACGGCGCGGCTGAGTCCCAGCTCGGCCGCCGCCTCCTCCACCAGGAAGGGTCCGTGGGTGCGGGCATAGCGCCCGACGAGATCGCCGAGCGGATCCTCGACCGGGTCCAGGAAGGCGTAGGGGATGCCGACCGGGATGGGTGTGCCCAGACCGTCGCGCAGCCGTGAGGCGTCCTCGATCGCGGCGTAGCGCTCCTCAACCTGATCCTGCTCGCCGTCGGCGCCGGACTCTGGAGAGGTGCCGGTGCGCCACATCACCCGGAAGGCGCGCTGATTCGAGACCAGGGCCTCGGCATGGTGCTTCGCGGGCTCACCGTCTTCGAGCCGGGCGGCGAGCTGCTCTTCGGTCAGCGGGCCGAGCAGGCGCAGCAGGTCTGCGACGCCCTCTTCGCCGCGCAGGTGCCGGGAGGGGAGCAGCCGCTGGGCGTAGGCCTCGGAGTCGGCGATGATCGCGGCGTCGAGGAACTCACGCAGCTCCACCCGGCCCAGCAGCTCACCCAGCAGGGCCGGGTCCACCGAGAGCGCGGCGGCCCGGCGTTCGGCCAGCGGGGAGTCTCCCTCGTAGAGGAACTGCGCGATGTAGCCGAAGAGGATGGACTGGGCGAAGGGGGAGGGCTTCGAGGTGGTCGTCTCCACGATCTTGAGCCTGCGCTGGGTGATGCTGCGCAGCAGCTCCAGCAGGGCCGGCATGTCGTAGACGTCCTGCAGGACCTCCCGCATGGCCTCCATGATCACCGGGAAGTCAGGGTAGCCCGAGGCGACCTCCAGCAGCTGGGAGGATCGTTGGCGCTGCTGCCACAGCGGAGTGCGCTGTCCGGGGTTCTGCTTGGGCAGCAGCAGGGCCCGGGCGGCTGCCTCGCGGAACCGGCCGGCGAACAGCGCAGAGGAGCTGACCTGGCCGGTGACCAGATCCTCAAGCTCGTCGGGGTCGAAGGCGAAGAGCTCCGCGCCGGGCGGGTCTTCATCCATCATCGGGACGCGCAGCACGATCCCGTCGTCGCTGGCCATGGCCGAGCCGTCGAGGCCGAACCGGTCGTGCAGGCGTTCACCGACCGCCAGCGCCCAGGGGGCGTGGACCTGCAGTCCGTAGGGCGAGAGCAGCACGATCCGCCAGTCACCGAGCTCGTCCTTGGTCTGTTCCACCACCAGGGTGGTGTCGCTGGGGAGCACCCCGGCGGCCTCCTGCTGTTCGGTGAAGTAGCGCAGCAGGTTCTGCTGCGCCCAGGTGTCCATGCCCAGCGCGGTGAGCCGCTCGGCGGTGGGCTCTGCGGCGCCGGCGTGGACCTCCCGGGTGAACCGGCCCAGCGCGCGGCCGAGCTCGGCGGGACGGCCGAAGCCGTCGCCGCGCCAGAAGGGCAGCGAGGCGGGCTGCCCGAAGGCCGGGACGACGAGCACCCGGTCGAAGGTGATCTCCTGGATCCGCCAGCTGGTGGCGCCCAGCGCGAAGACGTCGCCGACCCGGGACTCGTAGACCATCTCTTCATCGAGCTCACCGACCCGGCGGCCGCCGGAGCGGGCCGATCCGGAGTCTTCTCCGCCGGCGAGGTAGACCCCGAAGAGCCCGCGGTCGGGAATGGTGCCGCCGGAGGTGACCGCGATCCGCTGTGCGCCGGGGCGCCCGCTGATCGTGCCCGCGTCGCGGTCCCAGATCACTCGGGGGCGCAGCTCGGCGAACCGGTCGGAGGGGTATTTGCCGGCGAGCAGGTCCAGGGTGGCCTCATAGGCCGAGCGCGGCAGCGTGGCGAAGGGGGCGCTGCGGCGCAGCGTCTCGAACCAGGACTCCACATCCAGCGGGTCCATCGCGGCGGCGGCCACCGTCTGCTGGGCAAGGATATCCAGCGGGTTGCGCGGGATGTGCAGGGCCTCGATCTGCCCGGCGAGCATCCGCTCGACGATCACGGCGGTGCTCACCAGGTCCCCGCGGTGCTTGGGGAAGAACCAGCCGACCGAGACCTCACCCACCTGGTGCCCGGCCCGGCCGATGCGCTGGAGCCCGGCGGAGACCGCGAAGGGGGCCTCCACCTGGATGACCAGGTCCACGGCGCCCATGTCGATGCCGAGCTCGAGGGAGGAGGTGGCGACCACACAGCGCAGCTGGCCTGATTTCAGCGCCTCTTCGGTGAGCTTGCGCTGTTCCTTCGAGACCGAGCCGTGGTGTGAACGGGCCAGCGGTGCGGGCTCGCCCGCGTCCCCGTCATCCCCGGGGGCGGATGCGGCGGCGTCGTCGGTGTTCCGAGCGGTGGGGGGCTGGCGTTCGGACCAGATCTCGTTGATCCGCCCGGTGAGCTTCTCCGCGAGCCGACGAGAGTTCACGAACACGATGGTGGAGCGGTTCTCGGTGACCAGATCCACGACCCGGTGCTCCACGTGCGGCCAGATGCTGGGCTGCAGCGGCTGGTCGCTGAGCAGCGCGTCGTCGGGCGGGAAGTCGATTGCAGGAGTGCGCGCAGGGATGCCGGCCGCGGCGTCGGGGTTTCCGCTGCCGTTCGAGGCGGCGGGGAACGGGGTCGCGCTCTCGGGCGGGGCGGTGCTGGGGGAGGCCAGGTCCTCCACCGGGACCGAGACGGTGATGTCCCATTTCTTCTCCGACTTCGGTGCGACGATCTCCACCGTCGCCGAGCCGCCCAGGAAGCGGGCCACCTCCTCGCGGGGTTCCACCGTGGCGGAGAGCCCGATCCGCTGGGCCGGGGCTGCCAGCAGGTTGTTCAGCCGCTCCAGCGAGACCGCCAGATGGGCGCCGCGCTTGGTGCCGGCCAGGGCGTGGACCTCATCGATGATCACGGTCTTGATCCCGGTCAGCGTGCTCCGGGCCTGGGAGGTGAGCATCAGGTAGAGCGATTCCGGGGTGGTGATCAGGATCTGCGGGGGCTTCCGAACCAGGTCCCGACGCTCCTTGGGCGTGGAGTCGCCGGTGCGCACCCCGACGGTGATCTCCGGCGGCTCGTCCGCGGCGCCCTCGGCGGCGAGGCGGCGGGCGGTGTGCGCGATCCCGACCAGCGGGCTGCGCAGGTTGCGTTCGATGTCCACGCCGAGCGCCTTCAGAGGCGAGATGTAGAGCACCGAGGTGCCCGCGGTGGGTGCGGCGAAGAGTTGGTCGATCGACCAGAGGAAGGCCGAGAGCGTCTTGCCCGAGCCGGTGGGCGCGACCACAAGCGCGTTCTTGCCCTGCGCCACGGCAGCCCAGGCGCCAGCCTGCGCGGCGGTGGGTGCACCGAAGGATGCTTGGAACCAGCGCCGGGTCGGCTCGGTGAAAGGTTCCAGGGCGGTCATGGTCTTACTCTAGAGGCCGCCACGGACATCCATAGACGCATCTCACCCCTCATGAATCGGGCGGGATGAGGTGGAATGCGCGCTCGCCGGAGTCGTCATTCTGACGCGAAACGCCGACGATCCGTCAGACGCCGCGGTTGATGGAGTGGGCGTTCGAAACCCGGACCTTCCGCGAGATGGGCTTACATGGCAAGACCGAAGGGTCCCGCGGTGTCGATGAGGCGTTCGCGAGCCGGTGGGGGCGAAGCATCGGTGTGGAGATCATGGGACGACACAAGTTCGGCCCGCAGCGCGGCCCATGGGCGGATGAGGAATGGAAGGGCTGGTGGGGCGATGACCCGGTCTTCCACACCCCCGTGGTGGTGGTGACCCACCACCCGCGGCCGATGCTCGAGATGGCAGGCGGCACGACCTTCCATTTCTTGGATACCGACCGGGTCTCCGCACTGGATCACGCGCGCGATCTCGCCGGAGGCCTTGACGTGCGGATCGGCGGCGGGGTGGCCACGCTGCGGCAGTTCCTCGAGGCGGATCTGATCGACTACATGCACCTGGTCGTCACCCGCCGCACCGGGTGATCTTCATCGCCACGGCCAGCGGCTCAGCGGGCGAAGCGCAGGATGTCCTCGCGGCGCAGCGGGCGGTTGAACAGCGGCCCGTCGGGCTCCATGATCCGTCCCGCGGCCAGCGCGCCGAGGGAGACCGGATCGAAACCGATGCGGTCCAGCAGTCCCATGACCAGTCCGCGGGCGGCGTCGTCATCTCCGGCGACGGCGAGCGCTCGGCGCTGGGACAGCTCGGCGGCGGGCCGGGCGGCGTCGTCGATATCGGCGTGGGCGATGTGGTTCAGCGCCTTGATCACCCGCGCGGAGCCGAACCGTCCGGCCAGTGCCATGGAGGTGGGCAGCTGTTCATCCACCGCGGCCTGCAGCCAGCACGGGAGCAGCTCGTCCTGCCAGGTGTTGGTCGCGTCGATCAGCACGGTGCCGACCACCCAGTCCGGGTCCACCTCATCGAGCTCCTCCTGCGGGACCGCGAGGATGACGATCCCGCTGGAATCCCGGGCACGCGCGGCGATGTCCGCACCTACCACCGGGACTGCACCGGGGGCGTAGATCTTGAGGTGATGCTGCAGCGCTCGGGGCGGGCGGGTGGAGGCGATGTCCACAGCGACCCCGGCGCGCAGCAGGGCCCGGGCGAAGGCGGTGCCGGCTCGGCCGGCCCCGAGGATGCCGACAACGGGTCGGGTGGTCTCCGAGGCTGCCGCCGCCGCGGGTTCGGGGGAAGGCTCCGCGGCGGGTGCAGACCGCTCAGACATGGTGATACGCCCGCCCTCCGGAGATCTCCTGGGCGCGGTAGACCTGCTCGGCGAGCAGCATCCGGACCAGCTGGTGCGGGAAGACGAGCTTGGAGAGCGACCAGACGAAGTCGGCGCGGTGCTGCAGCTCATCGGTGACACCATAGGCCCCGCCGATGATCACCACGACGTGCTGCCCATTGTCGAAGCTGGCCTGGAGATGCTCGGCCAGGCCCGTCGAGCTGATGTTCTTGCCACGCTCATCGAGCAGGATGACGTGATCCTTGGTCTTCAGCGCGGCGAGGATCCGTTCGGACTCCTCCTGGCGGGCTGCATCATGCTCGCGGGAGGAATGCGGAAGCAGCTTCCAGTCCAGGTCATACGGCTTGCGGAGCCGCCTGGTGTAGCGCTCGATCCCCTCCGCGGCCCACTTCTCATGCTTCTTGCCGATGGCCAGGGCAGTGATGCTCATGGGTCTGAGACTACCGGCAAGCCTAGGATGGAGCCCATGCCTGCTCAGTTTCACGCTGCCCCCGTGGCCCAGATGGATCCCGTCTCGCTCTACCTCATCCTGAAGCTGCGCACCGATGCCTTCGTGGTCGAGCAGCAGTGCCCGTACCCGGAGCTCGACGGTCGAGACCTGGAGCCCGGTGCGGTGATGTTCTGGGCGGTCAACGGCACCTCGGGCGAGGAGTCCGGAGACGACGCCGCGCCCACCGCCACGCTGCGGATCCTCCACGAGTCGGCGGGCTTCCGGATCGGGCGTGTGGTGGCGGCCCCTGACGCGCGCGGGACCGGGGTGGCCCGTGAGCTGATGAAGCGCGCGCTGGAGTTCTGCGCCGGGCCGTCAGCTGAATCGCAGGTCGTGCTCGACGCCCAGGCGCCGCTGCAGGGCTGGTATGAGGCCTTCGGCTTCGTCCGGTCCGGGGAGCAGTTCCTGGAAGACGGGATTCCCCACGTGCCGATGCGTCGAGGCTGACGCTCAGGTCTTGGAAGTTCCCAGGGTCTGACTTCCCTCAGGCTTCATGATGTTTCAGAAGCGGCGGCGGATGCGGCCTGCCGCGGTGGCGACCACGAAGATCGCAAGCCAAGAGACCAGATGCCAGCCGGGGCTCAGCTGGAGGTCAGACGGCGCGAGGTACATCCAGGCGATGAGCGGGATGCCCATGATCGCGACCGCACTCTGCCAGCTGGTCCAGAACTTGCCGCTGGAGGCCCACTCGACGGTGGATGGATCAGCGGTGAAGTGTTCCACGCGTTCATACTCGCTGGACCTGGAGCTTTTCGCCATGACAGCACGATAGCGCCTCAGCCGTTGGCCTCGCATCCATAACCGTCGCCATCGCCGTCCAGGCCATGCGGGTCGGCACCGATGACTCGGACCGGGAAGTCCAGATCGCCACAGTTGATGTCCGGCGGGTAGACCGGGATGCAGGGCGTGTAGTTGGGATCGCAGTTTCCGCCCTGCTGGCCGGACGGTGGAACCGGGGCGGGCTCGGGGGCGCAGGTCTGCAGCGGGGCGCCGTCGTCGGCCGCGATGTAACCCGGTTCCCGGGTGTGGAAGCCATAGCCGTCCCGGGAGTCATACCGGGCGACCGCGAGGCCCTCCTCGATCAGGGTCTTGCCCGCGTCGGTCCCTCCGACGTCCACGTAGCGCAGGATTCGGTCATAGCGATCGGTGTCCTCGCCATCGCGGGTCAGTGTGACGGTCCTGCCCAGCACCAGCTCGCTCATCCGGGTGGATGCGGTGTCGAAATGGCACTCGCCACGTTCAGGAGTGTCAATCCCGCTCACCCTGACAGTGTCCCCGGAGTCCAGCTCCACGGTGTCTCCGTCGATGATGCGCACGACGACGGCGGTGTGCTCGTTCGGATCAGCGGTGGGGGTGGGCGTCGGAGTGGGCGTCGGGGTGGGGGTGGGCGTCGGAGTCGGCGTCGGACTTGGGGTCGGAGTCGGAGATGTCGAGGGCGTCTCGGACTTGGAGGGCTCCTCCGAAGGCTCGTCGGTCTCCTCAGGTTCCGCAGGGTCCTCAGACTCCTCGACGACGAGCTCCTGCTCCTCCGTCGCGGCGGCGCGTTCTTCAACCTCGTTGGGGTTCACCATGAATGCGACGAGGCCGATGATCATCAGCAGAACGAACAGCGCGATGAATCCGCCACAGCCGATGGTCGCAATGCGGAGGATGATCGGCCAGCGCTGGAACTTCTGCCAGGCCGTGAGCTTCTCTGCACCCACGCCAGGAGGGTTGCTGGGCAGGGGGTATTGCCCCGGGAAGCGCTGCGACATCGATTGAACCTCATCTGGTGCGGGCGAGAGACCCGTGCGGAGAGCGCGGCTCCCGCACCACAGTAGGTGCCCGTGGGGTGATAGATGCCGAGACGCGCCTGCAGGCAAGGCCGATGAATAAACGCGGTGAAACCTCCTACGCCACGAGGAGGCAGTGCGAGACCATCGAAGAGTCCACCCGGTTCCTGGTGGCGAAGAACCAGAGAGAGGCCACCCGATGAGACTGTCTCCAGAGTCCACCGACGTCGTCGAGCAGACTGCGGGCGTCGTCGCCGAGCATGCCGAAGCCATCAGCACGCTCTTCTACGCGGACATGTTCGAGGCCCACCCCGAGCTGTTCAACGTGTTCAACCGGGCGAACCAGGCGATCGGTGAGCAGCCGAAGGCGCTCGCGGCGTCGGTCGTGGCGTTCGCGGTGCATCTGATCGACCCCGACGCGCCGGACTTCACGCCGGTGATGCGGCGCATCGCCCATAAGCATGTCTCACTCGGCATCCAGGCGTCCGAGTATCTGGTCGTCGGCCGGTACCTGCTCGCTGCGGTGAAGAAGGTGCTCGGTGACGCGATCACCCCCGAGGTCGCGTCCGCATGGGACGAGGTCTATTGGCTCTTCGCTACGGCCCTGATCGCTGAAGAGGGCAAGCTCTACGCCGAGGGCGGCACAGATCCTGATCACCCATGGGGCAGATATCGGGTCGTGGAGCGTTTCGAGGAGTCCGGAGAGGTGTTCTCTCTGCTGCTTGCCCCGGTGGACGGCCAGGTGCCAGCGCATCGGACGGGACAGTATGTCGCGATCGCTGTGGATCTTCCGGACGGGCTGCGTCAGCCGCGGCAGTACACGATCTCATCGGGTCCGCGCGGCGATTCCCTGCGCGTGACGATCAAGCGGGTCCGTGGCGTCGACGGGATGCCCGACGGGCAGGTCTCGGGCTGGCTGTACGAGAACGCCCAGCCGGGCACGATCCTCGATGTGTCACAGCCCGCGGGCGACGTGGTGCTCGATGAGACCGATGTTCCGCTGGTGCTGGTCTCTGCGGGAATCGGCATCACCCCGGTGGCGGCCATCATGGAAGACCTCTCGCGTCGGCAGCCGGAGCGCACGGTCCGGCTCTTCCACGCCGACAAGTCGCATGCGCACCACGCGCTCTACGACGGACTCCGTCGGCAGGTGCTTGCGATGCCGGATGCTCGTGCCCAGAACTGGTACGAGAAGGACGCGGAGATCGCGCCGACCCTGCATCCGGCAAAGTCGGGATTCATGAACCTCTCCGACGTGGAGCTTCCCGAGGAGGCGCAGGTGTTCATGTGTGGACCGCTGCCCTTCATGCAGAGCGCGCGGCGCTCGCTGATCGACCAGGGCGTGCCGAGCGAGAACATCCACTACGAGGTGTTCGGCCCGGACCTCTGGGCACAGCAGCCCGCATAGCCTCCCCCGGAGGCGGGTGGGGTGTGGTCACAGCACGCTGGATCTCCAAGGCTCTCATCGGCCGAATGATCCAGTGTGCGCTTTGCCCGCACCGCGCCCTGCTCGAGTGCTGCATCGTCGCAGTCGCCGTCAAGACCGCCGGGCTGAGTGGAGCGGGCCGCTTCCCCTTTGAGAGCAAGCACGATCACACACCGTTTCGGACTGAGGAAGGGATGCAGACGGCGCAGCTCCAGTGGGCCGGAGACCTGCGCGAGCTGGTCCCGGACGAGCTTCGCGTGCACAGAGCAGACGAGCGGCCGCTCTTCGTCGATCATCTCCTCATAGAGGCAGGGCAGCAGCCCGACTGTGAGTTCCTGTTCGTCAAGCTCAGGCTCCATGCCGGCATCCTCCAGATGCTCGTACAGGGCATCGAGTTGGTGCACCGCTTTCGTCCCGAGTGAGTCGCTGTGGTCGAGTTCAGGGGCGAGGTCGCGAAGCAGATCGCCCCGCGCTCTGGCTGCAGCTGCTCGTCGTTCGGCCGCCTGGCTGTGTTCGATCCGCTGGACGGGGGAGTACCCGTGCGGCGGGCGGCCTCGACGGCCGGTGTCCACGGGGGCGCTCGCGATCAGTCCCTCGTCCTCGAGCACGCGCAGATGGTCTCGTGCAGTGCTGACTGGGACGCAGGCTTCCTCAGCGAGCTCCTGCAGCCTGCGGCCGGGGACCCGCTGGACCGCATGGAGCAGTCGCAGTCGACTCTTCTGCGTGAGTCCCCGATAGTCATCCACTCGCCGAGGCATAACTTCCAGGATACGTATCGCGGCCACAGAATCGAAGACCACGTCCTGCCGGCCTCTACCCGTTCTACCGGCGCTTCGGCGGTGCCGCCAGGCCGCAGAAGCACCTTGAGGACGCTGGGGGTGCAGAAAACCCCGCCGGCTGCATGACTGCAGATCAGCGGGGCTCTCGGTCGGCGGTGACGGTGGGATTTGAACCCACGGTGCGGGGTAACCGCACACAGCATTTCGAGTGCTGCACCTTCGGCCGCTCGGACACGTCACCAGGCCCGTTGAGTATACGCAAACATCTCGCGCTCACCCAAAAGCACCCACGGCGGGCACGGTCTCAACAGGTCAGCTCAGCCCTGGAACAGGGCGTGCACCTCGCCGCAGAGCAGGCGTCCGCCAAGCCCTCCGATCTCCAAGACGACGGCGGCGCCGGCCACCTGACAGTCAAGCTGGCCGATCAGCTCCCGGGTCGCTGCCAGGGTGCCGCCGGTGGCCAGCACGTCATCGACGATCAGCACCCGGTGCTCGGGCTTGAGCACATCGGGAGCCTCGATCACCGCGGTGCCGTACTCCAGCGTGTACTCAACCCGCCCGGCAGGTGCCGGCAGCTTCCCTGCCTTGCGGATGGGCATGAATCCGGTGCCGGTCAGCGCGGCGATCATCCCTGCCAGGGTGAACCCGCGGGCCTCGATCCCGGCGACCATGTCGAAGCTCCCGGCGAAGGGGGCCAGCAGGCCCTCGGCCACCGTGCGCAGCGCGGCCGGATCCGCAAGCACGGGGGAGATGTCCTGAAAGAGGATGCCTGGTTCGGGGAAGTCGGGGGTGACTGCGAAGAGCGACTGCGCATGGGCCAGCCGCTCGGGCGAGGGCGCGGAGAGCTGCGGTGAGGAAAGTGTGGACACGACCGCAAGCCTATCTGCGGAACTGCTCGAAGAACGCGCGCAGCTGGTCGGCGCACTCCTCGGCGCGCACCCCAGGATGGACCTCCACCCAGTGGTTCAGCCGGGGCTCGCGCAGAATGTCGAACACCGATCCCGCAGCCCCGGCCTTCTCATCCCAGGCGCCGAAGATCACGTGCCCGATCCGAGACTGATAGATCGCTCCGGCGCACATCGGGCACGGCTCCAGGGTCACCGCGAGCACGCAGCCGTCCAGCCGCCAGCTCCCCAGACTCGCCGCGGCGGCCCGCAGGGCGGTGATCTCCGCATGACCGGCCGGGTCGTCGTCGCGCTCTCGGGTGTTGAAGCCCTCGCCGAGCACCTCACCGGCAGCGGAGAAGACGACGGCGCCCACCGGCACGTCCGCGGAGGAGGTCGCCTCGGAAGCCAGCTCCAGACAGCGCCCGATGGCCTTCTCCTGATCGGCCCGCGCCCGTGGGGACCACGCTGAAGAATCAATGGACTCAGCGGGGGCCGCTTGTGGCTTGGGCGGGATGTTCTCGGTCACAGCACCAGCCTATGGGGCCGATGCCAGCGGTGCTCGACTCGCGGGACCTCGGTCAGATCGATCGGCGCGGTTCCCGCCGCGAGAGACGCGGATGCAGAGCCCCGTGGCGATGATCAGGGCGACCATGAAGACTGCAGCGGCTGCTCGAACGCTGACCCCCGAAGGGGTGGCTGCCGCTGCGGGCACCGACGGCCGGCTCCCGCGGGCGTGCTGGTAGTTTTGACACTATGCGCGTACAGGTTGTGGAACACCCACTGATCTCCCATAAACTCACCCAGCTGCGACGGGTGGAGACCGCTTCGAACCAGTTCCGCGAACTGACTCGCGAGCTGGTCATGCTGCTCTCCTACGAGGCCAGTGGTTCCATCGCCACCGAGTCGGTGGAGATCCAGACCCCGGTGGCCACGATGACCGGCACCCAGCTGGCGGACCCCAAGCCCCTGGTGGTCCCGATCCTGCGCGCCGGACTGGGGATGCTGGATGGGATGACCGCCATGGTCCCCACCGCAGAGGTCGGATTCCTCGGGATGGCCCGGAACGAAGAGACCCTGGACATCATCACCTACGCCGAGCGGCTTCCGGAAGACCTCACCGGGCGCCACGTCTTCGTGCTGGACCCGATGCTCGCCACCGGCGGCACCCTCGCCGAGGCCATCCGTTTCCTGAAGAAGGCCAACGCCGCGAAGATCACCTGCATCTGCCTGCTGGCGGCCCCCGAGGGGATCGAGCGGCTGCGCGAAAAGGTGGGCGACATCGAGGTGGAGCTCTACCTCGCCGCCATCGACGAGAAGCTCAACGAGAAGTCCTACATCGTGCCCGGTCTCGGCGACGCCGGCGACCGCCTCTACGGCCTCGCTCAGTAGGCCCAGCACCCCCTGCTGGCGACGCCGCCCGCAGGCCTGTTGCATGTGAGGCGAAGCCGGTCAACGCCCCCATCCGTTGAAATAGTGTGATCCCGGTCACAAAAAGGTCACTCCATCTCATTATGTGGAAGATCGCCCCTTTTGTTACTTGCGGATTCCAAATGTGACGGACACCCTGTAATGGATACCACCGTCCACCTGCAGCGGGGGAGTTGCCACCAATGTCCGCACACCTGAGTCAGCCACAGAATCCCGGCTACGTCCATGTCTCGGTGCGCAACGCCGCTCGCCGTGCCGAGATGGCCCGCCGAATCCGCGCTGCCAACGCCAGCGACGAAACCAGCGGCGCGCATCCGCGCACCGCACCCGTGCCGGTGGTCGCCCAGAACGGTGGAGGGCCGCAGATGGTCCAGCCCGATATCGTGACCCGCGGCTTCGTCGTCTACGTCGGCCTCGACGAGGATGCCGCCAGTGCGGCCGGGACCTCGCTGCACAAGATCGCCACCGAGCTGCGCGACTACGTGGAGCACATCGCCGCCGATGCGCAGGTGCACATCGCCATGGCCTTGGCGTCGGCGGCCCACGAGGGCAGCGATCTGGAGGTCGTGCGGCAGGCGCTGGGCGATCCCACCGTCACCCACCGCGGCGTCGAGGTCCCCATCAGCACCCCGCCGGCGCCCACCAGCTCCGGCGTGCTGATCGACCTGTCCCGTCGGGAGGTCCGCCTCGACGGCGAGGGTCTGAATCTGACCTTCAAGGAGTTCGAGCTGCTGAACTACCTGGTGGACAACGGATCTCGCACCGTGGGACGCGAGGAGCTGCTCAAGACCCTGTGGCGCAACGTGGACCCGGACCAGATGCCCAACGAGCGCACCATCGACGTGCACATCCGCCGGCTGCGCTCCAAGCTGGGGCGCCTTGCCAATACGGTGCGCACGGTCCGCGGACAGGGCTACCGCTTCTACGAGCACCCTGAGGTCACCGTCTGGGCAGCCCCCGAATACTCGATCTGAGTCCTGGATGCCTGAACTGCTGATCCTGCGCCACGGTGAATCCTGGCATTCCTTCTCAGGGGACGACCACGGCCGCACCCTGACCCGTCACGGGCAGGAACAGGCGCGTGCCGTCGGGCGCTGGCTGGTGAGTTCGGGGAACCTGCCGGACAACACGGTCTGCTCGGACTCGATGCGCACCCGGCAGACCTGCATCTGGGTCAATCATGAGCTGGGTGAGAAGGCTCCGACGCCGTACCTGGACTCGCGGCTCTACCTCGCGGCGCCGCGCTCGATGCTCTCGATCATCAACGAGGTGCCCGAGACGGTGCGCACGCTGCTGGTGGTCGCCCACATGCCGGGAGTCCAGGAGCTCAGCATGGACCTGGCCTCGGCGCACTCCCAGGAGGACCCGGTGATCCAGATGGCCGGTTCCTGGCCGCCTGCCGGGCTCGCCCGGTTCCAGGTGCACAAGCCCTGGGCCGAGCTCGACGGCCGCGACGCCGAGCTCACGGACTTCTTCACCGCCGGCTGAGTCAGCCTGCCGGTCGGATCAGTCTGCCTCCTCCAGCAGCTGCACCAGCGTCTCCAGTGCCTGCTCCGCGCCCTCGCCGTGGGCTCGCAGGACCACCTGATCCCCGTGTGCCACATCGATGCTCATCACGCCCAGCAGGCTGTCCGCCTGTGCGGACATCCCTGGCTCGGCGGCCTTCGCGATCTCCACGGAGACCGGCTGTCCCGCAGCTGCAGACGCGAAGGCCGCGGCAGGCCGGGCGTGGAGCCCGGCCGCCGCGGCGATCACCGCAGTGCGTTCAATCATGCAGCAGAGGTTACACTCTTCCGCACCCAGCGCTTCAGCGCGATCACCGTCAGCGCGGTGACGACGGCGCCGACCATCACGGAGAGCAGGAAGAGCCAGAAGCTCTCGATGGCGAACGGCACGAAGATGCCGCCGTGGGGCGCATAGGAGGTGACCCCGAAGGCCATGGTCATCGCGCCGGTCACGGCGCCGCCGACCATCGAGGCCGGCAGCACACGCAGCGGGTCAGCCGCGGCGAACGGGATGGCGCCCTCGGAGATGAACGCCGCGCCGAGCAGCACGGCGGTCTTGCCGTTCTCCCGCTCGGCGGCGCTGAACAGGCGAGCGTCGATGAACGTGGCGAACGCCATGCCCAGCGGCGGGACCATGCCGGCGGCCATGACCGTGGCCATGATCATCAGCGGTCCGGTGTTGCCCTCGGCGACTGCTGCCGAGAGGCCGGCCACGGCGAAGGAGTAGGCGACCTTGTTGACCGGTCCGCCGAGGTCGAAGCACATCATCAGACCCAGCACGATGCCCAGGACGATGGCGGCGGAGCCGGTCATCCCGGAGAGCCAGTTCTCCAGGCCGGAGGTCAGTGCGGCGATGGGACCGCCGAGCACCAGCAGCATCAGGCCGCCGGCGACCAGCGAGGCCACCAGCGGAATGATCACCACGGGCATCAGGCCGGCCAGCCAGCGCGGCACGCTGAGCCTGCGGAACCACAGGGCCACCGCACCGGCGAGGACACCGCCGACGATGCCACCGATGAATCCAGCGTCCATGGTCAGCGCGATCGCGCCGGCGGTGAAGCCGGGGGCGATGCCGGGGCGATCGGCCATGCCGAACGCGATGTAGCCGGCCAGTGCGGGAACCAGGAAGCCCATGGCCGCCCCGCCGATGGTGAAGAACACCGCGCCGAGGTATCCGCCCAATGCGCCGAATCCGAGGAACTCCTCGGGCAGCTGGTCAGGGGTGGGAAGGTTCCACAAGGAGTTCCCCAGCGCCACATCTTCGGCGACCTCGGTGATGTTGTAGCCGCCGAGCAGGAACCCCAGCGCGATCAACAGGCCGCCGGCGGCCACGAAGGGGATCATGTAGCTGACGCCGGTCATCAGGACCCGCTGGGTGGCGCGGCCGAAGCCTTCGCGCTCCCCACTGGCAGCGGTGCTGCCATCGGAGTCTCCGGACCCGCCGGAGGCGACGACGGTCGCGTCCGGGTCCTTCGCCGCGGCCAGCGCCTCGGCGATCATCTTGTCCGGCTCATCGATGCCGCGCTTGACCCGCGAGGTGATGACCGGCTTGCCGGCGAAGCGGTGCCGATCGCGGACGTCGACGTCGGTGGCGAAGATGACGGCGTCCGCGGCGGCGATGGTCTCGGCTCCCAGCGGGGTCGCGCCGGAGGAGCCCTGGGTCTCCACCTGGATCTCCACGCCTGCTTCCTTGGCGGCCTTCTTCAGCGAGTCGGCTGCCATGTAGGTGTGGGCGATGCCGGTGGGGCATGCGGTGACGGCGACGAGGCGACCGACCGTCGTCGCGGTCTGGCTGGTGCCTTCACCGTCCCCTGCGGGTGCACCGGAGCCGCGGCTGCCGGCGTTGGCTGTGACCGGGGCCGGCTGGACCGCCTCGGCGACCAGGTCGACCACGCGCTGCTCGGTCTCGGCGCTGCGCAGATCCGCGAGGAACTCGTCGTTGATCAGCGAGGTCGCCAGCGCGGAGAGGATCTTCAGGTGAGCCTGGTCCGCGCCGTCGGGGGCGGCGATCATGAAGACCAGGTCCGCCGGGCCGTCGGTGGAGCCGAAGTCCACCGGCTGGGCCAGGCGGGCGAAGGCCAGCGTGGCCTCGGTGACGGCACCGGTGCGGCAGTGTGGGATGGCGATGCCACCAGGCATGCCGGTCTCGGAGGTCTCCTCGCGAGCCCAGACGTCGGCGGCGAGCTCAGCTGCGGCGGCACTGCGTCCGGCAGAGCCGACGAGTTCGGCGAGGGCATCGATAACCTCGCGCTTGTTGCCGGCGGTGAGCTTGTCGAGGCTCACCAGCCCCGGCGTGATGATCGTATTCATGATGTCTCCACATTCACGGTAGTGGTCGTGCTTGGATTGAGGGTGAGGTGTTCGGTGCTGAGTGCTTCGGTGCTGAGTGCTGAGGTGCTGAGGTGCTGCGGCGTCGGCATGATGGAGCCGGGCAGTTCCGCCGCGGCTCGTCCCATGGCCATGGCGTGCTTGAGTGAATCGGTCTCCGAGGCGCCGGACTGGGCTGCGGCGATGAACCCCGCGAGCGAGGCATCACCGGCTCCCACGGTGGAACGCGGCACGATCGCCGGGCCCCAGGCGCGCAGCGCGGCGGGCTCGCCGTCGCTCGGCGCGGTCTTCAGGTTGGGGATGAACACTGCGCCATGGGCGCCCAGGGTGACCAGTGCGGCGCGTGCTCCGTGGTGCTGCAGCTCGGTGGCGAGCTGCACGGCACGGGCGGGGTCGGTCTCGAGCTCATCGGCCAGACGCTGAGCCGTGTCAGGATCGGTGGCGGCCGAACCGGTGAAGGCGGCGTGCAGCTCGAGCAGCTCCTCGGCATTGGGCTTGATCAGGTCTGGCGCCGCGGGCAGAGCGGCGGCCATCGGCTCCCCTGAGGTGTCCAGCGCGATCTTCGGCGCCTGTTCCCCGAAGGTCCGCCGCAGCGCGGTGATGGCCTGGGCGTAGAAGTCCACCGGGACTCCGGGCGGGAGCGACCCGGCCAGCGCCACCCAGGAGGCGCCCTCCGAGGCCTGAAGCAGCAGCTGCAGCAGGGCCCCGGTGAGCGCGGCGTCGAACGCCGGTCCCGGTTCGTTGATCTTGGTGGTGACCCCCTGTGGGTCGGTGATCGCGGTGTTGGTGCGCAGCGGTGCGCCCAGCGGCAGCGCCCGGGCCTCCACGCCGAGCTCCTGCAGGGCGAGCAGCACCGGATCCCCGGGGTCACCGGGAAGCACCGCCAGTGACCGGGTGCCGGCGGCGGTGAGCGCCCGGGAGATGTTGACGCCCTTGCCGCCGGGTTCGGCGGTGTGGCCGATCGCGCGCTGGACCGCGCCGGTGCGCAGCGGGGCGTCGAGCTCGAGCGTCTTGTCCAGACTCGGATTGGGAGTGAAGGTCACGATCATGGGGCGACCGCCACGATCACTCGGACGTCGGCCTCGTCCAGCGCGTGGGCCAGCTCAGGGTGCGGTGCGGCATCGGTGATCAGCACATCGATCTCCTCAAGGGTTGCGAACTGTACGAGGGTGCGTTGACCGAGCTTGCTGGAATCTGCCAGCAGGACCACCTGGCGCGCGGCGTGGACCAGGCCCGACTTCACCGCGGCCTCAGCGGTGTCTGGGGTGGACAGACCGAAGCCCGCATCCACCCCATTGGTGCCGATGAACGCCACATCGGCCTGGCGGCGAGACAGGGTGGCCACGGCCTGCGCCCCCACCACGGTGCCGGTGATCCCGCGGACCTTGCCGCCGAGCACCTCCACGTCCAAGGAGCTGACCTCGGCGAGCTTCTGCGCGATCGGGACCGAGCTGGTGGTCACGAACCGGGTGTGGCGCTGCTCCTCGCCGGCGCCGAGCAGCTCGGCGAGCGCCTCAGTGCTGGTTCCGGCGTCGAGCAGCACGGAGGCATCGGGGGAGGAGGGCACGAAGCTCATCGCCTCACGGGCGATCACGCGCTTCTGCTGCGAGTGCTCGCTCTGCCGCTGACGCAGCGAGGTCTCGCGCCGGGAGGGTGCGGAGCTGACGACGGCGCCGCCGTGGACCCGCTGCAATGAGCCTGCGGTCTCAAGCAGGTCCAGGTCGCGGCGGACGGTCTCTCTGGTCACTTTCAGGTCGCGGGCGATCTCCTGGACCGTGATCGTGCCGGTGAGGCGCAATCGGTCGAGAATCCGCTCGTGCCGCTCGGGGGCGAGCAACGTCATGCTGAGCTCCTTTTCAGTGACCCAGACCACTTTTGTGTGGGTTTAGACACACTTTATCTGTGTTTACCTGTGTATGCAACAGGTTTCGTCCGACTCACAGCAGGCCCCTGCCGGTGTTCGGCGTGTCGCGGACCACCCGAGGGGATGGGTCGCGGTGATTGGATGCGCCAAAAAAGTGATCTCAATGTGAAAACAATCCCTACAAAAATTTCGAAATTCGACGTAACCTTGTGCCATGGCTCATGCACACGAAGCCACCAGCAGCGGCGTCCCAGGCGTGCTGGTCGGTATTGACGGGTCGGCGGGCAGCGAGCGCGCCTTCAAAGTGGGACTGATGATCGCAAAGCAGCGCCAATGGCCGCTGCGTCTTATCGGAACATTCATTCGACCAGTCGTGACCGACGACTATTACGTGCGGCAGCTGGATCAGTACCGCTCCGAGGCCGCCAATACGGTGCAGGACCTCCTCGACACGTACTCGGCCCGAGCGGCCGAGGCAGGAGTCGAGGTCAGCACCCGCACCGCTGAGGGTGACGCCGGAGCAACTCTGGTGGATGAGAGCAGCGAGGCCCGCATCGCCGTCGTCGGCAAACGTGGCCGCAACCGGTTCGCCGGACGGTTCCTCGGCAGCGTCTCCGCGAAGCTGACCGCACACGCGCACTGCCCCACCCTGGTGGTCCCGGAGCGGTGGGTGTCCGACTCTGAGACGGAGCTGCTCGCCCCGCATCAGGACCGCCCGGGCGCCGAGGCGGCCCACGAGGAGCCGGTGACCCTGATGGAGGAATCGGCTGCCCGGGAACACACCCGCCGGTCCTTCGCGAACGTCACCGACGAGCTCAACTTCGACTCCGAGATCGTGGTCGGCGTCGACGTCGGAGATCGCGCCGCCGACGTCGTGCACCTGGCGGCTGAGGCCGCGGAGCTGGTCAACAGTCCGCTCACCCTGGTCTCGGCGGCACCGCTGAATGCTCAGGGGCACTGGTATCCCAACACCGTGGAGCACAACCTCGAGCTGCCCAATCTGCGCCGGCGCTACACCGATCACCTCGAGGCGATGACCCAGGAGGTGGCGGCGAAGTCCACCGGGGTTCCGGTGCGCTGGCAGTTCTTCGACGGCTCACCCGCCGGGGTGCTCTCGGAGGCCTCGCGCACCGCGACGCTGCTGGTGATCGGCACTCGAGGGCATGGCGGATTCGCCGGGCTGCTGCTGGGTTCGGTGAGTCAGGCGGTGCTGAACCGGGCGGTCTGCCCGGTCCTGGTGATTCCCACGCAGAAGCCGCACAAGCTGCGCAAGCACTGAAGGTCTGCGTCTGAAGGGTCCCTGGTCAGAAGGTGAGCACCAGGGACCCTGAGACGCGACTGCGGCGAAGGTCCTCCAGCGCGACGGGCAGTTCATCGAACGGGTAGGGCGTCACCTCGGCCTGGATGCCGAGTCGCTGGGCCAGACGCAGGAACTCGATGCCGTCCGCACGGGTGTTGGCCGTGACGCTGCGGAGATCCCGTTCATAGAAGAGATGCTCCTGATACGGCATCCGCGGGAGATCACTCATGTGGATGCCGGCGATGGTGACGGTGCCGCCCCGCGTCGTCGCCTTCAACGCGGCCGGCACCAGATCCCCTGCCGGGGCGAAGATGATCGCGGCGTCCAGGGGCTCCGGCGGTTCGCCGAAGGCATCGCTGACGAAGTCCACCCCGAGCCGGCGGGCCAGCCTGCGGTTCGTCTCCCCGCGGGTCATCACGCAGACCTGTGCGCCGGCCGCCATTGCAAGCTGCGCGGTCAGGTGCCCGCTGGAGCCGAAGCCGTAGATCCCGAGCCTGCCTCCAGGAGGAAGCATGCTGCGGGTGAGGGCTCGGTAGCCGATGATCCCGGCGCAGAGCAGCGGAGCGGTCTGGACTGGATCGACCCTCGGGTCCAGGGGGTAGGCGAAACTGGCCGGGACGGTCGCATACTCGGCGAAGCCTCCGTCGGCGTCCCACCCGGTGTAGAGCGAATCGGGACAGAGGTTCTCGCGGCCGGCCCTGCACCAGGCGCAGATGCCGCAGGTGCGGCGAAGCCAGGCGGCGCCGACTCGATCACCGAGCTCGATCCGCCGCACCGCCGATCCGCGCGCCTCCACGATCCCGATGATCTGATGCCCCGGCACGACATCGGCGCGGCGCGGCGGGAGCTCATGATCGATCACGTGCAGATCGGTCCGGCACACTCCGCAGGCCTCTACGCGCAGCAGCACCTCATCGGGCTCAGGGGTGGGCACCGGCATCTGGGCGCATTCCAGGGTGGAGCTGATCGAGCTGCTTCGCCAGGTCTTCATAGCGCGCCTAGACCCAGTCGGTCCAGGTCGACGGGTCGGTCCGGGTGCGTTCCGGGGCGGGGCCGATGTCACTGACGGAATCCCGCTCGGGTTCAACCGGCCCCTGATCGAGCCGGAACGGCGGGTATTCATCACGCATCAGCAGCACATAGGCGGCGACCCGATGGCCCCACCGGTTCAGCCCCATCACGAAGTCGAAGATGCCGGAGCGATAACGCCCGGTGAAGAGCAGGATGATGACGGTGATCAGCAGCAGCAGGCCCAGCAGCGAGAAGCCGCCGCCGGGGCCGGTGGTCTGGCCGGTCGCGCTGCCGGTCTCGTCCCAGCTGCTCTGCCAGCCGGTGCCCGAGGGACTGGTGAAGATCCCGATCAGCAGCAGGTGCGGGAGCGCCAGCAACCAGGACTTCACCAGCACCAGCCCGTTGGTCAGCCGCTCCGGGTAGGCGATGCTCAGATCCGCCGGGTAGTTCGCATGGGCCAGCGTGAACGGAGGGTAGCGGTCCGTCGCCAGTGCTGAGTAGCCGTAGAACGCCACGCGCCAGGACCAGCGCAATACGCCCACGTTGAAGCAGAACCACGCCCGAGGGTACCGCCCGGTGAAGAGGATGACCACCCCCGCGGCGATGGTGGTCACGAAGGCGGTGAGCCAGAGCAGGGCCAGCACGAGGTAGTGCGGGATCGCCAGCAGCCACTTCACCAGCCACAGGCCGCGGGAGGGTGCGTCGAGGTATCCGGTGAGCCGGACCGGATAGACCGGAGTCATCCGCGCTGGGCCGGCGCCGCCCGGGACGCCCTCGATCGGGCCCGCGTCCCCGCGTGCGGCGGTCATCCGCTGAGGGTCGATGTCGCGGCCGAGCCCGGCCGCGCCGAAGAGCAGGGCGACGACGCCGATCACGAATGCCGCCGCGCCGATGATCAACAGCGTGGGGATCGTGTCCTGCAGCTGTTCCCACCACTCCGCGGCCTGCTGCGTATCCCATTCGGTCATGTAGTCGACCCGGTAGTACGGTCTGAACTTCCATTCACCCGGTTCCGGGACCAGACTCGCCACCGCCGCGGCAAGCAGCAGGGTGCTGCCTGCGCCGTGCAGGAGCGCGCCGACGATGAGCAGAACCCATTGCCCCGGTCTCATCTTGGCGGAAGTGGGTGAGTCCTGGGTCGGCGCGGGCGAAGGTGTCTCTGCCATCACAAGCTCTCTCGGCTGGATCTCCCAATGGATCTCATCCAAGGATAGGGCTGGGAAAACGCCAGGGGAACCCTTGGAATCAGGCCAATGTCTGCTCCACGAGGTGACCTTCCCTGGAGACAGAGGCGACCTTGCCATGTTCTGCCAGGGCCTTGATGTTGCGCAGCATCTCTTTGCTCATCACGAAGCTGATGGGTTCGATCAGGTGACGGGAGCCGAAGATCCGCTCCGGCAGGGAGTGTGCCCTGGCGTAGCTGAGCCGCTCGATCAGACGCGTGCCGCCGTCGGGGTCCGGCCGCAGATGCAGGGACCAGATTCCCGCCACCGCCGCGGAGGTCTCTGGGGTGGAGGATCCGGCGATCCGGGAGTCCGCGACCAGGACCAGGTCAGCGACAGGTTCGACTCGTGCCACTCGCATGGCCACCTGCGGTGCCAGCCGGACCTCCCCGGCGGCCGCGATGTCCTGGTGCTCGGGAAGTACCCGGTCGACGTTGTGGATCTGACACCCGATGAGGTTCTCCAGCCGTTCGAAGCTGTAGAACCCGCCGCGGCCCTGTCCGAGCTGCGCCAACCAGGGCCAGATCTGCGCGGGGGAGGCGACGATGGTCACGGCATGGGTCGCGGTCCATGCCGGATCCGGGAGAAGCTCACTGCCGGGCCAGTCGGCCTCGACCTCGGCGCGGGCGGCACCCCAGCCCATCCTGCGCTGGCGCAGCAGCGGCCCGGTCACCAGATGCCCCAGAATGCGGACACCGGCGAGGCCATTGGCCAGCCATCCCCGTCCCACAGTGGTCATGGCGGAACCTCGATCCCGAGAGAGACGCTCGGAGCTGATCGGCTTGCGGCGAGACTAATCACCCGGTGGCCCAGCTTCAAGAGCTGAGTGGCTTCCAAGGCTGACCTGCGTCAAAGTCTCGGGGAAAAAAAGAACACCCTCTGAATCAACAGATTCAGAAGGTGTTCTCAGAGGATCTTCGGTGCGCCCAAAGGGATTCGAACCCCCGACCTTCGGTTCCGTAGACCGACGCTCTATCCAGCTGAGCTATAGGCGCATCTTCATTTTTCACTGCCTGACCTTCAAGCGATCGCGACCTAGAAGACTATACACGGCACCTCCGGGGCCGACAAATCCTTCGGGTCCCGCTGGGAAGACCGGAGCGCCGTCGTCGTTGTTTACAGTCCCGTCATCTGGGAACGCTACAGTGGTACGTAGCTGGTCCCCATCGGTGTTGACGGGGATGCAGGGATGAGTGCGCACAGTGCTGTGAGCACCCGGGGCATCGATGATGTTCCACGTCCTTGGGTCCTGGTCTCACCAACCAGGAGGGGGTCAGAACGAACCTGTACCCAATGGAGGGAAACAATGGTCAACACCGTTGCAACGGCGCCCGGTGCGAATGGATCGACTGGATCAGGAACCACGGATCCTGAGATCACGGCCGATGCTCCCACAACACATGCCCCGCTGCTGACCTTCGTCCAGGAGATCGCAGCTCTCACCCAGCCCGACCGGATCCACTGGGTGGACGGATCCGAGACGGAGCACCGCACACTCACCGACGAACTGGTCGAGTCCGGGACCCTCACCCGCCTCACCAGCCCAGACTTCCCCAATTCTTTCGCCGCATTCTCAGATCCCGCCGATGTGGCCCGCGTGGAGTCCCGCACCTTCATCTGCTCCGAGAACGAGCGCGACGCCGGCTTCACCAACAACTGGGTCGACCCGGCGGAGATGCGCGAGAAGCTGAGCGGCGTGTTCGACGGTGCGATGCAGGGACGCACCATGTACGTGATCCCCTTCGTGATGGGCCACCTCGACGCTGAGGACCCGAAGTTCGGGGTGGAGATCACCGATTCCGCCTATGTGGTCACCAGCATGCGAATCATGGCCCGGATCGGCACCGATGTGCTGCGCAAGATCGAGGAGCTGGACGCGTTCTTCGTGCCAGCGGTCCACTCGGTCGGCGCCCCCCTTCAGCCCGGTCAGCGCGATGTCCCCTGGCCGTGCAACGACGAGAAGTACATCGTGCACTACCCGGAGACTCGGGAGATCTGGTCCTACGGCTCCGGCTACGGCGGCAACGCCCTGCTCGGGAAGAAGTGCTACGCGCTGCGGATCGCCTCGGTGATGGCCAGGGACGAGGGCTGGCTCGCCGAGCACATGCTCATCCTCAAGCTCACCAGCCCTGCCAATCGCAGCTACTTCATCGCCGGCGCCTTCCCCTCGGCCTGCGGCAAGACCAACCTCGCGCTGATCGACCCCACCCTTGACGGGTGGAAGGCCGAGACCCTCGGTGATGACATCACCTGGATCCGGCCAGGCCACGACGGCGAATTCCGCGTGGTCAACCCGGAGTCGGGCTACTTCGGGGTCGCCCCGGGCACCGGATGGCACACCAACGCCAATGCGATGCGCGCCATCGCCAAGGGCAACTCGGTGTTCACCAACTGCGCGCTCACCGACGACGGCGGCGTCTGGTGGGAGGGCATGACCGAAGAACCTCCGGCACACCTGACCGACTGGCGCGGCGAGGACTGGACCCCGGACTCTGATCAGCCGGCGGCACACCCCAATGCTCGGTTCTGCACCCCGATCGATCAGACCGACATGCTCGCCCCGGAGTACTTCGAGCCCAACGGTGTGAAGCTGGACGCGATCCTCTTCGGTGGACGGCGCAAGACCACCGTCCCGCTGGTCACCCAGGCCCGCGACTGGAAGCACGGCATCTTCTTCGGCGCCACCCTCTCCTCGGAGACCACCGCCGCAGCCGAGGGTGCGGTGGGCAATGTCCGCCGCGACCCGATGGCGATGCTCCCGTTCATCGGTTACGACGCCGGGGACTACCTCAAGCACTGGGTGGAGGTCTCCGGTGAGGCTGACCAGTCCAAGCTGCCCGAGATCTTCCTGGTCAACTGGTTCCGCAGGGGCCGCGACGGAAAGATCTCCTGGCCCGGCTTCGCCGAGAACTCTCGGGTGCTCAAGTGGGTCACCGAACGCCTGGAGGGTGTCGGCAAGGCCGTTGAGACTCCCATCGGCTTCACCCCCACCATGGATGGACTGGATCTGACCGGGCTGGACATCACCCCGGAGGCGCTCGAGGACTCGATCACCGTGCACCGCGACGAATGGGTCACCGAGCTCGAAGGCATCGACGAGTGGTTCGCCGAGTTCGGCGACTCGCTGCCGGAGTCCATCGCGGCTGAGAGCGAAGAGCTGCGCCGTCGTCTGACGCCTTGAACTGAGGTCTCAGAGTCGACGTCCCTGAACTGTGACGGTTCGGAGCTGAGGCGCTGAGCTGTTGAAAAGGCCCGGTCCGCGCGTTCCACGCGCAGACCGGGCCTTTTCTGCGCCCCTGGCGGTTGCGCAGAGCACGCACAGACGGCGGGAGCAGGGCTAGTTGTGCTGACCGGCTCCGACCGGCTGCCGAGGTGCAGCGTGCCTGATCCCGGTGAAGCGGGCGTCCCCGCGCAGCTGCTTGATCAGCGAGATGCCGAGCAGGGTGACGATGACGGTGAACGGCACCGCCGAGAGCAGCGCGGTCTGCTGCAGCGCCTGCAGGCCGCCGGCGATCAGCAGGACGATGGCGCAGAGCCCGGTGAGCAGGCCCCAGATGCCCAGCATGGGTCGACTCGGGTGCATCGAGCCTCGGGAGGAGAGCACGCTGAGCACGAAGGTGTTCGAGTCGGCGCTGGAGACGAAGAACAGGACCACCATCGCCACGGTGAGCACCGAGGTGATGGCCGTGAGCGGCAGCTCGCCGAGCAGCGCGAAGAAGGTCACGTTGGTGTCCTGCAGGGTTGCCTCGCCGAGGCTGGTGCCGGAGAACATGTCGAAGTGGATCGCGGATCCGCCGAAGATCGTGAACCAGAGGCTGAAGACCAGGGTCGGCACGCCGAGCACCGCGACCACGAACTCGCGGATGGTGCGCCCCTTGGAGATCTTCGCCAGGAAGATTCCGACGAAGGCGCCCCAGCTCAGCCACCAGGCCATCATGAAGTAGGTCCACCACTGCATCCACTGCAGGTCCTCGGGGGTGCCCGGGGTGAGCATCGCGACCATCGGGAACTCCGCGACGAACTGTCCCATGGAGCGGAAGTAGAGGTTGCTGATGAAGCCGGTCGGTCCGACGATCAGCACGAAGAGGCCCAGTGCGGCCGCGGCGAGCATGGTGGCCTTGCTGATCCACTTGATGCCGCGGGTGACCCCTGACATCGCGGAGAGGGTGAAGACCACGGTGATCCCGGCGATGATGACGACCTGCACGAACAGATCGGACGGGATCCCGGTGAGGCTGTTGACCCCCTCGGCGATCTGCGCCGCGCCGAGTCCCAACGAGGTGGTGGTGCCGAAGAGCGTCGCGATGATGGTGAAGATGTCGATGAGCTGACCCGCCCATCCGTCCATGCTCTTGCCCAGCACCGGGCGCAGCATCGGGGAGACCAGCCCGGTGTTGTGCCGACGGTGGGTGGAGTAGGCGATGGCCAGGCCGAAGACGCCGAACAGCGCCCAGGCGTTGGGGCCCCAGTTGAAGTAGGAGAACTGCATCGCACGCACGGCGGCGTCCATGGTCTCGGGCTCGGCGAGCCCATGCGGAGGCACCATGAAGTGGCTCATCGGTTCCGCGGCACCGTAGCTGATCAGTCCGATGCCCATCACGGTGCCGCAGATCATCGCGATCCAGGACCAGTTGCTGAACTCAGGACGATCGTGATCCTCGCCGAGCCGGATCTTCCCGAACCTGCTCAGTCCGAGGTAGACCATCAGCACGATGCAGCCGGCGGTGACCGCGAGATAGGCCCACCCGATGTTCTGTGAGGACCAGTTCGAGGCCGCGGCCATCACCAGGTTCAGGTGTTCCGGGGCAAATGCGGCCCAGAGCACGAAGCTCAGCAGCGCGGCCACCGAGACGACGAAGACTCCGCTGGGTCGGGAGCTGCGTGGGACTCGGCTGACACCGTTTCGCTCGGTGTCCGGCTCCGCTCTGGGGGGCGTTTTCTGGCTGTTCATCGGTGACCCGCGTCCTTGGCTCAGCGAACAGAGCCAACAGCCCGCCGCGACGAATGCGCGGGCGGCTGCCAGAACATCGGGGACAAGCATACTGAACCTCGCCCGCCTGGCGGCACCATGCTGCCCCCGGCTCGGCGGGCCTGTGGGTGTTTCTCGGCCCGTGGCCCTAGTCAGCTCACCGAACGTGCTCTAGGTTATGAGCCACACGTGATATCTGTCACATGTTTCGGTGGGTGGGGCATCAGAAGGTGGGGGCAGAACCATGGGTGATGATTCCGGGGGTGCAGCAGGACGGCAGGCCCCGCGTGGGGCTGTCGTCGACGACGCGGGTCCCGTGAGGTCCCCGGCGAAGACCTGGGCCTTCCGAGGCCTGGGCGTGGTGCTGGCCATCCTCGTGTGGTCGCTGCTCGGCGCAGCCGAGATGTCTGGCGACGCTCGGCTGGTGGCCGGGGTGGCGATCCTGATGGCGGTCTGGTGGATGACCGAATCCATGCCGCTCTCGGTCACCTCGCTGCTGCCGATCGTGTTGTTCCCGGTGCTCACCGCACTGGAGGTCGCCGAGGTCACCGCGCCCTACGCGAACCCGATCGTGTTCCTGTTCCTTGGTGGCTTCCTGATCGCCATCGCGATGCAGAAGTGGAACCTGCACCGCCGGATCGCGCTGCTGACGCTGCGGCGGGTCGGCACGCACCCGCGGCAGATCATCCTCGGGATGATGATCGCCACCGCATTCCTCTCCATGTGGGTCTCCAACACCGCGACGACCCTGATGATGCTGCCGATCGGGCTCAGCGTGCTGACCCTGGTGGTGGAGAACAGCCGGAACACCGGCACCCGCGCCGAGAACGAATCCATGACCGAGGAGATCCGCTCCGGCAAGGCCATCAGCGACGTCATCGACGACCGCGATGTGCGGATCTTCGGGGTGGCCCTGGTGCTGGCGATCGCCTGGGCCGCCACCATCGGCGGGCTGGGCACCCTGCTGGGGTCCCCGCCCAACGCGATCGTCGCGGGCTATATCAGCGAGGAGCTCGGCCGCACCGTGGGCTTCGCCCAATGGATGATCCTCGGCGTGCCGATCGTGGTCGTCTTCATCGGCCTGTCCTGGCTGATCATCACCCGGCTGATGTTCCGCTTCAAGCTCGACGAGATCCCCGGCGGCAAGAAGCTGATCAACGACGAGGTCTCCGCCCTGGGACCGATGAGCCAGGGCGAGAAGGTCGTGCTGAGCGTGTTCATCCTCGCCGCATTCTGCTGGATCGTGCCGGGCTTGCTCTCCGGGATCGGCGACATCGGCACCCAGCTGCCCTGGCTGGAGCTCTTCGACGACACGGTGATCGCCATCGGTGCCGGCGTGCTGCTCTTCCTGATGCCCGGTGACAAGAAGGGCAACATGACCCTGCAGTGGAAGGACGCCGAGGAGGGACTCCCCTGGGGCGTGCTGCTGCTCTTCGGCGGTGGCCTCTCCCTGGCCGCCGCGGTGGCTGCGACCGGCCTGGACGCCTGGTTCGGTGAACAGGTCAGCGGACTCGGCGCACTGCCGATCATCCTGCTGCTGGCCGCGGTCGTGACCATCGTGCTGCTGCTGACCGAGATCACCAGCAACACGGCCACAGCAGCCACTTTCATCCCGATCCTCGGCGGAGTCGCCGTAGGCATCGGGGTGGACCCGGTGACGCTGCTCATCCCGGCTGCACTGGCCGCGACCTGCGCATTCATGCTGCCCGTGGGCACCCCGCCGAATGCCATCGTCTACGCCACCGGCTACGTCAAGATCACCGAGATGGTCCGCGGCGGCGTCGTCCTCAACGTCGTCGGCATCATCCTGATCACCATCTTCACCGTGCTCCTTGGCCCGCTCGCCTTCGACATGGTGTTCTAGGCAATGGCGCTCCAGCGAGTTCCTCCACGTCCTTCCCCGTGAGCGCAGAAGGTCGGGGGATACTTGGCGCATGCGAATCGCACTGATGCAGCACACCGCCCGACCCCTGGAGACCGAGCGCAATCTGGGCCTGATCGACGACGCCGCGGCGCAGGCGCGCGAGCAGGGGGCGCAGCTGCTGGTCACGCCCGAGCTCTTCGCCTTCGGCTACGTCCCGGCGCAGATCCGCGCACAGGTCGGCGCAGAAGAGGTCGACGCCGCCCGCGCCAGGCTGCGCGGCATCGCCCGGGACCGCGGGATCGCCATGGTGTGGTCCCTGCCTGGCGGTGAGGCACCGGATCAGCGCGGGATCACCGCTGATCTGGCCGATGAGCACGGAGAGGTGCTCACCAGCTATCAGAAGGTCCAGCTCTACGGGCCCGAGGAGAAGGCGGCGTTCGCACCGGGGAAGCAGCCACCACCGGTGATCAGCTGGCGCGGACTCAGACTGGGCCTGCTGGTCTGCTACGACGTGGAGTTCCCCGAGATGGTGCGGGCCGCCGCGGTCCGCGGCGCCCAGCTGCTGCTGGTGCCCACCGCCCTGGCCGGGGACGAGGCCTCCGTCCCTGGGATCCTGCTGCCCGCGCGCGCGCTTGAGAACGGTCTCGCCCTGGCCTATGCCAACCACTGCGGCCCGGAGGGTGGGCTGGTGTTCGACGGGCGCAGCGTCGTCGTCGGCCCCGCCGGTCAGCGTCTGGGGGAGCTCGGTGCGGAACCGGGGCTGCTGGTGGTGGATCTGCCCGAGATCACCGAGGAGTCAGCGCCCGGCAGCGCGGACTACCTGCAGGACCGGCGCGCGGACCTGCATCGTCACTGGCTCTAGCCGCTCAGTCCAGCCGCACCGGGGCCAGCTCATCCCAGACGTCACCCGGACCGGGATTCTCGCGGGTCGCGGCGCCGCCCAGATGGTGCAGCACCCCCCAGACCGCGTTCAGCGCGGTGGTCACCGCACCGTCGGCCCAGCCGGCGGTGAACGAGATGTCATCCCCGGCGAGGAAGACTCCGCGCTGGTGCTCGGGCAGTCGGTCCTGGACGAAGTGCCCGAAGAGCCGCTCCTGATAGCGGTAGTGACCGGGCAGGTTGTTCTTGAAGGCACCCATGAAGTTCGGGTCCGCCTCCCAGGAGACCGTGATCGGCTCACCGATCATATGCGCGCCGATGTCCACCCCGGGATAGATCTTCGCCAGCGAGTGCAGCATCAGCCGGGTCCGCTCGGCGGCGTCCAGCGGCAGCCACTTCAGGGCGTCGTCGTTCCAGGTGTAGCTGAGCAGGATCGCCGCGGGCCGGTCGGGGCCCTCATCCAGCAGGTAGGTGGCGCGGGGGAGCCGATCGGTCAGCGTCATAGACATCACCGGGCGCCCGGTCTCGGGGTCGACGTCCCGCCAGAAGGGCCGGTCCACCATCACGAAGGTCTTCGAGGAGAGCATGTAGTGGCTCTTCTCGATCGCGGTCCACATCGAAGGGGCGAAGAGGTTCTCATCGGTGTCGATGCGCGCCGAGAGCAGCCAGGACTGGCAGGTCACCACCGCGGCGGCGAACTCCTGGGTGCGGCCCCATTTCTCGGTCACCCGCACCCCGCCGCCGGGCAGCGCAGGGTTGGTGCCGCGATGGATCCCGGAGACCGCTCCGCGCGGGGCTCCGCCGTGCAGGGACTCCAGCGAGGTGCCAGGCGTCCAATGCTGCAGCTCGGAGGGGCGGTGCTTCCACAGCTGCACCGGAAGCCGCTGGGCGCCGCCGTCGATGCTGCGATGGTGATCATCGGCGCCGGTGAACACGACTCGCAGCACCTCGAGGATCGAATTCGTGAAGTCGGTGTCCCAGCCCCCGCTGCCGAACCCGACCTGGCCGAAGGCCTCCAGATGTTCGAAGCTCAGGTCCTTGAACGCCTGGGAGGAGGAGAGGAAGCCATAGAAGGACTCATCGTCGAAGCGCTCCACCAGCTGGTTCCAGAGCCGCTTCAACGAGGTGACATCGCGCTCGCAGATCGCCTGCTGCACGGCCGCCAGGTCCGCCTCCTCGGTGAGGGCGCGCTGCCAGGCGTGCGCCACCTCGGCGAAGAAGGGCGGCAGGTGGGTGGCGTCCTCGGCGTAGTGCGACTGGCCCTTGAGCTCGATGACCGTGGAGGGAGCCGCCGCGGTGAGTGGATTGGGGAACTCACGGGTCGGCAGACCCAGCAGGTCCACATAGTGATAGAACGCCTTTCCCGAGGTGGGGAAGCGCATCCCGCCCAGATCCGCCACCACCTCCGGTGCTGCGGCGAAGGACTGGGTCTTCAGCCGACCGCCGATCTCCCCGGCCTCGAAGATCACCGGCTTGAGTCCCAGCTTCATCAGCTCGTAGGCGGCCACGACGCCAGCCAGCCCGGCCCCGATGACGGCCACCTCGGTGCCCTGAGCCTGCTCCGGGATGGCGCCCAGCCCCGCAGGGTGCTGCAGGTAGTGGTCGTAGCTGAAGGGGAAGTCCGGATTCAGCATGGTGAGCGTCGCCTCCCCGAGGGCGGCGTCTGCGGGATCGGGGGTCTCAGGCAGCGGGCTGGAGAGCGTCATGAGGTCAGCCTATGTCTGCGAGACAGCGGTTCAGCTCTGCGTGACCAGAGCGAGCACCTCGTCGCGCACGGCTTCCATCTGCTCGGTGCTGTGGGCCTCGCCGTTGAAACGCAGGAACGGTTCGGTGTTGGAGGGACGCAGGTTGAACCACCAGGTGCCGTCCGTGGCCCGGACGGTCAGTCCGTCCATGTGGGAGATCTCCGCGTCGCGGTCGGCGAAGGCCGCTTCGACCCGTTCTGCCGCTCCGGCCTTGTCCTCGACCTCGGAGTTGATCTCCCCGGAGGCGGAATAGGGGTTGAACTCGGCGGCCAGTTCGCTCAGCGGCCGGTCCTGGTGACCCAGTGATGCGAGCACGTGCATGGCGGCGAGCATGCCGGTGTCGGCGTTGAAGAAATCGCGGAAGTAGTAGTGCGCGGAGTGCTCTCCACCGAAGACCGCCTGCTCCTCGGCCATGACTGCCTTGATGTAGGAGTGCCCCACCCGGGTCTCCACGGCGCGACCACCGGCCTGCTCCACGACCTCGGGCACCGCGCGGGAGGTGATCAGGTTATGGATGATGACGGGAGTCTCTTCACCCTCGGACTGGGCGCGGGTGATCTCGCGGCGGGCCACCAGCGCCGTCACCGCGGAGGGGGAGACGGGCTCGCCCAGCTCGTCGATCACGAAGCAGCGGTCCGCGTCGCCGTCGAACGCCAGACCGATGTCCGCGCCGGTCTCGCGCACCTTCGCCTGCAGGTCTCGGAGGTTCTCTGGTTCCAGCGGGTTGGCAGGGTGATTGGGGAAGGTGCCGTCGAGCTCGAAGAACAGCGGGGTGATTCCCAGCGGCAGGGCCGCCAGCAGGTCATCACCGAGCACTGCACCGGTGGTCAGCCCGGACATGCCGTTGGCTGCGTCGACGACGACCTTCAGCGGCTTGATCCCGGAGAGGTCCACCAGGGAGCGCAGGTATTCGGAGTACTGGGCCAGGATGTTGATCAGCTCCACCGAACCGGTCTCATCGACGGCGGGGATCTCCTCGGCGTCGAGGTAGGTCTGTGCGGCGTCGCGGATGTCCTCCAGCCCGGTCTCCGCGGAGAGCGGCACCGCGCCGGCCTTGGACATCTTCATCCCGTTGTACTGTGCCGGATTGTGACTGGCGGTGAAGACCACGCCGGGGGCCTCCATGGTGCCGGAGGCGAAGTAGAGCATGTCCGTGGAGATCAGACCCAGCTGGGTCACGTTCGCTCCGCGGGAGGTGGCCCCCTGGGTGAAGGCCGCCGTGAAGTCTGCGGAGGAAGCGCGCATGTCACCGCCCACCAGCACGGTCTGCCCGGCGAGACCGAGGACGTCGACGAATGCGGCGCCCACGGCACGCACCGACTCTTCGGTGATGGTCTCGTCCACAAGTCCGCGGACGTCATATGCCTTGAATGAGGCTGAAAGATCAATAGTCACGGGAATTATCGTACGTGAGCGGTGTTCATCTAGCTCGCGCCCAGGGGAACACACGTAGACTGGAGGTGTGGAAATACTGGTAGTCCTCGCAATCGGCGTCATGTTGTTCCTGGGCATCCGCATGCTCATGCAGCGTCAGGCCCAGAAGCTCAACGATGGCATCAAGGTCGCTGTGACGCCTGAGAACGCGCGCAAGGCTGCGCTCGCGCTCTCCGACGAACAGCACCGCGAGCTCTACCGCGCCATCGGCGCGGAGGACGGTCGGCGGGCGCTGGCCATCTTCAAGCAGTCCACCGGAGCGCCGATCAAGGACTGCATCATCGCGGTCCAGGCGCTGCACGCCCACCCCCAGCAGGCCCCCTCGGAGCTGCGGGCCGAAGACGAGATGAACGGGGCCGCCGGCGGCGCGGTCGCCAGCCCGATCGACACCCACGATCGGCCCGGCCCCGAGGACGAGGCCCTCGACGGTGAGCTGGTCGAAGACGCCATCGACGGAGTCCGCGATGACGCCGACTCCTCCGACCGTGACCCCTCCAAGCCCATCGGCGAGGCGGACCCGCAGACCGGCGAGATCCTCGGGGAGAACGCCCAGCAGATCCCGAACATCCCCGGCGGCGAGAAGCCCCGACGTGATGGTGATGCCCCTCGCGATGTCGATGAGCGCGCCAAGCGTCTGATGGATGAGTCGGGATTCAACCCCGAAGACGAACTCACCATCCCTGCGGACTGGGGTGCTGAGGAAGAGGAGATCGCAGGATTCCATCTGGAGGTCCAGCGCGGCGCTGAGAAGATCACTCTCTCCCACGATGACCTGGAGCCCTGGGTCCACGATCAGCTCTACGCGCTGCTGCGCGATGACCTGGTGGACGAGGCGGCCGAGCTGCTCTCTGCGCACTCGCCGCTGACCAAAGAGGAAGCCCGCAAGTTCCTTGTGGTCTTCAAGAACCAGACCTGATCCCAGACCTCCTGCAGAACCGCTGACGGAGACCTGACGTGCCTGAGGGAGATACCGTCTTCCGGCAGGCGGCCGTGCTGCACGCCGCCCTTGCCGGAGAGGTGCTCACGGCGAGCGATTTCCGCGTGCCGAAGTATGCGACCGTGGATCTCTCCGGCCGGACCGTGGAGCGAGTGATCGCCCGTGGCAAGCACCTGCTGATGCAGTTCGGTGATCTCACGGTGCAGTCCCATTTGAAGATGGAGGGGACTTGGCACGTCTACCCCCGCGACGCACAGGGGGCACGGCCTCGGTGGCGACGCCCGGCCCACACTGCGCGCTGCGTCCTGCGCACCCATGATCAGGAAGCCGTGGGCTTCTCGCTGGGGGAGCTGAGCATCTCCTCCCCGGCCGAAGCGCAGGAGAAGCTCGCCCATCTCGGCCCCGATCTGCTCGGCCCCGACTGGGATTCCACCGAGGCCTCGCGTCGGCTGCTGTCGGCCCCGCGGCGCAGCATCGGGGTGGCGCTGCTGGACCAGAGCAACCTTGCCGGCATCGGCAACGTCTTCCGCAGCGAGATCTGCTTCCTCGCCGGGATCCTGCCCAGTCGGCCCGTGTCTGAGGTGGCGGATCTTGCGCGGGTGATCGAGCTCAGCGAGAAGCTGCTGACTGTGAACAGGCTGCGCATCCGGCGGTGCACCACCGCCAATCCCACGTCAGGTCCGCCCTACTGGGTGTACGGGAGGGGCGGCAAGCCCTGCATGCGCTGCGGGACCCGGGTGCGCAGGAGCGAACTCGGAGAGGCTGAGCTGCGCGAAGCCGCGGTGGAAGACCGAGTGATCTATTTCTGCCCATCCTGCCAGTCCTGATTGCCCTGAATCCGGGTATCCCGGGATTCAGGGCAGCCCGGATTCAGGACTGGGCGGGGTCTGCGCTCGGGAACGTCGTGATCGCAGTGTCGAAGCAGTCGGCTTGCTCGGAGAGATCTCCGCGCAGACCTCCGGCGCGCAGTCGGCGTTCATGATCGCCTGGATCATGTATCTGGCAGCGGTGGCCGGGACGGCTTCGTGCGATCACCTTCGCGGACCGCGCAGAAGCAGCCCCGAGCGGCTAGCGCTTATCGAGCGCCTTCTCATGGTGGGCGGCCTCGGCGCCGGTCTTCTCCGACTCCACCAGGTAGACCGGGTCCTCCGCGGAGGCGCGGAAGGTCTGGTCCTGGAACTTCAGATCCTTGGTGTGCTTGGAATTCACGGTCCCGTGGGTCTTGCCCTGCGGGGTGTTCCAAGAGACCTTGTCGCCTTCTTTGAGCGCCATGGGTGGTGCCTGCTCTCTGCTGCGCTGGAGGGTCAGTCGGCGTCGTCGAACTTCTCGCGGTTCGCCCAGGTCTCACCCGGGTCGCCGCCCCAGGCGTCCCAGGCGACCCGGCCCGGGCTGGGGTAGCCGGCCTCGCCGTGGTGGAAGCCCTCGGCGTCACGGTCCACGGTGTGCCGCGCGAAGTACTGGCGCATCTTGTGGATGTGCTCCACCGGCAGCTCAGAGCCCTCGGCGAGCTCCTGGGCCCGGTGGCGTCCGGTGTCGGTGAAGCCCTTGCCGGCCTTGCCCTCATCGATCCAGCTCAGCGCGCGTTGGGCGGCGTGCTGGACGTCCTGCGGGGGAGTGTGCCCGGTCATGGGTGACCTCCTGGGTAGGGTCTGCTCGGACTTCACTGTACTGGTGTCGCGGATCCGTTCACCAGCAACCCTGGGAAGAGAGCTGAGCGCAGAGTCACAGGTCAGTCGTTGCCAGGCCGACGACGGCGGCTGACCAGGATCACTGCCAGCAGCGTGGAGAGCAGGTAGACGACGCCCACGGCGAGCCAGCCCAACGTGAAGCCTCCGCCCGAACTGATCAGCAGGCCCATGCCGAGCGGACCGATCGCGAATCCGGTGAACATTCCGGCGGTGACCACTCCGCTGGAGGAGGCCATCTTCGCGGAGGGGATGCTGCGCAGCAGCACGCTCATCAGCACCACCGAGACGCCGAGGGCCGAGGCGCCGTGGAGCACCACCGCGGTCCAGAGCAGCGGGGACCAGCCGGTGGCGTCGGCACCGAGGAAGGCGCCGACGCCGGCCAGCGCGGTCAGTGCCAGTATCAGCAGCAGCAGCGGCCCGGAGGTGCCTCGAGCCATCACCCGCGCCCACCCGATTCGGGCGGTCACCCCGACCACACCGGCGACGGCGGCGGTGGCGCCGCCGAGGACCAGCGAGAAGTCGAGCTCGCGGACCGCGAAGAGCGGGAGGTAGACGTTGGTCGCCTGCACGCCGATCCCATTGAGGCAGCCGAACGCCGCCAGTGCCCAGACCGCGGCGGAGTGCCCGCGGGGTGGGCCTGGGGTCTCCGAGGATGCGTCGGACGTCGCTGGGGCATTCCGAGTCGGATGCAGCAGCGGGACGGTGCGCAGGATGCGCCAGGTCAGCACCAGCAGCACCAGCGGGAGCAGGGCGGCAAGCAGCGCGGTGCCGCGCCAGCCGATCAGCACCGCCAACAGCGGGAAGCTCAGGCTGGCCACCAGCTGGCTGACCTGGACCCCGGACTGTTTGACCCCGACCCAGCCGATGCGTCTATTCGCCGGCACCCGCTCCAGCAGGATCCGATTGGTGACTCCATTCGGGAAGGACTGGGCGACCCCGGAGAGGCCGGCGGCGACGATGAGCACCATGTAGCCGCCGGGGACCCCGGCGAGACCCAGCGCCACGGAAGCGATCAAGAAGATCACTGTCATCAGCGCGAGATCCGAGTGACGGTCAGCCAGTCGTCCAAGCGTGGCATTGCCGACCGCGGCGCAGGCGAAGCAGACGGTGGCCAGCAGCCCGAACTGCGCCTCGTTGATGCCGAGGTCGGTGATGATCTCTTCGCTGGTGGCGCTGAGCCCGTAGAGCAGCAGCGGGCCGACGGCCACGGCGCCGAGCAGGATGCTCAGCAGTCCCGGCCCAGCCGATTCCTTGCGCATCCGCACCTCCGCTTCACCACCGGTGTCCGCGTGGTCGGGGCGGGACGAACTTTTCAGACCTGCTTCGAGAACCTGAGTGGGGTCCCGGCCGCGGGACCCCACCTTCTCATTGAGCGGAGCGCGTGGGATTCGAACCCACGGTGCGGGGTTGCCGCACACTGGTTTTCAAGACCAGCTCCTTCGGCCGCTCGGACAGCGCTCCTTGGCATTTCAGCCGACATGGAGCTCTCCAGCGTTTCGTGGAAAACTCCAGACACAGACTATACGTGAGTCCCAGGGACGGATCGAGTTGAGGAGCGAGAGCATGCGAGCAGTGCAGTACAGCGACGCCGGTGGACCAGAGGTCATCGCCCTCGCCGAGCAGGCAGACCCCACGCCGGCAACCGGGCAGGTGCTGATCGAGGTCGCCGCCGCGGGACTGAACCGTGCTGACGTGATGCAGCGCCTCGGGGTGTATCCGCCCCCGAGGGGCGCCTCCGAGATCCCCGGGCTGGAAGTCTCAGGCCGAGTCATCGCCGCAGGTCAGGGCAGTGGTGTCATCGTGGAGGAGCTGATCGGCAAGGCAGTCGTGGCGCTGCTGGCCGGTGGCGGCTACGCCGAGAAGGTGGTCGTCGATGCCCGCCATGTGCTGCCGGTGCCAACCGGAGTCAGCCTCACCGACGCCGCAGGTCTGATCGAGGTGGCCGCCACCGTGCACTCGAACCTGCGCGGCGAAGCTCAGGTGAAGCCGGGGGACACCGTGCTGGTCCACGGCGGGACCGGAGGGATCGGATCCTTCGCACTGCAGTATCTGCACGGGCTCGGAGCGGAGGTGCTGACCACCGTAGGTTCCGCGGACAAGGCGAGCCTCGCCGTCGAGCTCGGGGCGGACCACGTCATCAACTACCGCGAGGAGGACCTCGGCGCACGGGTCCAGGAGCTCACCGAGGGCCGCGGGGTGGATGTGATCCTCGACGTCGTCGGGGCGAAGTACCTCGAGACCAACCTGCGCTCACTGGCCACCGCCGGGCGACTGGTGATCATCGGGCTGCAGGGTGGACGCACCGCCGAGCTGGACCTGGGGCTGATGCTGGCCAAGCGGCTGCGCATCATCGCGACCACCCTGCGCTCCCGGGACGCCGAGGCCAAGGCCGAGATCGTGCAGGCCGTGGGTGCCGAGATCTGGCCGCTGATCGAATCCGGGCAGATCAGGATCCAGACCGACAAGACCTTCCCGCTGGAGCAGGCCGCTGCGGCGCATGAGTACTTCGACTCCGGCACCCACACCGGCAAGGTCCTGCTGACCATGACGTGATCGACCCCTGTTGCGTTGAGGGAGGGCCGGATTCGATAGACTCTCGGGCATCATGATGAAGCTCTTTCCTCGCCGCCGCCGCGTCCGCCGCCTCGACAAAGAGCTGGGCAAGGGACTGTGGCGGCAGGCCCACGATCGCTACGTGCGCGGCCTGAACCGGTACCACCAGGTGATCGAGGGCGTGAAGGACGACGCGGCCTACAGCCAGCTGGTGCTGGTCGGCGATGAGCTGGCCGAGCAGCTGGACACCGTCTACGAGCTCTGCCGCAAGGCGCAGATCAGTCATTTCAGCGACGGCCTGCAGGTGCCCGGCGGGGCCACGAAGCTGCATTCGTCGCTCTCGCGGGCGGCGAATCACCTGGCCACCACCGCAGAGGCCGCCGCGATGGTGCGGCTGGGTCACGGTGAGCTGGTGGCTGTGCGCCGTCGCGCCGATCAGGTCAAGGATTCACTCAAGGACGCCTCGGAGTCCGCGGTCTGAGTTCGGGTGTGACGCCGGACCGTACCGTTCGCTCGGCGTTCAGCGAACGGCGTCGCTCAGCAGCCCGGCGAACCGGCGGCCGACGTCGACCAGCGAGACCCGGTGCAGACCGTCGATCTCTGCGTGGCTGAACCAGCGCACATCATCGGTGGACCCCTCCGGCTCCACCGTCAGTGACCCGCCGGTGATCCGCGCCCGGTAGATGATGCGCAGATTCTGCAGGGGTGTGCCGCGCTGGCTGTCATGGATCCGGCGCTCCCCGGGAATGATGAAATTGTCGATGCCCAGCAGCTCCTCGACCTCGGCCTCGTAGCCCGATTCCTCGAAGACCTCCCGGACGACGCCGTCGGCGGGGTCCTCGCCCGGGTCGAGGCCGCCACCGGGCAGAGTCCAGCCTTTGGCGGTCCCGCTGACATGCCAATGCGGCAGCAGCATCCGCCCATCGTGGTCGGTGATGACGGCATAAGAAGCTACTCGAAGGTCCATATTTGCACTGTAACACCGGGCGATGTCTGCCCGCGGGGCTAGGCTGAGCGCGACCGAGAGGCAGGCAGATGAGACCGATTCAAGGCCCCAGACTTCGCGCGTCCCGACTCGAGGACCTCGCGCCGGGCAGCGCTGCAGCCCTTGAGTGCACCGGCCAGGGAGACCGCATCGTCCTCGAAGACGCCGACCTGAGCGGCATCGATCTCTCCGGCGGCAGACTCACCGAGTGTCTCCTGCGGTCCGTGACTCTGATGGACGCCGACCTCTCCGCCGCCTCGGTGGTCGAATCTCACTGGGAGCGGGTGAACGCGCCGCATCTGAAGGCTCCGCGGTCCACCTGGCGGGAGGTCGTCATGGACGGCAGCCGCTTCGGCGTCGCGGAGCTCTATGACGCCGGGATCAGCGGGCTGGTGCTGCGCGGGTGCAAGCTTGATCTGGTGAACCTGCGCAACGCCGTGATCGCCGACGTCTTGTTCGAGAACTGCACGATCGCCGAGCTGGACATCTCCGGCGCCCGCGCCACCCGGGTGAGATTCTCCGACTGCACCGTGGGAACCCTGGAGGCTCGTGAGGCACGACTGAAGGACGTGGATCTGCGCGGCGCCCGGCTGAGCCGGATCGTCGGGCTGGCCGGGCTCAAAGGCGCGGTGATCAGCGAGGAGCAGCTGGTGGAGCTGGCCCCCGCGCTGGCGGAGCACCTCGGTCTGCTGGTGTCCGAGGCGCCGCGCTGAGCCTCAGGCGTCTGCGACGGCCATCGCGGTGGCTTTCGCGAAGGGACCGACGCCGACCAAGGTGGCGGACGCCGTGCCGGTCCAGTCCCCGTAGCCGAGCAGATAGAGCCGAGGGTCGGCAAGGACCTGTGTCTTGGACGGTCCGCCGACGCGAATATGACCGTGCGCATCCCGCAGGCCGAGAGGCTGAAGGTGATGCAGCGCGGGGCGGAACCCGGTGCACCAGATGATGACGTCCGCGTCCTGGGTGTCATCGTTCTCCCAGGCCACCCCGGTGGAGGTCAGGCGCGTGAACATCGGGCGGGCTGTGAGCGCGCCGCGGTCTCGCGCCTCACGCACGGAGGGGATCATCACGATGTCGCCGAGCCCGGCGACCCCGGCGTGCTCACGGCCCTCTTCCAGTGCGCGGATGCGGGCGGTGGCTGCGGCGAAGAGCGCCCGGCCGTCGACGTCGTCGGGCAAGAACCTCGGTGGGCGGCTGGACACCCATGTGGTCTCAGCAACCGTGGAGACTTCGGCCAGAATCTGGGCCGCGGAGTTGCCTCCGCCGACGATGATGACCCGCCGACCCTCGAACTCCTCCGGGTTCTTGTAGTCCGCGGCGTGCAGCTGCTTCCCGGAGAAATCGCGCATGCCGGGGTAGACCGGCCAGAACGGTCGTTCCCAGGTGCCCGTGGTTGAGATGACGGTCTGCGCGGACAGGGAAAGATCGTCACCGGTCAGGAGCATCCGTCCCTGCGGATCCTGATCCTCGGTCTTCACTGCGGTGACCCGATGGGGGCGACAGACGTTCAGCTCATAGCGCTGTTCGTAACGGGTGAGGTAGTCCACGACGTGGGAGCGCGGCGGGTATCCGTGCGCGGACTCGTCCCAGGTCGGCATCATCCATCCGGGCAGCGAGGAGGAGGACGAGGGCGAGAAGATGCGCAGCCCGTCCCACATGCGAGGCCAGGCGCCGCCGGGGCGGTCGGCGGCATCGATGATCACGAAGTCTTCACCCGGCGTGAGGCCGGCCCGGCGAAGGTAGAAGCCCGTGGCGAGTCCTGCCTGGCCCCCGCCGACGATGGCGACCTGCACATGGGCAGGTGGTTGTGGCGTGGGACCCTGCGCTGGGTCGGGCTGTTCAGTCACTCGGTTCCGTCCGGGAGATCGCTGCGACACGCCACCAGGTCACCCGCGGGGGCGAGGGCGCCTGCCAACAGTTGGAGCGCGTCGGGAGCCACGCGGTAATAGATCCACTTGCCCCGTCGTTCACCGCGGGTCAGGCCAGCGTCCACGAGGATCCGCATGTGGTGCGAGACCGTCGGCTGCCCCAGGCCTATCGGGCCGGTCATCTCGCAGATGCACGCTTCGCCCTCCGGTGCCGCGGCGATCATCGAGAGCAGCTTGACCCGGGTGGGGTCACCGAGTGCCTTGAACACCCGGGCGAGCGTCTCGGCGGTCTCATCATTGACGAGGCCGCCGGTCACGGGCACGCAGCAGGCGGCGAGCTCGTCGGGTCGGATCGCGGGAAGAGTTGTGGGCACACCCCTATTCTGGCTGACATATTGACATTTGTCGATGCGTGGCTGACAGTGGTGGCAGGCAGTGAATGTATCGATGTTCTTGAATATGAGGAGGAGTGGATGATGAGTGATCTTCCCGTCGCAGTGATCGGTGCCGGACCCCAGGGGATGGCCGCAGCAGCGCACCTCTTGGAGCATGGTCTCGAGCCCCTGGTGCTGGAATCGGGTCAGAGCCCGGCGTCTGCCGTCTCCGAATGGGGACACGTGCGGCTGTTCTCGGCATGGCCCGAGCTGATCGACCAGGCCTCGGCCCGTCTGCTGGAGCCCACCGGATGGACCGCGCCCCAGGAGGGCTACCCCACCGGGGCGCAATGGGTTCAGGATTACCTTGCACCGCTGGCGAAGGTGTTGGGTGGCCGCGTCCGATGCGATGCGCGGGTCACTGCGGTCTCGCGCAAGGGACGGGATCGGTTGGTCGACGCCGACCGGGCAGCCCAGCCATTCACCATCCATATGATCGACTCCGCGGGCAGGGAGTCGCGCGTTCAGGCCCGCGCGGTCATCGACGCCTCCGGCAGCTGGCGGGTCCCGAACCCCGCCGGCGCAGACGGCGTGCCCGCCCTGGGTGAACGTGCGGCAGCTGATCTGATCACCTATCAGGTGCCTGATCGGGCAGAGCCCGCGCGGTACGCCGGCAGGCATGTCGTGGTCCTCGGGGCAGGCGATTCAGCCTTCAACGCTCTCCACGAGCTCGTCCAGATCGCAGAACAGCACCCTGACACCCGAATCACCTGGGCGATCCGCCGAGTGGTGAGCGAAGGGACCTTCGGCGGGGGCGCCGCCGACGAGCTGCCCCAGCGTGGTGCACTGGGCCAGCGCGCGAAGCAGGCGGTCGAATCCGGCGCCGTAGAGCTGGTCACTGGATTCAGGACTGCCGAGGTTCGTCGGACCGGTGAGCAGCTGGTGCTGATCGACGAGGATGGGCGTGAGCTGCCCGCTGCAGACGCTGTGGTGGCGCTGACCGGGTTCCGGCCAGACCTGTCCTTCCTGTCCGAGATGCGTCTCGATCTCGATCCGATCCTGGAAGCGCCGCGCCGTGTTGCGGCCGAGATCGACCCCAATATTCACTCCTGCGGCTCCGTGCAGGCCACTGGCGCCGCCGACCTGGCCCAGCCTGAACCTGATCTGTACCTGGTCGGCATGAAGTCCTACGGTCGAGCCCCGACCTTCCTGGCACTGACCGGCTATGAGCAGGTGCGCAGCGTCGTCGCCAAGCTGGCCGGGGACCACGAAGGCGCGGCTCGGGTCGAGCTGGAGCTGCCGGACACCGGTGTCTGCGGCGGTGCGGGCGACTTCGACGCGCCAGAGAGCACCGGTGGAGGCTGCTGTGCTCCAGCGCCCGAACCGCAGCTCATCTCGATCGGCCGCGCACCGGCCGACGCCTGATGTCAGACGCAGCGAGCCCCTCCCGGACTTTCCTGGGAGGGGCTCGCTGCATTGATTCTGCGATTGGTCACGCGGCTGAGCTGCCGGAATCGAGTTCGGCGAGGTGAGCTGCCACGTGTTTCGCATCGCGGAGCGCGCAACATGCTGCTGTTCGCGCAGGACCTGCGCGCGACCGGAGAGCTCCGCCATGACCTGGACGACCGGCAGGTCGCAGATATGTGGACGCGCGCTCTGACCGCCCCGGCGCGATGGTCGCCTGACGTCCGAGATCGTGGCCAGAGCGCGACGTTGTAGCGGGACAGCTGGTCAGGCGGCACCGTCCGAGCAGCTCGTCGGCGACTCGAACCGGGATCTCCTACCGAGAGCTGGGGCGGGGGGTCTGTGGTCCGAGACCTGCACGCATCCGGGCAGTGTCGGAGTGCTCCGTCACGAAGCCGGCTCCCTCGTCCCGCCAGGTCACCTCAGCCCCGGCGCGACGCTCCCTCCACCGCGACGGCAGTTCCTCCGTCGTGAGCATGGGCCCCCAGTGCCGTTCGCAGTGACTTCAGCCCGTAATACATTCTTGTCCGTAAGGTCGCGACCGGAACCCCCGTCTGTTCCGAAAGCTCCTGATAGCTTCTGCCGTCTAGTTGCACGGCGACAATGACCTCCCGGTGCTCGGAGGTGAGGGTGGCCAGGGATTCATACAGGACGAGCCGCTCCACGATGAGCAGGTCTTCCGTCACCGGCTCGCTCGCCCATTCGATCTTCTCCGCGTCCGAGGGCGCCGGGCGCCGGGCGCGCGCCCGGAGGCAGTCGATGATGAGGTTCCGCTCGATGGCGAACAGCCAGGTCCGCACCGAGCCGCGCGAGCTGCTGTATCGCCCTCTGCTGCGCCAGGCTCGGATGAACGCTTCCTGCACGCAGTCCTCCGCCTCGGCCCGGTCACCCAGCGCGTTGAACGCGTGCGCGAAGAGGGCCCCTCCGTGCGCGGCGTAGGACTCAGTGACATTGAAGTTCGTCTCAGCTGCTGCACGCACGGGAGACACCTCCTCGAGGTCCAGCGCATCCAGCGCCGATCTCCGGAGGGGGACATCCCTGCGCGGCAGGTGCGACCTCCACCGCGACCCCGAGCTCAGTCAACAGATCCACGGCAAGAAGTTTCAGGTCTTCTCGCTGTTCAAGGTTTGGTTCCCTATGACGGCCGGTGCGGCCGGATAGCGACTTTTCGGAGAAACTGCGTTCAAAAGGGGGATGAACAAGCATGAGGAGGATCCCTTACTGCTCTCGGGGTCGTGTCCGGTGCAAGGGACTCGCCGAGAGCGATTCGGCTATTCACGATTCGAACGATGCCTTCAATAAGCAGTCAACTGCCGTGTCTTGACTACGTGAAGGGACTTAGGTCCCAACGTGAAACGCCTAGGGCGTTCTGGAGGCTCTGGTCAGTACGGTCGGACGGCCAGTCGGTTGTCGATCCGGGTCACGTTGGGGCAGGCCCAGGTCGCCAGACCTGCCTGTTTCTTCTGCGCCAGAGATGTCACATGCCCGGTCAGGATGGCGGTGTCGCCCAAGATGGTGACCCTCACGTCGCGGGCGTCGAGCTGCGGGTTTCGCAACATGGCGTTCTTCAGCCGCTGTTCAGCGTTCTCCGCAGGCGTGCGGTCGATCAGGGTGATCTGGTTGTCCAGAGATTTCACTCCGCAGAGGTCTTGGACCGCCAGCTGGGCGGCTTCGCGTTGAAAGTCCCAGTCCACCTCACCGGTCAGGGTGATGTGGCGGTTCAGCACCTGAGACTTGACTGCCCGGGGCACAGCGGTGTCGCAGGTCAAGGCTCGCTCAACGGTTCTGCGGATATCGGAATCTGCGACCCATTGCGAAGCCACCGGGTTCACGACCACTCCGTCAGTACTGTCACCCTGGATGCATCTTGATCCGGGGTTCCCTTGAGATCCACTGCCGCTGCGGTCTGGAGGGCGCGGTCCGTGGGAGTCTCGGCCGTTGATGCGAGCTGCATAGACGAACTCCTCTGGTCACTGCCCACAGAGCTGCGGGTCTAATGCCACTGTGGTCTAAGGGCTCGGCATCCTGTAGGGCCGGAGGTCCCACCGTCTCTGCATGGAAACTTCTCCCGCATCTCGACGGCGGGCTCTGGCCTAGTTGTACTCAGCCACGAGGCTGTTGACAGCGAGTGATGGGCGGATGGCCTCCAAGGGCGCTGTGTCGGCGCCGGTGGTTGTAGAAGTCTAACCACGGTCTAAGAGCTGCCGTCCGATCAGCCGTTGAGGTGTAGCGGCACCGATAGGCCCACCCCTCCTGCAAGGTTCTGTTGAACCGTTCGGCCTTCCCGTTCTGCCACGGGTGTCGAGGTTTGGTCCGTAGGTGCTTGGCTCCGAGTCGGCCCATCACCGATTGGAATGCTTGGGACCGGGTGTAGGCCAGCGCGTTATCAGTCATCACACGCTTCACCGGGGCCCCGTGGGCGGCCATGAAGACCGCCGCTCGGGCCAGGAACTCCGCGCAGGTCTGCCCGGTCTCATCGCGCAGCGCCTCGGCGTAGGCGAGCCGGGAGTGATCATCAACGGCCACGTGGACGTAGTCGAAGCCCACTTGCTGACGCCCGGTGTTGTGGACTTCGCGGGTCTGACCTGATTGTGCCCTCCAGCCTCCACCGGCCGGGATCCGGCCGATCTTCTTCACATCCACATGGATCAGATCCCCGCGGGCTGAGTGTTCGTAGCGGTGCTCGGTGGCGCGGCCAGCACGGATCCGGTCTCCGGTGATCGGGTCCAGTTCCCAGAGCCGGGGCCACCCGGCGCGGGCGATGATCCGTGAGATCGTGCGGGCCGGAACTCCGGTGCGCACGCTGAGGTCCGCGGGTCCTTCACGGTGGTGTTCGCGGGCTTCGAGCACCTGGGCGACCTTCGCAGGGGTGGTGGCGCCGGGGCTTCTGCGTGGTCGGGAGGACCGATCGATGAGCCCGGCGGGGCCTTC